>JAZDKW010000014.1:0-4430 GCA_043802665.1 Patescibacteria group bacterium
CGCAATGGAATAAAAATACCAAGTGGCATAAGTACTACTTGGAATATCTAAAGTCCATTTGTAATAATCATAGCCCGGCTTGGCATTCGCGGGCGGAACGATGTATGTTCCACCACTCTGGGAAGCATAAGCCCCGGCACCTTTCTTAAGTTGCAAATCCACCGTTTCTACCCCGGTGCCTAATGGACAACTGTCGGCAAAAATCCCTTGGTAAGGATCTGTCGCTTCTACTACCACCGTAATCGGTGACTTAAATGTAGTTGCCGGCATCGGCTGAATATTATTATTGGTATCTAAAATTCCTGCTACCACTGAGGATGGAGCGGTTTTATCTTTTGATTCTATACAACCAACAATATTCTCGGACCCCCCGCCAATGATTTTAATTGTATCCTGGCCAGTAGCCCCACTATAAGTAGCGGTGATAGTTTGGTCGCCCGTTCCACTAATAGCAAACCCAGCGTATGTTACTACCCCATTTGACCAGCTGCCAGTGCTAGTACCATTACCGATAGTGACCGGGGTAATATTGCTCGGCAAAGAGCCGATTGCTACGGGATTATCAAAAGTGGTGATGATGTAATCATTGGTATCCTTGGCGGTAACCGTCAAACTAAAATATTGGTTGATGTTAGCCGCATCCGGGGCCTCCACGGTAAATTTCGCCACGCTTCCATACGCCACCGTGAATGCCGCGCTGGTGCCCGTCGCGATCAAAGCATCTGCGGCTGTGTAGGACTTAACTCGTACTTTCCACTGAGCTCCAGGAGTATTGTTATTTACTGTCCAAGAATATGTCTGTGGCATTGTCCCATCCGCTACTCCATCTTCAATCGTGTAATAGTTGGACCCGTTATCCGGAGAATATGCCAAATCCAAATGATCAATCGCCGTCTCCCCTCCTGCCCGAAATGTAATGCTGTTCCCAGAGCTTCCGATAACAAAACTGGACGCCGCCGTCGGCGCATCAATCAATACTAAATCCCCATAAATAATACTCTCGTCATAACCATCGCCCAAAACGTCAAAAGTTAGTTTCCCATCCACATAAGAAAAATCTGAAGTAAAGGTTGTCGTTAATGTAACGGAACCATTTACAGTGGAAATATTATTTAACGACATGACATATGCACCCGCCCCAAGAGTCATAACATTTTGGCCATTAAACCACACAGAGTTCCCAACTTCGCCTGATCCATCTCCATGAGTCAAGAATCCCGAGATATCTACCGAACCGTAATAGCCAATTATCGCATTATCATATTTGTCTTTAGGTGTAAGTGTGAGATCAATATAAAGCCCCTTGGCTATACTTGGTTCTGCATTAGCATCCCAACTATCTACCGGCCCATAATCAATCTTAAAATTATCACTGGCATCGGAAGCTAATAGATTGTTCCCCACATCGTACGCCTCTACCTTAACTTGAAAATCACTTTCCCCCGCTCCATTCACCACTGGTGTTTCCCAACCATATAGTTGTGGCGAACCAGTGTATGGTACATTGCCATCAATTAAATTCCAGGAACTTCCGCTATCTTCCGAATAATAGAGCTTAAAATAACTGGGGTCTTCTCCGATACCAAAAGCACTCGTCCATCTGATGTTATTTGTATCTCCAATATCCCAATTAGTAACATCAGTAGGAGTAGTAACAGTTACCGTGACCGCCGCATTTGCTTTCTGAACATCAAAACTAAACAACCCACCCGGAAACACCACCTGTATAACCAACACCACCATCACCAAAATCGACAATACCCTCTTTGTCCCATCCGTCATTCCGGACTTGCCTGCCCCGCGAATGCTGGGGACCCGGAATCTCTCAGTCGTCATTCTGGGGAGCTCCTGAAGCGACTCCAGAATCGTATAAATTGTTTTTTTTCTTTTAACCTGTCTTTTCATTTTTGATGTTTGTTTCTCGGAAGGAACTCTATATTAAAGTAATTATATTATTATACTACAAATCATCCATCCTGTCAATCCCCAATTGGTGACATTGGAAATTGGTGAAGATTGGTTAATTAACACCTTAGGTGTTTTTAGCTCCCACAGCACAAAACTCCTTGACTTCTACCTATTTCTGGTATAATATCCACTTAGATAACCGCCCCTTGACAAATGACGAAGCATTCCTTACTTCGTCATCCTGGCCTCGTCCAGGATCGTGTATCTTTCTTTGAGCCCGGCATCCTGCCGAATAGGTCCTGAGCGTAGTCGAAGGATTACGTTATACTTATCCGCCAGGGTGCCGCGCTCAAAGATTCATGAGTCCAAAAGCGCGAGTACCAACAAAGCCAGGCAGAGTTCCTGGCTGGAGGCCTCTAATGACTCGATTTTTTCTGTCTATTCTCGCCGGGCTCTGCCTGGCACTCACAACCTCTCTCGGTTGCAACCGAGGAGGCGGTGGCCCCATAATCCCGCAGGATTTGGGAATCGTAGAGTTCATCTCCCCTGCCAATAATGACGTCTTTGAAGTCAAAGATGTAGTTACTGCAAGGTGGAAGATCAAACTTTTGGTACAAGGGATAGGGATCGATCACCAGAATGTATTCCTGGTAAGTAGTGATAAGTCAAAAACATCATTGCCTGTGAGTGGAAACGGAAACTTAGTTGAAGACCCAAAAGGATTTTTTACATTCTTCTGGGAGACGCCCAACAAGTCAGGTACCTATCATCTCCTCATCGAGGTATTCGGTAAGGAAGGTGTTAAAATCGTGGATGGGAAAAGCTTAGAATTTGAGATAGTTCCATCCCCTCCGGTTTATGCGGGGGCGGTCACCGTCATTGATGACGATGGCATATTATATGCCAATGAGCCCGTCAGTATTCAATGGCTCGCGGTAACCGATGCCAATTGGTATAAAATCTCATATTCAGGAAACCAGGGGGTCGATTGGGCTCCCGTCGGAGAAACCGACAAACTGCAGATTGACTGGAAGATACCCACTGGAGTTACTAACCTCTGTGCAAAAGTGGAGGGCTATGCAAAGATACCTATATATCCCTCCCCCCCAATGAGCAGAGCATTCAGTGAAATCTTGAACATCACGCCGTTCGGAGAAGCCACCAATCTAGAAGTCTTAGCCTCCCCCACCATCCAGCAAGACATCAAGACGCAAATAATCCTCACAGCCAAAGACGAGTTCGGTAATACGGTCACTTCATACCAAAGTAACTTCGTCGAAATCTGGGGGGAAATTCTAAAGAGTAATGGGGACAGCGAAGATATGACTATAATCTCGTTCGACGGTTCCCAGGCCTTTGCACTAATGGATGGATCATATGCTTTCATGTATACAGGAATCTCCTGGATTGATGGGATAAAGAAGATTGAAGTATATTTTTATTCGACCAATCTCCCATACAAGGATGGGAAGATTACCTACAACATAAGATCTGGATTCCTCGAAGGATATGCCGAAAGCATAATAGTAGAGTAGCCAGACAGAGACAGCGCAGGGAAAGGGGACAGGCCCCTTTAGACCTGATAATTCGTACTTTTTACACCCCGACATTTTCGTCGGGGTTTTTCTTACCCAATCATTAGATGTTAGATGGCCACGAAAAACAACGGTCGTTGTTTTTCGTGGCCTCTTTGTGATACGCTAAACTTGTAACAACACCCTAATCCAACCGATTCTAAAAATTGCCAGGAGCAGGAAGTGGAAGAAAACCAACGCGAAAGATTAAACTTAGCTCGAGATATCTTATTGGGCATAGCCGGTGTAGGTGGAATTTTACTTGTTGCCGCCATTGCCCCCGGCGCTATTGGTTTATTGGCCCCCTTGTTGAAAAAGAAGTACAAGAAAAGCACTCTTAAACCTAACCATCTCCAGAAAAAATTCAATGAGCTAAAAAAACAAGGGCTCATTATGATCGGGGAACAGAATGGCCAGGTGAAAATCTCTCTAACTAAAGAGGGGAAAAAGAAAGTTCTGGCCTACCAGGTTGATACTATGGAGCTCAAACATCCAGCTAAATGGGATGGTAAATGGCGAATAGTGATTTTTGATATCCCTGAGGGTCTAAAAAATAATCGCAACACTTTCCGTGAAAAACTAATTGATTTAGGATTTGAGCATATTCAGGATAGCGTTTGGATTAGTAAATATCCCTGTCGGGAAGAAATTGATTTTTTGGCACATTTATTTGAAATCTGGCCTCATGTTGACTTAATCGAGGGCCAAATAATTAAACTTTAGACAACCTGCTAATTTTGAAAAGATAGGCCACGAAAAACAACGGCCGTTGTTTTTCGTGGCCCTTTGATTTTTGATACTGGAAGTGCAAGACTATCCGCCGCGTGGTCGATGATGTTGGATTAATTCCCGATAAATCGCTGGACTGGTTTCTTTAATTAACTGCCACCGCCGGCGATATTCCTGATAAACCTGCTGGTAAAGTCTGTGAGAGTGAACTTTTCCAAA
>JAZDKW010000015.1:0-45287 GCA_043802665.1 Patescibacteria group bacterium
CGCTGTTAATATGCCAATCCAGGGCACAGCCGCGGATATTATGAAGTCCGCTATGATTGAGGTCGCCAAAAATCTGCCTCGGGTTAGCCCCAAAACCAGAATGCTTCTGCAGGTTCACGACGAGTTGGTGTTAGAAGTGCCCACCAAAGAAGCGAAAAAAGTCGCGAAATTGGTTAAAACTGCGATGGAGAATGTTTATAAATTAGACGTGCCGATCATCGCCAATGTCGCCGCCGGCCCCTCCTGGGGCACCACCACCCCCATCAAAATTAATTAAAAATAATGAACGGCTCAACGGGGTGAGCCGTTGAGCCGTTCGACTATTGGGTAGATAAAAACCCGCGAATAGCGGGTTCTAATAAGGTGCATTTTGCAATTGTGGTTAAGTTTTGTTCTGCTCCCCTTTCTTGGCGTGCTGATAAATCTTATACATAAGGTCTTCTACCTCTTGCTCTTCCTTCACGTCGCGAAGGATCTCCTTCTCCTCTGCAGGCGAAAGATCGAAAGCATGTCCCCAAACTGGAGACAAGTTACCCCCGAACTCTGCTTCGCCTAAGATGCTCGCCAACAACCAGAGCGAGGCAATATCGTCAACAAGGGCGCCGATCTGCTTAGCTGTGACTATCTTCTCTTGATAGGCACAGACTAAGCCTAATCGAGCGATCTCTCTCATTTTCTTAGGAGAGATTTTGAATTTCCCTGCCTCGAGGCGATTGTGGGCGGCATCAAAGGCATGCCTCTCGCTATTTTCCAGGAAATAGTGTCTTTCGTTGCACCACTTTGATCCGCTGGCCAACGCATCTTCGATTTGTTGGACAACCTCGATTGCCTCCTTCTTAGGCAATGCAGGCAAAATATGCTTAAAAATAGTCGTGGGTGGGATTAAATCCGGTTCCACTTCTGGTTCTGGCATTATTTCTTCCTCCTTTTTGATTTGTCAATTTACTTACATTACCAGTTTTATTATACCCTGTCAATGATTTTCCCCTCCGGGCCAAAGGCCCACCGGGCCGGAGGCCGCCCCCAGAGCTGGTTTTCCAACAAATGAAAAACCCGCCTTAGATGGGGTGGCAGGTTTCATTTGGATAGATAGGTGCATAATAGGGATAGCGCCTCCGGGTTATGAGCCAATTGAGCGAGCTGTTCGCCAGACACCTCATGGGCGTCAAACGCTCTCTTGATTTGGCTTCCCCAGGTGATTATATACGCGGAATGGGGAGATCCTCCCGAAAGAATACTAAACCTAAACATTGACTGAGGAACATCAACAACAATCACCCTCGCGTCATGATCAGATATAAAGATTCTGTCCGGATCAACCCCATAGAGTTGGTGAAAAGCTTTGATAGCATTTAGCAATGAGATTCTAAGAGAAACCCATTCGACGCTACTTAAACTTTCCAACAAAGCAGATATTGTTGTGGCATCCATTTTCTGCCCTATTGGCTCACCATTAACACAGACGAACCCATACATAGCGTTCAGTGGTATCATCCGTCGCCTCCATCAGCTCGTTCTATCTGAAAAAGTTGTCAATGTTGTTATTCTTTCATAATATTTAAAGATAGTCAAGTTTTGTTGCCCCCAGAGCTGGTTTTTCCCCTGTGGCTATTGGGGTGTAAAATGAGGCTATGCCAGAGTTACCAGAAGTAGAAACGATTGTGGGTGAGTTAAAAAGAGGCCTTGCCGGGGCGACTATTTTGGATGCCACTTTTTCTCGCCCCAAGCTGATTAAAAATATCTCCTATCCCACCTTCAGAAAAACTATCAAAGGGAAAACAATCCAAAAAATTGAGCGGAGGGCAAAATACATTCTTATTCATCTTTCTGGAAATAAAACTCTAATTCTCCATCTGGGAATGACCGGGCGGCTCCTCTTACACCCCCAAAAAGAGAAGGGACAAGTAGTTAATCTCAAAACCAAGAAGAAAGAGCCGGATCGCTTTATCCGGGGACAATTTTTCTTAAATAAGGATAGGGTTTTGGATTTCTCCGATCTGCGGCTTTTCGGCAGAGTTTATCTGGTTGATACTAAAACGCTCCTTCAAAAAAAGCCAATCAAAAAATTAGGGGTTGACCCGCTCTCTAAAAACTTCACCTATTCCCTCTTTACCGACCAACTCGCAAAAAGAAGAGGAAAAGTTAAAACTATTCTGATGAATCAAACTTTTTTGGCCGGAATTGGGAACATCTACAGCGACGAGATTTTATTTGAAGCTAAAATCCACCCCCTTTCCCCCGTCCAAAAGTTAAAGCCTTCTCAAGTTAAGACACTTTACGCGGCCATCAAAAAAATCCTCAAAAAAGGGGTTAGGTATCGCGGGACTTCGGATTCCGACTATTTTGACCTCCAAGGAGAGACCGGAAACTTCCAAAAACATCTCAAGGTTTATGGCAAAACCGGCCAACCTTGTTTCCGCTGTCCCGGAAAAGTGGAACGCCTAAAAGTCGGTGGCCGCAGTGCCCACTTCTGTTCAATGTGTCAACATTGACCCCGAGCTAGTCGAAGGGCCATTTTTGCCCCCTCTGCCAGTCTTCGCTACATTCGTAGCTTCGCCTGGTTTCACCAAAAATAACCCCTCCCATACCTCCCCTTAATAAAGGGGAGGAGAGGTGGGGATGTGTTTCTCAACGGCTCAACCCGCTGAGCCGTTTAAAAATATCTCTGGGCTGGTTTTGGAGAACGAAAAAGCCCCCGCTAAACAGCAGGGGCATTGAAAGATTATTTCTAAAAAAGTTCATTCGAAGTCAGGTTTTTGCCCATAAGTAATGGCCAGCGGAATCGAACTTGAACAAACACATGTTGTAGTTAGGCAACAACCACTGCTGTCAATATTCTTCTCTCCTTCTCTCATCTTCTCTTCTCTCGTCATCTCTTCTATCGTCGTCTCTCCTTCTCTCATCTTCTTTTCTCTCATCTTCTCTTCTTTCTTCATCTCTTCTTCTCTCGTCATCTTCTCTCCTCTCGTCATCTCTTCTCTCGTCGTCTCTCCTCCAGCCTTCTCTCATCTCTTCATCTCTTCTCTCATCTTCTCTCGTCTGGTATTCTATTCTCTCGTATTCTCTTCTCTCCTCTTCTTCCTCTCGTATTCTCTCATCGTCTCTCCTCTTCTTCCTCTTATCTTCTCCCGTCCAGTATTCTCTTCTCTCGTCTTCTTCGTCTCCTTCCTCTCGTATTCTTCGTCTCCTTCTCTCGTCTTCTTCCTCTTTATCCTCTCGTCTTCTCTTCTCTTGTTGTTCTCTCCGGTATGCTAATTCACCATTCAAAGCGTTTGACTCTATCAAGACTGCCCCAATAATAATGAGAACAATAACGAGAAAAATAGGGAGAATTGGAATATCTGCGCGAAAAGTTATGGTCAGCAAGAGTGCAGCGATCATCAGAAAAAAGAATATCTGTCGCATTTTAGCGACCTCCTTTTTGGGATTAGTTGGGTTGGATTGTCAAGGTGCCTTTCTGCCCCTATTTATATCAAGCCATTGTTGGCGATTATAGGTGGCAATCAAGTCAGCTATATTATGGCATATGGAGGAGTTTGTCAATGGAACCCTTAGCCACCATTGCCGTCTTAGCGCACCAGTCTACGCTATAGCGTATACTCATGCGTTCTGGTTTCAAACCAGCCATTGGAGCCTGAGCGTTTTTTCTATCCCTACTCCGGCCATTGGAGGAGAGGCGTCAATGAAATGAGTTCAGGGCGTGACACGAAAAAACCCCTTGAATCTCAAGGGGTTTTGAAATATTATCCGAAAAGGTTCATCAAAGGACGGGAACGACCGGAACACAACTCTGCGCCGTATGATTGAAATACATGGCCCAGTTGTTGCCTGGGAAAGGATAACCCTTGCCCCAAGCTGTCTCTTCCTGAACCACTTCATGCTGAGACACCGCAGTACTTTCGCCCAGCCTCCAAACCTTCGCATGGGCCGCGACATAAAGCATTGTACCATCAGACCAAAGGCTCCGGTCAATCCAGCTGTCGATGGTGTAAGCGAATTGCCCGACTTTCGGATTCCCCGTCTTGGTTTGGGGAATACCTTCCAGGGAATCAGACACGGCAACGTGCGTTTCTACTAATACCCAAGGTGCCCATGTTGTATACTCAACATAGACAAACTGAGCATCGTTCGTGACAATGACCCTGCCGATAATCATGTTCTGACCGGCAATGAGAGGTGTCGTGGTTGCCTTACCGCAATAAACTGGCGGGAGATAAGAAAGATCCCTTACCTCCGATCCGGACGCTATGGTAGGCATCACAGGACTGACCGCGTTGTCTTTGCCAGCGCATGAAATTATGGCAAGCAAAAGCATAGTGATCATCAGAGAAGAAAGTATCTGTCGCATTTTGGCGACCTCCTTTTGGAATTGTAGTTGATTCTATGTCAACAGGTGGAGATTAGTATCTCTATCCTGAATTGATGGGATTCGGTCATCTTATTAGTCTTCTCAGCTCTTCCCAAGCTTGAAACCCTTCTTCAGTTGCTTGTGAAAGAGGGGTTTGTTTCAAAAGTTTTTCCGCATCGTACTTGATCTCACTATAAGGATCTTCGATGCTTGCTATCAGCTCCTCCAATTCCCTCTTTCCTCTTTCATGGAAGTTTTTAGAGTGAAAAAGAGCAGTGCCAACAAGAAATCTTAGCTTATCTCTGTCCAATTTCCTATCTGTGCTTACTTCATTTGCTCTTGCGTTGTAGTTCAATTTAAGCCAGAAAGGTTCATAATCACTGTACATTTTTAATTGCGTTTCCGCGCCGGACAAGAATAAATAACTTGAAATATCTGGCTCTAGTCCTTGTTCAGATAGAATTTCAAGAGTGCCTTCAGAGGTTAAATTTTCTATTTCACTAGCCGTGGGAATCTTAGGAATTGTCCATAACTCAGAATGATAAGAATCTAAATATCTTTCAAGCAAAACATCGTAATCTTGGACAAGTTCCCTTGCAGTGTTTTCAGATCTATCAGATAGTTCTCTGACTTGTTGCATATGGGCATCAGCTTCGCTAAAATATCTCCTTTGAAATTCTTCTGATTGATACTGTCCCATCTCAGCAAGTTTTTCAGTAGCGGCTTGAACTTCTGCTGTGGCTTGCTGAGCTTCCCATCTGTATAAAGTTGAATCCAAATTAAATGCTCTTACTGCCGCTTCAGCCGCAAGCGGAGAATCAGGGAAGTCACTGATAATCATTCTGTACCAGTTCCTTGCGTCTTCAAACTCCGCATTTAGATGGTGTTTTTCTGCTGTTTGAAAAGGGCGTTCCGCTTCATCCTGAGCACAAACAATGACGGAGTAAAAACTTATAAGTACAATGGTGATCAGAAAAGAAAGTAGCTGTCGCATTGTTTGCGACCTCCTTTAGGATAGATTTTCAAGGGGCAACCTGCCCCTATTTATATCAAGCCATTGTAGGCAATTATAGGTGGCAGTATAGTCAATTATATTATGGCATATGGAGGGGTTTGTCAAAGGAGAATTCTATACTCCCACCTCCCCCAGCCCCTCCTCGGGCAGGAGGGGAATTTCTACCCAACGGCTCAACGGGGCGAGCCGTTGAGCCGTTCGCTTATTTAATTACGTAAGGAATTACGTAATTCCTTACGTAATTCTAAATACCAACGGCCTGTAATTGAGTAGCCCCACCTGCTTTAACTTTAACAATAGTGGCTGTAGGGGTGATGAATCTTTCGTCTGTGGTGGTATAGATAGTCTGCCCTGCGCTTAAAAACTTTATCAAAGCCTGGGATTTGTGGGCGTCCAACTCTGAAAATACATCATCCATCAAATAAACCGGGGTTTCATTAAACCTCTGCTGGATATATTCTCCTTCAGCTAACTTAAGAGCCAGCACCATCAGGCGGAACTCTCCTTGAGAGGCGGTATTCCGGGCATCCCATCCGTTTAGGAGAAACATTAAGTCGTCACGGTGCGGACCAAAATTAGTGTGCCCCGATTTAATATCAATCGGTCTGATTTGCACTAATTTTTCCTTATACACCACTGGGTCAGTAAATTTAGGTTCCGCCGCATAAATTATGCTAAAATCTTTATTACTTTCGGCAAGAGTATGAAAAAACGGTTTGAGTTTTTGGTTTAACTGCTCCACCAACTCCAACCGCGCCTGGATGATTCGGCTCCCCAGTTCGGACAATTTAGCATCCCACGCATCGATCTCGATGTAATCCTCCCGCCCTATTTTGGCTAAAAATAACAATTGGTTGCGTTGCTTTAGAGTTTTGGTGTAATCCAAGAGGTCGGCATGGTAAGCCTTATTGGTGCGGGAGATCAGACTATCTAAAAATCCGCGGCGCTGAGCCGGCATAAGCCGCAGTAAACTTACATCATCTGGTGAAAAAATTACCGAGAGTAGTTGCCCCAGTATTTGTTTGCGGGAAACTTTAGCTCCATTCAGTTTAAATTGTCGTTGAATCGTCTCTTCTCCTCTCTCCCAAACTGCCTCCAAACTGCCTTCGCGGCCATCACTATAAACAAAATTGCTTTTAATGCAACTAAATAATTCGCCCTGGGTGATTAACCATTCCTCGCGATGAGTTTTGAAAGACGACCCTGCCGACAAATAATAAAGTGCTTCCAAGATATTGGTTTTACCTTGGGCGTTATCACCAATAATAAAATTAGTGGCACTAAAATTTAGACCGGCCTGGGACAGGTTGCGGAAATTAGTTAACTCAGCCGAAAGAAGCTTCATAATTAGCTCCGGAGGGGCATAATGATATACATAATGCCCGAGCCATTTTCTGGCCGAATTACTCCAGGATTAAGTTTGCCGATCATTTCTAAAGTTACCCTCGCGCTATCCACCCCGTTTAAAGCATCAAGGAGGTATTTAGCGTTAAAGCTGATTTCATTTTCTTCCCCCGTCACCTCGCAAGGAATTTGAGATTTAAAGTTGCCCAACTGGGAAGAAGTAGCCTCTACTAAAATATGGTCTTTGTGAAAAGTGAATTTAACATTATTGGCATTCTCTCGGGCGAACAAGCTGGCAGTTTTGATGGTGGTAGCCAACTCTCCTGTTGCTACGCTGGTTTTAGTTTTAAAACTCTTTGGGATAATTTGTTCATAATTAGGATACTCCCCTTCAATAATCCGTGAGGTAATATCCATATCAGGGAGGAGGAACATCACTTGGTTTTCAGAGGCGACAATCTTTACTTTTTCTAATCCAGTGAGAATCCGATAAAGTTCGTGAATGGTTTTAGCCGGCACAATAAAGGTAGCTTCTTGGGCGGACGGCAAAGAAATAGTTTTCTCGGCTAAACGATAACTATCTGTCGCTACTAATTTAAGTGTGCCTTGGTTGATGATAAAATATACCCCCGTCAGTACTGGGCGCGATTCGTCATAAGAAGCTGAGAAAACTACTTGGTTGATGGCGCTTTTTAACACATTGCCGCCTATCTCTAAAATATCCCGGCCTACTACCTTGGGAATAATTGGAAAATCGTCAGCGGGCATTCCATTAATATTGGCTTCGCTTTTTTCGGTTTGGGCAAACAATACTCCATTGGTGGTCTGTAGGGAAATCTTCTCTTCGCTTAGGCTACTTACAAAATTGCTTAATACCCGCCCCGGAACCGTGATGCTACCTATTTCTTCGATTTTGCCTCCCAAATAATAATTCACTCCTATTTCCAAGTCGGTAGCCGATAAGACTACTTGATTTTCTTCAGTTTTAATTAAGACATTATTTAAAATCGGCAGAGTATTTTTGCTCGCGACAATACGATCAACCGAATTTAATCCTTTTTTAAATTTCTCCACTAAGACAGATATCCTCATGCGCGTGATAGTTATAAGTTAATAATGCTCTTAAATTAATCTAAATAGTAGTTAATAGAACTGTGGATTCTGGTTATAAGCGTGATTTTTACTGTTTGGGGGAAGAGTTTAGATAGAAAACAATGTTGATTAATTGGGGATAGAGTGTTGATAAGTTTATGTGGCAAAGAGTTTACCCCAACTAATCCACGCTGTAAAGCTTTTCTTTAATGGCGTAAATTTCCATTTCTAAGTCGTTATTTTCCAGGAGTAGGTTTTTAATTTTATTGTAGTTATGAATAATAGTGGTGTGATCTTTGCCACCAACCTCTCGAGCGATACTGGTGTAAGGCAGGTCTAACTCTTCTCGAAGAAGGAAAATTAAGATTTGTCGGGGCACCACAATCTCTTTATTGCGGCGTTTCCCCAGAAGGTCTTCTTTTTTCAAGCTATAATGTTTGCCAACCACTCGGGTCACATCGGCGGGCTTCAGTAATCGTTTACCAGGATTTATTAGTATACCACCTAATAAACTCTCCGCCTCCTCTAAAGTAGGAGTGGTGTTGTTGAGTTGGCCAAAAGCCACTATACGCGTTAATGCTCCTTCTAATTCGCGGATATTGTTTTGGATTTTTTGAGCAATAGAAGCTAAAATCTCTTCTGAAAGAGGGAATTTAGAGTTGGCCATCTTAGATTGTAAAACAGCTAAGCGCATCTCGTAATTAGGAGGTGAAATATCCGCGATCATCCCCCACTCAAACCGGGAACGAAGACGGGCCTCTAAGGCTGGGATGGCTTTAGGTGGGCGGTCAGAGGCCAAAACTATCTGTTTGTTGCCTTCATATAAAGCATTAAAAGTGTGGAAAAATTCTTCTTGGGTGGCATCTTTACCCTCCAAGAACTGGATATCATCAATTAGTAGACAATCTACGCGGCGATACTTTTCTTTAAACTCTCGGGTGGTTCTTTTGCAGATGGCGTCCACTAATTCATTAGTAAAGCGTTCGCTGGTGATATAAACCACCCGTTTTTTAGGGTAATTAGTTAAAATGGCGTTTCCCACAGCCTGTAAAAGGTGGGTTTTACCCAATCCGACTCCCCCGTAGATGAATAAAGGGTTGTAGGTGATGCCAGGAGCTTTAGTTACCGCTTCCGCGGAAGCGTGAGCTAAACGGTTACTCTCGCCAACTACAAAAGACTCAAAGGTGTAGCGAGGGTTGAGCCGTTCGGCAGTTTCTCCGGCGACACGTGATTTTACTGCTGTGGCCAGAGCTGCCACTGATCGCTCTACCGCGCTGTTTTTTGCAGGGACGGAAAGAGGAGTAGAGAAAATTACCTCTTTTTGCGGCTTAACACCGACAACATATTCAATCTTTTGCAGATGGGGTATATTGCGGAGCAAACATTTCCTAATAATCTCCTTTTCGTATTTTTTCTCAAACCATTCTTTAACGAAAGTGTTGGGAACGCGAATAAAAGCGATAGTTTCGCTAGCGTTAATGATCTCGGTGTTTTTAAACCAAGTGCTAAAATTTGCCTTACTCAAGGTAATTTCAGCCTCCCCGAGCACACTTTGCCATAGTTGTTTATTATCCACCATTGCTTTTGCTCCACCCAAGGTAATTTTACTAAAGTTATCCCCAAACTACAATCCGTAATAACACTCTATTATAAACTAAATTGACGGGGAGTAACCCTTGCCGATATACTGGAGAAGTAACTAATTATTTCCACCTAATAACAACTTATGAAGCGCACCTATCAGCCCCATAAAAAACGTCGCCAAAGGAAGTTGGGTTTTCGTGCCCGGATGGCTACTAAAGATGGGCGCAAGGTGGTATCTCGGCGGAGAGCCCAGGGGCGCAAACGTTTAACAGTGTAGTTATGCTCACGCGGCAACCTGGTCGAGTTATTCACCATCCAGCTTTTACCTTGCGCTACAGCGGTGCCCGTCCCCCCCGTCCGGTCAAGTTGCGTGTGGTGGTGAGCACTAAATTATCTAAAAAAGCTACCGAGAGAAATCGTTTAAGGAGAAGGGTGCGAGAGATCTGGCGTGTTTTACCAGTCACCACCCTTCCACCAGTAGTTACTATTTATATGAAATCCTTATCGCTTAATATGTCGTTCGCAGAGTTGCGCATGGCGATTACTCGGATAATTCCTCGGTTGCAATCATAGTTATTTATGTATCATTGGCCTCGTCGAGCAATTTTATCCCTCATCCAGATTTATCAGAGAACCTTATCTCCTGATCACAGCTGGGTAAAACACCTATTCCCTTATAGCGGGTGCCGGTTTTATCCATCTTGTTCCCAATACGCCCATGATAGTATTGAGCGCCACGGCGTAGTTAAAGGTTCGGCGGAAACTCTACAACGGTTAATCAAATGTCACCCTGGTCATCCTGGAGGAGTAGATTTAGTAAAATAATAAAATTATGAATCCTCTTGCCAACATAACCATCAACGAAAAAGCGCTGATCACCAAGATTCTATATCAGCCATTGTTTAATTTATTAATGCTTCTGTATGTTTATTTGCCAGGGCAAGATTTAGGTGTGGCTATTATTGCTCTCACGTTAATCATTCGAATAGTGCTTTACCCTTCTTATGTTAAGACTTTGCGCTCCCAGCAAGACATGAAGAAGATCCAACCAGAGATAGATGCCATCAAAAAACAATACCAGGGCGACCAAACCAAGCAGTCAGAAGAGACTATGCGGGTATATCGAGAAAACAAAATCAACCCCTTGGGCGGGTGTCTGCAACTAATCATTCAACTACCTTTCCTCTATGCACTTTACCGGGTGTTTATGTTTGGATTAACAACAGATAGTCTGAAGCTACTATATACTTGGTTCCCTCATGCCCCTGTGGAGATCAACACAATGTTTTTGGGATTTATGCATATTAAAGCATGGGAGGTTAATTTAGCAACCCCTAATATTTATATGGCCGTGTTGGCAGGAATAGCCCAGTTGCTCCAAAGCTGGTTAGCGGCCAAGTTTAATCCCACTCCGTCTAATGGAGGTGTGGCCAAGCTAATTAATATGCAGATGCTTTATCTCTTCCCCATCATTACCTTGGTAGTGGTAATGAACTTGCCGGCGGGGGTAGGACTTTACTGGATCGCCTCGGCGGTATTTATGTCTTTGCAACAACTTATGGTAACCAATCAATTTAAAGAGGTAAAATAATAAACCGATTATGAAAACCGAACCTAAAGAGTTCCTTCCCGAGTTTATTGAAGAGTTTTTTGCGGAGTGGCCGATTCGGCCAGAAACCGAGGTCTTGGTTGAAGAAAAAGCTATCATTGTTGTTATCAGAACAGGCAAAGACTTTATCTTTACTCAACCTAATGCCCAGCCGCTCCTGGCGCTTCAACATCTGCTCAGGCTGATTTTCAAAAAACATTTTCCAGATGATCCACACAGGTTGTTGATAGATATAAATGATTTCCGCGCTAAACAACAAGCTGCTATAGACGCCGCGGTTAAAGAAGCGATTTGGCAAGTGAAAGCCGGCGGCAACTCGGTGCATCTTTTGCCTATGTCATCTTTTGAGCGTCGATTAGTCCATACGCATATTGCGGAAGAAGCGGGCTTGACCTCAGAAAGTACAGGGATAGGCAGTGAACGCCATGTTGTCATTAAATTAACCGCCGAGGAATAATTTATGACCCAATGGTCACATTATTATGCTCGTAGTGTAGATGCTGATCTTTACATTCGCCAGCTATACGGTCAAAAAGAATTTTTGCAGGCGATTGTCAAAGAAGATCCCCGTAAAGTTGCAGAGATAGGGGCTGGCACGGGCATAATGAGCGTTTTTTTATCTCACCTGGGCATAGAGGTGACAACTTTAGATAATGATCCAGCGGTAATAGAGCAAGCAAAACTGACTCGTTCCCGTTTCGGGGGTAATAATAAATTAGTGGAGGGCGACGCTTTTCAATTACCCTTCCCGGACAATAGTTTTGATGTGGTCTTTCACCAAGGACTATTGGAACACTTTTCTGACGAACAAATTCAGGAATTAATCCGAGAACACCTGAGAGTGGCACCAGTGGTATGGGCGAGTGTGCCGAATAACCATTATCCCAATAGAGATTTAGGCAATGAACGCTTATTGGGACCAGCGGCATGGGCAAAAATCCTACATCCTTTTACTGTGCTACAAAATCGGACTTATGCGCCTAAAATTTTCCCGAAATGGTATTTGCCTCGAGTGAATATCCAGTATATGGCCAAAATAATCCGAGGATGAACCCCGTTAGAAAGAAGTCAGTAAAACTGGACAATAAACTTAAATTCTGAGTAACTAAATTAATCTCACAGATTCATACCAATTTAGCACATAAATTTCTAACGGGGTGAACAATACCCAAAAAATTGCCTTGAACACCGGAGTCCAGTTGGTTGGCAAGGGTGTGACGGTAGCCACCTCTGTATTGATCATTGCTTATCTGACCCGTTACCTGGGGGTGGCTGGTTACGGTGACTATGCCACAATCTTTGCCTACTTAGGGGTATTCGGGGTAATGGTTGATTTGGGGTTGTTTGTTATCGCTGTTCGGGAGATCGCTAAAACTCCCCAACAAGAGAGAAGTATTTTAGGCAATATATTGGGTTTAAAGATCGCTTTGAGTGTTGCGGTTTTGGGCGGAGCATATCTTTTAACTTGGGCGCTCCCCTATACGGCAGTTGTCCGCCAAGGAATTTTGATCGGAGCTATTTCACAATTATTCATATCACTCAACCAAGTGCCATTAGGCTCTTTCCAGGCTAATCTGACTATGTACAAAGCGGCTTTGTCGGATGTGGTGGGCAGATTGGCAATGTTGGGATTAGTCTGGTGGCTCATTTACACCCAGAGCGGTCTGTTGGGTATGATTTGGGCAGTGGCGGCGGCTAATGCCGTGGTGCTACTGCTGAATATCATTATGGTGGGGGCAAAGTACTGGTTGTTGCCTTTGTTTGAATGGCCGCGCTGGAAAAAGTTGTTCGTGGCGGCCTTACCAATGGGGGTTGTGATGGCCCTGGGAGTAATTTATTTTCGGATAGACATTTTATTATTAGCCGCTATCAAAGGGAGTTTCGCTGTTGGGATTTATAGCGCGCCATACAAGGCTTTAGAGGTGCTTTTGGCTGTTCCCAGTATATTTATGAGCTCTGTTTTACCAGTAATGACTATTGCGTTAGCCAAATCCACAATGGAAGCCGCCCGGATATTCCAAAAAGCTTTTAATTTTCTAAGTCTTGCAGCCCTGCCTTTAATCGCAGGGACTTTAGTGGCGGCCACACCGGTGATGTTGCTCATTGCTGGGCAAGATTTTATATTATCAGGGCCTATTTTACGCGTTCTCATTTTGGCTATTGGCGGATCGTTCTTAAATAGTGTGATGATCTATACTATCATGGCTGCTAATCAGCAGTCGCGATTGATTACACCATATGTGTTAGCAGTGGTTTTTAATGTGGCGGCCAACTTATTGTTGATTCCCCGATTTTCTTACTGGGGGGCGGCTGTTGTTACGGTGGCAACAGAATTCTGGGTGTTGGTGGCAAGTATGTATATAGTGTGGAAGTATTTGCACTTCTCGGTTGATTGGCGCGTATTCAGTAAAACTCTTTTTTGTAGTGCGGTGATGGGAGGGCTACTGTATTACCTCAGAGATTTAGCAGTTTGGTGGATTGCGCTAATCGGGGTCGGCGTTTATGGTGGGTTGGTTATGCTAACTCGGGCAGTGACCTGGGCAGAGATTTTAGAAATATTGCCCCGTTGGGCTAAAAATTAAGGGATGATTATTGGGATTGATGCGAGAGCGGGGGCCAAGGCAGAACGAGCTGGCAAAGGCGAATATGTCTATCAGCTGGTTAGTCATTTAATTAAAGATTCTCGTCATCAATTTATCTTATTCTTAGACACCGATCTTCCTTTGGAGTGGCGGAAAGATAATGTGCGCGGGGTAACCTATCGCGTAAGTGCTTGGCTGTGGCAACTGCTGTTACTGGGATACTTAGAATTATTGCGGCCCGTGGACGTTTATCTATCTACTACCAGTTTAATTTTACCGGCATTAGTCCGGAGCGTGCCGGTAGTGACTGCCTTAATGGATTTTGTTAGCTTTGTTTTGCCGGATCGGCATGAGGCCAAAGCGGTCTGGCTGGAAAGGATGTGGATGCGGCCAGCCTTGAGATGTTCACGTAAATTAATCGCCATCTCCGAGTATACTAAACAAGACGCTGTGCGTTTGTTTGGAGTGTCCCCTGAAAAAATTACCGTCACGTATCTGGCGGCGAGTTTTAGTTTGGACCAACAGGATTATCCTTTGCCATACCCTAAAATTATCCTGTGTGTTGGAACTTTGGAGCCGCGCAAGAATTTAGAACGGGTGGTAGCCGCTTTTAATTTAATTAAGCCGAGTTTACCTGATGCTCATTTAGTGTGGGTAGGCAGGTGGGGTTGGCAAAGCGAAGGTATCCGTCAGGCAGTTGCAAGTAGCCCGTTTTGTTCCGACATTCATATATTGGATAATATTAGTGCCTCAGAAAAAAAATCTATCTACCGACAAGCCGATGTGTTAGTGTTTCCGTCTTTGTATGAAGGTTTCGGCCTTCCACCTTTGGAGGCGATGGAGCTGGGGGTGCCAGTGGTGGCTTCTCGAGTCTCAGCTATTCCGGAGGTGGTAGATGAGGCAGGGATATTGATTGATCCGCTCTCCCCCACAGCTATTGCCGAGGCCATTAAAAATGTTTTAACAGACAGCCAACTGGCTGAGCGATTGCGTCAGAAAGGGTTAGAGCGGGCTAAATTA
The DNA here is from genome assembly GCA_043802665.1 of Patescibacteria group bacterium. GTDB lineage: Bacteria > Patescibacteriota > Kazan-3B-28 > Kazan-3B-28 > UBA10110 > UBA10110. The sequence continues at coordinate 14,595 of JAZDKW010000015.1, forward strand.
TTTACTTGGGATTCTACAGCTCAGAAAACATTAGATGTTTTACAAAATATTTTCTAAAAGATCTATTATCCACTGGAGTCTGCTCATTTTGGCAGTAGCCATAGTGGGTGATCGCTTATTGGTGATTAATCTTCCTGCGGTCGGCAGGGTGCCTTTGTTGGATGTGGTGGTAGTTGGTTTAGCGATTTGGGGAGGATTGAGTTACGTGCGGAAGATTAAATCTTCTGTGACTCCTCTGTTTGTGTGGTTTGGAGGATTGTTTATTATCTTGGCGGGAATTGCTTTGGCGGGAAGCGGCCGCTGGCTAACTTTGTCAGAGATTTTCCAGTCCAGTCTGTTTTGGTGGCGATGGATATTTTATTTTGGATTGATATTTTGGGTGGCAGAGCTTCCCGTAAAAATTAAACAATGGTTAGCTCAATTACTGGGCATAATGTGGGGAACAGTTGCTTTATTGGGTTGGATACAATTAATTTTTGTACCTGACTTAGGTTTCTGGGAACGCTTAGGCTGGGATCCGCATCAACACCGATTAGTATCAACTTTTTTAGACCCCAATTTATTAGGAGGATTTTTGGTTTTAGGGTTGGCTTTTTGTTTGGCGCAACTTACTTCTACTCATCTGCCTAAATCGAAACGCTGGTGGTGGGGAGGGTTAGCGGCATTGTTATTAATTTCTATAATATTTACTTATTCGCGGAGCGCCCTACTGGCATTGTTGGTTTTAGGTTTGTTCTGGGGGTGGCGCTACTGGAAGATAGCGCTTATAGGTTTGGCCGTTATGGGTTTGATTTATGGCCTGTCGCCAAGATGGCAAGAACGCATATCAGGAGCGATGAATTTAGACGAAACAGTTCGCTATCGTTTAGAATCATGGGATCAGGCAGTTGATATTATGCGTCAACAGCCCTGGTTGGGAGTAGGATACAATACTCTTAGGTTTACCCGCGAGGATTATGGTTATCAGCCTGTGAGCCATGCTACAACTGGTTTTGATAGCAGTCTGCTTACTATTGGGGTAACCGCTGGGAGTTTAGGGTTAGCGGCTTATTTAGGACTGTTGGTCAGTGCCTTAGCCTGGGCTAAACAGCAGATAACCAACACCAACCGAGTTGTCGCTCGTGTGGCACAAGCTTTTTTGGCAGGGATGAGCGCTCTATTAGTCCACTCTCTTTTTGTAAATAGTTTACTTTATGCCCCCATTATGGTTGTTGGATGGATTATATTAGGTTTAATATGGAATAATCGAACCGATGATGTTTAGTTTAGCAACCGGTATTTGGGTGTTGTTAGTGGGATATTTAGCTTGGCGATATCCACACTGGATTATGGAACTATTGGCGATAGCCTTGCCAATGTATTTACTGCGTCTCAAATTGTTTGGCATTCCTACTACTTGGTTGGAATTAGCTATCTATGCTGTCTTTGCGGTATGGGTGTTGCGGGGTTATCTCCGCCCTCAATGGTGGGAACCATTATTTTTATATTGGCAACCACTATTATTAATTGGAATTGGGTTAGTTGTGGGCACAGTAGTATCGACCGAGCCCCTGGTGTCGTTGGGCATTATTAAAGGATGGTTTATTGACCCCTTGTTGCTATTTATTCTGATTACTAATTCTACTCATAAACGTTTTTCTCCAACGACTGAATTTAATTATGTAGTATTTGGCTTATGGTTTTCAGGGGTAGTTTTGGCTGTAGTGGCACTGTACCAAACAATATCAGGGAATTTTATTACAGTTGATCAGCGGGCATCCGCTTGGTTTAGTTCAGCCAATTACTTGTCCCTTTATTTAGTGCCAATTATGGTGTTGGTGATGGGCTGGTGGAAACATTTAGAGAGTTCTGTCCAACCAACCTGGTCTCGTTGGATAATTTGGGTGGGGTGGGGTCTTATGGCTGGAGCGCTCTACTTTACTTTCTCGTATGCGGGGTGGTTAGCGTTGTTGATTGGCTTAGCTGTCTGGGGGTACTGGAGTTTTCCTAAAGTTAAGTGGTGGTTAATCTGGGCTGGAGGTGTGGTACTGGTGATTCTCTCGCAATGGCAGAGCTTCAAATTCCGCCAAACGTTTGATTTAATTGGTCGATCATCATCCCATGTGAGAATACAAGTTTGGCAAACTGCATTACTGATGATTAAAGAGCATTGGTTGACTGGAATCGGGTTGGGATTATTTGAACAGCGTTATTTAGAATTTGCTTCACGCTTATTCCATCCCCCCTTGGAATTGATCATGTTGCACGCCCATAATATTTTTCTGCAATTTTGGGTTAACACCGGCATTATTGGTTTTATTGGTTTTGTCTGGTTGTTGGCAAAATGGGCCCGGCAAATGTGGCCGTTTGTAGTCCACTATAAGAGATATGAGATAATCACACTAACGGCCGCTATGGTAGCTTTACTGGTCCATGGCCTATTTGATGTGGCATACTGGAAAAACGACCTATCTGCGTTGTTTTGGATCATCGTAGCTTTGGGGGCAATCTTAACTCAATCAACACATGGAAGAGAAAATCTATCGCATCGGAATTGATGCTCGACTGTTCGGCACTGCCCAGGCGGCTGGCATCGGCCAATATGCTGAAGAGTTAATCAGACATCTTTTAAAAAATGATACGGTTAATCAATACCGAGTGTTTCTGTCGCCAAAATCTTGGGTAGGATTTCCCATCTACGCGCCGAATCTAAATAAGATCAGGGTTAATATGCCTCATTATTCTCTGAGTGAGCAATTATCCTATCCGGCGATTTTGCAAAAGGCTGATTTAGATTTGGTTCATTACACTAATTTCAATTCTCCGATTTGGTGGCGGAAGGTGCCCAGCGTAGTCACCATTCATGACCTAACTTTGTGGTTTTTTGCGGGGCGGACCCACAAAAGCTGGTGGCGACGTTGGGCGTATCGCATAGCTATCCGGCAGGCTTGTCGTAATGCTCGTCGCATTATTGCGATCACAGAAGCGACTAAACAAGACGTGGTCAATATCTTGCAAGTTGATCCAACAAAGGTCACGGTGATTTATGAAGCGGTGGCCGATCGTTACAGGCCGGCTACCGATGCGCATCGCTTAGAACGCCTGCGGCATAAATTTAATATCAGCAAACCCTATCTTTTATATGTAGGGCAATGGCGCCAACATAAAAACGTGGTTCGACTAATTCGGGCTTTTCATCTGTTGCGGCGGCGGTATTATTTGGATTATCAATTAGTGTTAGCGGGCAAAATTGATTATCAATGCCCAGAAGTCCTCTCAACAATTGCTAAATTGGGATTGAAATCAGAAGTGGTGTTGACAGGGTATATCCCAGATGCAGATCTTCCATTGCTTTACAATGGGGCCGAGTTATTCGTCTTCCCTTCTTTGTATGAGGGATTTGGTTTGCCACCTTTGGAAGCTATGGCCTGTGGCACTCCTGTGGTTGCCGCATGTGCTTCCTGTATACCTGAAGTCTTAGGGGAAGCGGCGCGCTATTTTAATCCCACCAATGTAGAGGATATGGTAAAAACTATTGCCGAAGTAGTAAAAAGTCAGAGTTTGAGACAACGTTTGCGTGCGGCGGGATTTAGACGCGTACGCCGCTATTCTTTTGATCAAATGGCCAAACAGACATTAGAGGTTTATCAGCAAGTGCTGAATGGCTTATAATTAATTTGGAGTTTTCGTCCCAGAGTAGAGCAGTATATAATACGGTGTGAATTTATAATTAATTTTTTATTTACGATTATGGTTGACCAAGTTATCTTATTCACTACGCTCAGTGCCATAGTAGCCCTACTTTACGGAGTTGGTTTGATTAATTGGGTAATGCGGCTGTCGGCAGGAAATGAGCGGATGCAGGAGATCGCTACCGCTATTCAACAGGGAGCTAAAGCTTATTTAAACCGCCAATACACTGCCATCGCCATAGTGGCGGTAGTGTTAATGGTGGTTATTTGGGTAGCCTTAGGTTATAAGATTGCTTTAGGTTTTTTGGTAGGGGCTATCTTTTCGGGATTAGCAGGATTTGTGGGGATGAATGTATCGATTCGAGCTAATGTACGCACTACCCAGGCCGCAAGTACCGGTATGTCCAAGGCTTTACAGGTAGCGTTCCGCGGTGGCGCTGTTACTGGATTTTTTGTAGTGGGCTTAGCCTTGTTTTCAGTGAGTGTTTTTTATTGGATTTTCCGCGATGTCTCTGCTTTGATTGGTTTGGGTTTTGGCGGTAGTCTGATCTCTATTTTTGCCCGGCTGGGTGGAGGAATTTATACAAAGGCGGCTGATGTGGGGGCCGACCTGGTGGGTAAAGTAGAGGCTAATATCCCAGAAGATGATCCTCGTAATCCAGCGGTGATTGCTGATAATGTGGGCGACAATGTTGGCGACTGTGCTGGTATGGCCGCTGATTTATTCGAAACCTACGCTGTTACTGTGGTGGCGGCGATGATACTGGGGCAGTTGTTGTACGGTGCAGACAGCATTATTGTTGTTTATCCCCTGCTTTTGGGTGGTGTTTCTCTGCTGGCTTCAATTGTGGGCACGTGGTTTGTTCGCTTAGGTAAAGCCAAAAAGATTATGGCTGCTCTATATGCTGGCTTGGCGGTAAGCGGAGGTCTGGCGGCTGTTGGTTTTTATCTGGTGAGTAGACTACCTGTCTGGAAAGAGGCAGGATTGCCAATGATGGCGATGTTCTACGCCGCCTTAATCGGGTTAGCGGTGACGGCCTTGATTGTTTTAATAACCGAGTATTATACTTCTACTCATTTCTCACCTGTCCGGCAAATTGCAGCTGCTTCTGAGACGGGGCACGGCACTAACATCATTGCTGGATTGGCGGTAGGAATGAAATCGGTAGTTTGGCCGGTCTTGGTCATTGCCGCCGCTATTTGGGGATCCTATGCTTTAGTTGGATTGTATGGAGTAGCTGTGGCGGCAGTGGCGATGTTATCAATGACGGCTATTATCGTAGCCATAGATGCTTACGGTCCAATTACTGATAATGCAGGCGGGATTGCTGAGATGGCTGGGTTGTCAGAGGCAATCCGCCAGATTACAGATCCCTTGGATGCTGTGGGAAATACAACCAAGGCGATTACTAAAGGTTACGCTATTGGTTCAGCTGGCTTAGCCGCAATAGTGCTTTTCGCGGCTTACGGAGAAGAGCTTCAACATTTGTCCGGGCAAACCTATCAGTTCCTGTTGGGCGATCCATATGTGTTGATTGGTTTGTTTATTGGTGGTCTGCTCCCCTATTTATTCGCTGCCATTTCGATGGAAGCAGTCGGCAAAGCGGCTGGTAGTGTAGTAAAAGAGGTGCGCCGGCAATTCAAAGAGATCGCAGGCCTAATGGAAGGCCGGGTCAAGCCGGATTATGCTAAAACGGTGGACATTGTCACACAAGCGGCTATCAGAGAGATGATCATCCCTGCCCTCATCCCAGTAGTTGCCCCTATTTTAGTTGGTTTGTTACTTGGCCCGATCGCTTTAGGCGGGATGTTAGTTGGTAGTATTGTGACCGGTATTTTTATGGCCATTTCTATGACTACTGGCGGTGCCGCTTGGGATAATGCCAAGAAATACATTGAAGAAGGGCACTTAGGGGGGAAGGGATCAATTAGCCATAAAGCGGCAGTGACAGGAGATACAGTGGGAGATCCTTATAAAGACACAGCCGGACCGGCAATCAATCCAATGATTAAAATAGTTAATATTGTAGCACTGCTCATTATTGGTTTGATCATTAAATAATTGACCGGGGTGCATACTGAACAATTGACCGAACATCAAATTCAGGTGAAGGTGGCTAATCAAGATGGCCACCTGACTATTAGTTTATCAGATGGGCAAATCTACACCTGGCCGATTAATGATCCTACTTTAGCTCCCGGGACTTTTTATTTAACTTTATCTGCTGTGCCGATTTTGCCGACCAAACATGAATTAGCTAAATTGGTATTAGCAGAGATTTTAAAGATTAACTAGTGAAAGACCAGTATATGCGGGGGCGACAGCGGGAAATAATCTGGTGGGTGGCCAGTGTAGGGTTATTGTCCCTGTTTTTGGTTAATTTAATTTTGGATGTGGCTTATGCCGGCAAGGTTTTGCCGCGTGTGTATTGTGCCAGACTTAATCTCTCCGGGCAGACCTACACTGCGGCTCTGTCGCAGATTGATACGGCAGTCAAGATGGCCCAGTTAGAGAAGATAACTTTTCAGATAGATAGTTTTACCAAGGCATATCCCTTTAAAAGTTTAGGAGTAGTTTGGTCGGCCGCTGAAACAGCGCAGGCCGCGGTCAATTTTGGCCATCAGGGCAATTGGTGGAATCGCTTAATTGATCGAGGGCGAGCGCTGATTTTTGGGGTGACTTTGCCTGTAATCTATCAAGAACAACTCAATCTGGCTGAACAAATTATGGCCGAAATAGACCATTTAACCGCTGTGGCGGGAGTGGATGGCGACGTAGTTATTGACCGAACGGGAAAAACAGCCAGCATTGAGTCAGCGGTGGTGGGCCAGGCTTTAGACAAAGTAGCTCTTCATAAACTTCTATCTCGCCGGTTGGCTCAGTTAGATACCAGTGTAGTTAGCCTACCAGTGCAGCTTATAGAACCGATTTTTAGTGATGATGTTACTAAATTAGTGGCAAATAAACTTAACCAAGACCTTTCGCAAGGGTATTTATTGTCTGCTCAACATGGACAATGGGAGTTGCCCAAAGAAAATTTATGGCAATGGGTAGAAGTAGTCAAACAAAAAGATTCGTTAATAGTTCGTTTACGTTCCGCTGATTTGGAGGATTATATCCAATCATTAAAACAGCAGATTGATCAGCCTGTTCAAGATGCCGTGTGGGAAGCCATTGGAGAGAAGGTAACTAAATTCCAACCTGATCAACCTGGAGTTAGTCTGCGCTCAGAGGCCACAGCAGAACTAATTCAGGCCACATTACTAACTCCGCGCCGTCAGATAGAACTCCCCATTGATTATCAACAGCCAGCAGTAACACTCTCCCAGCTTAATAATTTTGGCATCCAAGAGTTAGTTGCTCAAGGGGAATCTAATTTTGCGGGCAGCCCCTCTAATCGTCGTCATAACATTAAAGTAGGGGCTAATCGATTTGACAAAGTTCTTATTGCTCCTGACGCCACATTCTCGTTCAACACTATTTTAGGAGAAGTAACCGCTGAAACTGGTTATTTACCGGAATTGGTTATCAAGGGAGATGAGACTACTCCAGAATTTGGTGGCGGACTCTGCCAAGTGTCCACTACAGTATTTCGAGCAGCCTTGAATGGGGGCTATCCTATCGTGGCTCGCCACAATCATACCTACCGAGTATCTTATTACGAACCAGCGGGGTTGGATGCTACGGTTTACCAACCGTATCCCGACTTTAAATTTTCCAATGATACAGAGGCTTACATTTTAATTCATACGCGCATTGAAGGAGATATTCTTTACTTTGATTTTTATAGCACTAAATTAGACCGGCGGGTTGAGCTGGAAGGGCCACGCGTCTACAATGTAGTTGAGCCTCCCCCACCAATCTATATTGAAACATCTACCTTGCCCGAGGGAGAAGAGAAAAAGATTGATACTGCTCACTGGGGGGCAGAGGTGATAGTTTATCGGCATATTTATGATGATAATGGCCGGGAGATTCGCAAAGATACTTTTGAAAGCTTTTATATTCCCTGGCCAGCTAAATATTTAAAAGGTGCACCAGTGGCTCCTGAGGTGGAAACTGATTTAGGGAATCTCCCACCAGAGGTTACTGCCCCCGCTGGGGAAGAGGCCGCTCCCCCGCTTAATTATTAGACTATGATCCATTTATTATATGGTCCCAATGATTTCCAGGTGCGGGAAAGGATCCAGCAAATCTTTGCCGAGCAAAAAAAGCTCCATCCGGACTTAGTCCTAACGCGGCTACCTGACGAAAAAACAAGTTTAGCACAACTTCAACAGGCATTAATTGGCCAATCGTTACTTTTTTCTCACCGCTTCATTGTTGGGCACAATCTATTGACGGGTTCTGGAGACGATGTTCGAAAGGGATTGGCGCGTTGGCTGGGAGGGATTGCTCCGGAGCTAACCCTGGTCTTAGTGGAGGTAGAGCTTCCTCCACGTAAAAGCGAGTGGACTATTAATCTGCGGCAGTGGCAAGTTGAAGCTTGCTTGCAATTGAATGCAACGGAGATTCGAGATTGGTTAGAGTGTCAGACTACTCGTCGTGGAGTCAAAATGAATATGGCGATGAAACAATTTTTGATCGCTAACTTTGGTGATGATCAGTGGCGCTTAAGCCAGGAATTAGACAAGTTGTGTCTTTGGTCTCACGAGGGAGTTATTGATCCGGATATTTTAGAGCAAGTAGTAGTGCCTAATTTGCCAGACAATATTTTTCGGGCTGTTGACGCCTTAGCCCACAAAGATTTAAAGGCGGCGAATAGAGCGATTAATATCCAATTAGCGGTAGGTACCAGCGAAGCCGAGTTGCTAACGATGATAGCCTATCAATTCAGGAACATTATCTTGGTCAAATCTTTAAGGGAGACAGGTTGTCCAGAACCTAAGATAGCCAGCCGTGCTGGCCTGCATCCCTATGTGGCTAAAAAAAGTATGCTGTTCAGCCAAGGGTTCTCCTGGCCTCAACTGCGGCGCATATTTTATCTGCTCCACAAAGTAGATCTGGCTATAAAAAGAAGCCAAACCCCATCTCGAATCGGGTTGGATATTTTGGTGGCCCAAGTAATCAGCTGTTAAGCAGTTTTGCGCTTAGTCAACCGAGACTTTAGGCGGGCGGCTTTGTTTTTGTGAACCAAATGGGAACCGACGGCTTTGTCTAACACTTTTTGGGCAGCACACAAGTTTTCAGGGCTGGGCTCGCGCCGAGCCCTTTTGACAGCCTGTTTTACGGCATTCTTAACCTGAAGGTTGTGAGCCCGTTTTCCTTTGTCGGAACGCATTTTTTTCTTAGCCGAGGAAGTAATAGGCATAAATATGAGGTTACTTATGTTATTTTAGGGTAAAAGTTAGCCATAGTAAATACTTTTTTATCTTCCAGTTTGACAGAGAAGGAGTTATTTACTATGATAACTTCTTAAAGTAAGCTGATTACAATGGAATTAACCCCCAAACAACAAGCCTTAGAGCTAATCAATAAATCAAAAAATATTCTGTTAGTTACCCATGAACGGCCAGACGGCGATGCTATGGGTAGCTTGATGGCGCTATATTTGGTTCTGGGAAAGTTAGATAAAAAAGTTACAGCAGTAGTGCTGGATAAGCTTTCCAGTAAATACCAGTTTTTGCCTAAAGTGGATGCTCTATCTCACCAATTGGTTGCTTTGCGCGATTTTATTATCAGTATTGATTGTGCTCGGGCCACTGCTGACCGCTTAGCATATAATTTTCAGGAAAATAAACTCAACATCGTGGTTACTCCCAAAGAAGGAAACTTCCAATCACAAGATGTGAGTTTTGGAGAAGGAAACTTCCAATTTGACCTCATCATCACATTAGATGCCGCTGATTGGGACCAGGTAGGCAAAATATATGCCGATAATGTCAAACTTTTCCAGGGCGTTCCTGTAGTTAATATCGATCATCATTCCAGTAATGATTATTATGGCACGGTTAACCTGGTAGATTTAACGGCCACAGCTACGGCCGAGATTTTAGTAGGATTGATTGAAGCTTTAGGCTCCACTTTGATGGACGAGGATGTGGCGACGGCATTGCTCGCTGGTATTATCAGTGATACTGGCAGTTTCCAGAATGGTCAGACAACTCCCAAATCTCTCACTATTGCCGCTCAAATGGTGGGATTGGGCGGTCGCCAACAGGAAATTATTAAGAATCTGTTTAAGACCAAAGCTCTAACTACCCTAAAATTGTGGGGTAAAATCCTGGCTGGGATTAAATTTGACGCCGCGCGCAAGCTAAGTTGGGGCGTTGTCCCACTCGCTTATTTTGCTGAAACAGGAGCAGAGACAGAAGAGACTAGCGGAGTAATTGATGAGCTGATGACTAGTGTGCCCGGAGCTGACATCGTGGTTTTGCTATCAGAGAAAGAGCCGAAGAGCATATCGGGAAGCATCAGGACGAAAAAAGGAGTAGACGCCGCCGAGTTAGCTTCTTTGTTTGGTGGAGGCGGACACCCTGGTGCAGCAGGATTTAAATTAGCTGATATGGAGGTAGGAGCGGCAGAAGACCTGGTCATTACTAAAATTAGGGAATATCAAGAAAAGAAGACTACAATGTCCCCCGACCTGGTGAACAACAACTCTGCAGGAGGGGCAGCGGTTGTTGCCGAGTCAAAGACAGAGGAAGAAAAAGAGCCAAAAACAGAACCAGAACCTTCTTCGTTGCCGCCAGAGATCTTCCCTGCCTCACCAGAGGTGGTTGGACCAGAATTGGCTCCCTCAGCGGAAAATCTTGATAAAAATGAGTAAAAGTGATATAATAAGATAAGTATGGCACTACAAGCGGCAAAGAAAAAAAAGATTATTGCGGGTTTCCAGGCGCATAAAAAGGATACTGGATCATCTGAAGTCCAGATTGCTTTGTTGACCGAAAAGGTTAAAGAGTTGACCAAGCATCTTAAAGCTCACAGTAAAGATTTTCATTCCCGCCAAGGCTTATTTAAGATCGTGGGCAATCGGCGGCGCTTGCTCAACTATTTGAAAAAATCTCACCCCAGAAAATATTCAGCTTTAATTAAACAATTAAAAATTAGGAAGTAAGAGTAAGTAAGGATTGTCATAGAGCCTAGAATTAAATAAATTTTTGCCAAGTTTGTTTGATTCTAAGCTTTATGCCAGATTGGCTGCAATCCTTGGTAACTCAGTACTTCCAGGAAAGGACAAATGGAAAAATTTGCAATCAAGGTTGGTGATGCCACTTTATCTCTTGAAACCGGCAAATTAGCTCGGTTAGCTTCGGGATCGGTAACGGTGCGCTTGGGCGATACGGTATTATTAGCTACAGCGATTGTTAGTGATGAACCCAAAGAAGATGTAAGCTTCTTCCCTCTTCTTATTGACTTCGAAGAGAAGATGTATGCTTCCGGCAAGATTTCTGGTAGTCGGTTTATTAAACGCGAAGGCCGAGCCTCGGATAATGCAATTTTAACTTCTCGATTAACTGATCGTCCCCTGCGGCCGCTCTTTGCTAAGGGGTTTTATAATAATACCCAAGTAGTTATTACGGTCTTATCGGCCGATTTAGTGCACGATCCAGATGTATTATCGATCATAGGGGCTTCTGCGGCGTTGATGTTGACTGATGCCCCGTTTGCTGGTCCGGTGGGGGCGGTGAGGGTTGGCCTGATCAACGGAGAATTAGTGGTCAATCCATCATATGAACAGTTAGAAAAAGATAGCCAGTTGGATTTAGTGGTGGCAGGGACTAAAGACAAAGTATTAATGATTGAAGCAGGTGCCAAGGAGGTGGATGAAGCAACTTTTGCCAAAGCAATTCGTTTCGCCCATCAGGCTCTTCAGCCGACCTTAACTGTTCAAGAGCAGTTGCTTAAAGCGAAAAAGAAAGATCATCACAAAGATTATACCCTGCTTACCCCTACGGCAGAACTCACAACAGAGATCAAAGCATTTGTTGGTGATCAAGCAGAAAAGGCTATTTATCAATCGGATAAAACTCAGCGCAATGAGTTAATAAACAAACTAAGAAAACAGGTAAAAGAAAAGTTTGTGACGGATAGCATCCCTGAAATAGTGGTGATGGACGCGTTGGATCAGATTGTAGAGAAGATTTTATGTCAGAATATTTTGCAATCAAGCCATCGGCCTGATGAGCGTAAACTTACCGAGATGCGTCCGCTCTCTTGTGAGGTGGGGATTTTGCCCCGGACGCACGGTTCAGCCCTGTTCAATCGGGGGGAAACCCAGGCGCTTACCACTATTACCTTAGGACCGGTATCAGATGAACAGATGATTGATACGATGGATGCCACAACTACCAAGCGCTACCTCCACCACTATAATTTTCCGCCTTATGCTACTAATGAAGTGCGACCAATGCGAGGCCCAGGTCGTCGCGAAATCGGACATGGCGCTTTAGCGGAAAAAGCTCTCTTGCCCATGATCCCTTCTAAAGAAGAGTTCCCTTATACCATTCGCGTAGTTTCAGAGATTTTGGCCTGCAACGGTAGTAGTTCGATGGCGTCGATTTGCGGGAGCAGTTTGAGTTTGATGGATGCCGGCGTGCCCATCAAAAAGCCGGTAGCAGGAATTGCTATGGGAGTGTTCACTGGTGATGACAATGAGTTTAAAATCCTTACCGATATTGCTGGCTTAGAAGATTTCAACGGGGATATGGACTTCAAAATTGCCGGGACTAAAGATGGCATCACTGCTATCCAATTAGATATGAAAGTATCCGGTTTAGGGTTTGATGTTTTAGAACAAGCTCTGACCCAAGCTAAATCCACCCGGTTAGATATTTTAGCAGTAATGGCTAAGTGTATTCCTGTTCCCCGAAAAGAAATCTCAGCCTACGCTCCAAGAGTGGAAGTAATTAAAATCCATCCCGACAAGATCAGGGAAGTTATTGGCTCTGGTGGCAAGGTAATTAATGGCATCATCGACCGCGCAGGCGGCAAAAATGTTACCGAGATTAATATAGAAGAAGACGGGACCATTTATGTTTCATCTGCAGATGCCAAATTGGCCGCCCAAGCTATGGAAGAGATCGCCAATATTATTCGAGAACCCGAAGTGGGGGCGTTATATCAAGGAAGAGTAACTCGCATTATGGACTTTGGCGCTTTTGTTGAGATCTTCCCTGGAACTGAAGGCTTGGTCCATATTTCTCAATTAGATACTAAACGCGTAAACAAAGTAACTGATATAGTAAAAGAAGGCGATATTATTCCGGTAATTGTAACCGAGATTGATTCCCAAGGGAGAGTTAATCTTTCCCGAAAGGCGGCGCTCCTAAAGCACCCACCCAAGCAATAGTACTATTTCAGGATTCTTATGAAGTGTAGTGAATGTGCCCGTCGCAACCATGATGATAATCAGTTTTGTATCTATTGCGGCACCACTCTCAAAACGGAAACTCGGCGTCAGTCTGGGGAACGGTCAGGCTGTTCAGCGATGCTTCCGCCCCAAGACATAGATGAGTTAATCGGAGATCGGTATAGCTGCCATCAGCAATCTTCCCGCCAAATCCATCCGGCAGTGCCGATGATTTTGGCCATCGCGGTGGGGCTATCAGGGGCCTATTACTGGTTCTTTTATCGTGATGTTTACCAAATCTTAGCAATTGATTATCAAACAACCCAATTAGTGAATGAGTGAACGCGCCCAAGCTTTGCAACAAATTATTACTGATATTAAAAATCACCAGTGCTCTCTGCGTGCGGGTTGTACACAAGCGGTTCCAGGTGAGGGTAGCCCCGAAAGCGAGATTGTTTTTATCGGGGAAGGGCCTGGTCGGGTAGAAGATGATCAAGGTCGGCCATTTGTTGGGCCGGCAGGAAAGTTGCTCAATGATTTATTAAATAGCATTGGTCTTAATCGTGAAGATGTTTATATTACCAATGTGGTGAAATGCCGCCCACCTGGCAATCGCGATCCTCTGCCAGAAGAAGTAGCTGAACACAGTGATTTTCTAAAACGGGAGCTGGATTTGATCCAACCAAAGCTGATTGTCTTGCTGGGACGGCACGCTCTGCACTGGTTCTTGCCCGATGAGCAGATCTCTAAGTGTCGAGGAAAGGCTAAACGTCAAGGCCAGCATATTTATTTTCCTATTTACCATCCTGCCGCCGCGTTGCATAACCCCAACTTATCGTGCACCCTCAAAGAAGATTTCTTAAAAATCCCAGCTGTTTTAGAGAAAATATCTGAGTTATCTCCGATCTCCTCTACTGAGAGTGTTATTTCGGTGAAGGCGGATCGTCCGTCCCAACTAACTATCTTTTAAAATGAAATTATCTCGTTCTGCTAAAACTAAATCTAATAAACCGTCCGCCCAATCACCCCAGCGAACAGATGCCTTACGCATTATTCCTTTGGGTGGGTTAGACAGTATCGGCATGAACATGCTCTTAGTTGAGTATGGACAAGATATCGTGGCACTGGATTGTGGCATGATGTTCCCTGATGAAACAATGTTAGGGGTAGACTATGTGATCCCCGATATCAGTTATTTGCGCAAACATCGCAAAAAACTTCGGGGCATCATTATCTCCCATGGTCATGAGGATCACATTGGTGCTATTCCCCATTTAGCTCCTGAATTAGGGGTGCCAATCTATGCCAGTACTTTGGCGAAAGCTTTAATTGAGGCGAGGCTGAGCGAGTTCCCTGGGGCCAAAAACGTCCAAGTTAAAAATTACCAAGAGAATGACGAGTTAAAATTGGGAGTTTTTCGGGCGAAGTTCTTCCGAGTGCATCACAGTATCCCAGATAGTTTTGGTATTATTTTGGATACTCCAGTGGGGCGCATAATTTATACGGGAGACTTTAAGTTTGACCCATCCATACCGGCAGATACCTTAGTGGATTTTGCCAAAATCACTGATAATGGTAAGCTTCAGCCACTTCTGTTGCTATCGGAAAGCACTAATGCTGAAACAGCAGGCTTTACTATCTCCGAACATGAAATTGGTGAAAGTTTTGATCGCATCTTTGCCCAGACCACCGGTCGCTTAATTGTCTCGTCGTTTGCTTCCCGGATTGACCGAATGCAATATACACTGGCCTCAGCCCAAAAATATGGCCGCAAGGTGACGATTTCCGGTCGGAGTATGCTAAAATATTTTGAAGCGGCGTCTAAATTAGGATATCTCAAATACCCGAAAGATTTATTAGTGCCTCTTAAAACCATCGCTAAGATCCCAGATGACAAATTAGTTATCTTAAGTACGGGCAGTCAAGGTCAACAAGGGTCATCCCTGGCCCGGATGGCATTTAAAGAACATACTCAAGTTAAGATTAAGCCGGGCGATACTGTAGTGATCTCTGCCTCCCCTATCCCAGGGAATGAGCGTTCGGTCTCGGCGATTATCAATAATCTCTGTCGTGAGGGGGCAGAAGTGATCCATAGCCGCAATATGCAAGTGCATGTCACAGGGCACGGTTTTCAAGAAGAATTGAAAATGATGATCAAGCTGACTCGACCAAAATATTTTGTTCCCATTCACGGTGAATATCATATGAGGTTCGCACACAAGAAATTGGCGATCAGCTTAGGTATTCCTAACACTAATATTTTCTTGATAGAAAACGGCGATGTGATTGAATTTGATAAAACTGGCGCTAAAAAATTAGCCAAGAGTGTTTCGGCCGGCCTGGTGATGGTAGATGGGTTAGGGGTAGGAGATGTTGGTGAAATTGTGCTCCGGGATCGCCAAGCTATGGCTCATGAAGGTATGTTTGTGATCATTGTGACGCTCGAGAAAAAAACAGGCAGATTAATCAACAATCCCGATATTATCTCGCGTGGGTTTGTCTATATGCGAGAGCAGGAGGATCTAATTAACCGAACACGCGATGAAGTTAAAAAGATTCTAAGTCTTCGGAAGGGCAAGGGTTCCCCTGATGGCTGGAGTAATGTTAAGCAGAAAATTAGAGAGGAGATCGGCCAATTTCTTTATCGGGAAACCCAACGTCGTCCAATGATCCTACCAGTGGTGATAGAAGCCTAATTAGTTTCCTTGATCCTGCTTAATCAATCCCAGCGTAGTGGGTGGTTTAGTCCAACCAGTGAGATGATTCGCTATGATATAATCAATCTGTTATTTAATGATTTTTAATGGCCAGGACTAAGAAAAGAAAAAGAAAGTACCGCTATCGTTCGTACCAGACCTCCAAATGGGTGGATGGGCTGAATTTGGATTTGGAATTGGAGCCGCATGTGGTGCGAGAAGTAGTTGCTGTGTTCTTAATGGGCTTGGGATTGTTCACTCTCTTAGCTATCTTGGGGGTCGCTGGGAACATTGGGAATGTCTTTTTCACCGCTCTGCGACTGGGCTTAGGTTGGACCAGTTTTATCTTACCGGCAGTACTGGCCGGAGCTGGAGTGGCCTTATTCTACCCAGTTAAATATAAATTTAACGCTACCAATACCGTTGGATTAATCTTATTAGTGATTTCCCTTTCCGCCTTGCTACACCTATTTATTGCTCCCGGGAATGGAATTGGTATTGCCCAAAGTGGTGCCGGAGGTGGATATATTGGTTTTGCTATTGCTTTAGCTTTAGTGCGATTGGTTGATCTCTGGGCCTCTTTGCTGATCATGGTCATGGCTTTGGCCATTTCCTTGCTCCTCATCTTCGGTCAGCCTCTGCGGGAATTATATTATCGTGCCAAGCTGAATTTGCCCGCCTTTCCCCATTCGCCAAAGTTGGTGATTCACACAGCCAACAAGCCAACTAAAGGCGGGAGGGTCTCTTCGGTTGATGAAAAAGAAGAAGACGACCTAACTAAGTCTGATACCGACAACCTGGTTGTAGAAAAAACTTTTGTTAGGAAAAAAATGACTGAACCAGCCAGCGACTTTATCCCTCAATTCTCTCCCGCTGGTGACTGGAAATTACCCCCAACTGACCTATTAAGCGATGTGGTCACCAAGGTGGATAGTGGGAACATTCGTCAAAACGTTAGCATTATCCAGGAAACCTTAGAAGATTTTGGGATTCAGGTGGAAATGTCAGAGGTCAACGTTGGGCCCACAGTCACTCAATACACTCTCAAGCCAGCCGCTGGGGTGAAATTATCTCGGATCAGCAACTTAGCTAATGATTTGTCATTAGCATTGGCGGCCCACCCGATTAGAATGGAGGCTCCTATCCCCGGTCGTTCCTTAGTCGGGGTTGAGGTACCCAATAAGAAAGCTTCCTTGGTTCGTTTGAGAGAGATCATCGAATCCGATGCTTTCCAAGCGGTGCGGTCTAATCTGCGAATGCCGCTGGGGCGAGATGTGGCAGGGGCACCCGTAGCGGCCGATCTGGTGCGAATGCCGCACTTGTTGATTGCTGGTGCTACTGGGATGGGTAAAAGCGTTTTTCTTAACTCATTGTTAATTGGTTTAATCTATCAAAACTCTCCGGCAGATATGCGCTTAGTCTTAGTGGACCCCAAAAGAGTAGAATTCACCTCTTATAATGATGTGCCGCATTTATTAGCTCCAGTTATTGTTGATCCCTATAAAACCATTGGCGCTTTGAAATGGTTGGTGATGGAGATGGAGCGACGCTATAAAATGTTGTCTGAACATAATGTTAGGTTTATTGAGGCTTTCAATCGGAGCAACCCTGATTCTCGGATGCCATACATTGTATTAGTGATTGATGAGTTAGCCGATCTGATGGCGGTATCTGCCCGCGAAGTCGAAGCCTATATCTGTCGGTTGGCACAAATGTCTCGTGCGGTGGGTATTCACTTAGTCTTGGCTACCCAGCGGCCGTCAGTTGATGTTATTACCGGTCTAATCAAAGCGAACTTCCCTTCTCGGATGGCCTTCGCGGTAACTTCCGGAACGGATTCTCGTACCATTCTTGATACAGTAGGAGCCGACAAGCTCGTAGGTAATGGCGATATGTTATTTTTGCCTTCTGATGCCAGCAAACCGCGTCGGATCCAGGGTGTTTATGTAGGAGATAAAGAGATCAAGGCCGTCACTGATTTTGTTAAACAGCAAGACAATCCGATGTATGTGGACGAACTAATCGCTGAGCGCAAAGAGTCGAAACAGTCAGAGATTGAAGCTGAAGGCGACCCTCTTTTGCAAGAAGCTACCGAATTGGTAGTGCGAACTGGCAAAGCCTCTGCTTCTTATCTGCAAAGAAGGTTCCGTGTTGGTTATGCCCGGGCCGCTCGCTTGTTAGACTTATTAGAGGCCAAGGGAATAGTCGGGCCAGGTGAAGGCGCAAAGCCGCGTGAAATTCTTATGTCTCGTACTGAGTTGGTGGGCCAAACCACCGGCGAGGGAGAAAATGAATTCCGTGAGGGCGAAGATTATTAAACGTACCCTTTCAAGAGTATATAGAATTCTTTTTGCCACTTTTCCAGCCTGCCCGGGCTGGGGGACAAAAAATAGTTTAGAATAAGAATATGGCAAGTGAATTTTCTTTTGATGTAGTATCAGAGATTGATCGGCAGGAGTTAACCAATGCTTTAGATCAAGCTCGTCGCGAGATCACTGCCCGCTATGATTTTAAAGATGTAGTGGTAGAGATTAAATTAGAGCCCAATCATTTAATAATCTCAGCTCCCAGTGAATTTAAATTCAATGCCGTCATGGATATTGTCAAATCTAAGCTTATGCGCCGTCAGTTGGATCTGCGCATCTTGGGAGAAGCTAAGATTGAGCCGGCCAGCGGTGGGACTGTTCGAGCAAATGTGCCATTAGCCGAAGGAATCGCAGCCGATACTGCTAAAAAAATTAGCAAAATAATCCGAGACAATTTCCCCAAAGTCAAACCTACTATCCAAGGGGAAGCGATCCGGGTGAATTCCAAGAGCAAAAATGAATTACAGGCAGTTATGACTCTCCTGAAACATCAAGACGAGCTTGTTCTGCCCCTCCAATTCACTAATTACCGGTAATTAATTTATTAACTTACAATAGAGATATGCCTCCATCAAAAACTCTTCCTAAAACTTCAACCGATTTAACCGACACTTTAAGCCAGATTGAGAAAAAGTATGGTAAAGGAGCAGTGATGCGTTTAGGTGATGTTAAGCATGTAGAAGTGGAAGTAATTCCTTCCGGCTCTCTCACTTTGGATTTAGCTATTGGGGTGGGAGGTATTCCTCGCGGACGGGTAACCGAAATTTTCGGGCCCGAATCTTCTGGCAAAACTACCTTAGCTTTACATATGATTGCCCAAGCCCAGAAGAAGGGTGAAACGGCGGCTTTTGTGGACGCTGAACACGCCCTTGATCCTGAATATGCTAGAAGGATCGGTGTAGATACCCAGAATTTGTTAATTTCCCAGCCTGACAATGGCGAGCAAGCTTTAGATATTGTAGAGGCTTTGGTTCGTTCTAATGCCGTGGGAATTATCGTTATAGATTCGGTGGCGGCACTGGTTCCGCGAGCCGAGATAGAAGGTGATATGGGAGATTCACATATGGGGTTGCAAGCTCGGCTGATGAGCCAAGCTCTCAGAAAGATCACTGCCTACGTTAGCAAATCGCGTACCTCGGTTATCTTTATCAACCAGTTAAGGATGAAAATTGGGATTATGTTCGGCAATCCGGAAACGACCACCGGCGGCAACGCCCTTAAATACTACTCCTCAGTGCGGCTGGATATCCGCCGGATTGAGACGTTGAAAGTAGGTGAAGTGGTGGTGGGCAACCGCGTACGGGTAAAAGTGGTAAAAAATAAAGTTGCTCCTCCCTTCCGTCAGGCCGAGTTTGATTTGTTGTTCGCGCAGGGGGTTTCCTATGAAGGCGAACTGATTGATTTGGGATTGGCGAAGGATATTGTGATTAAATCTGGTTCTTGGTATGAATTTGATGGCAACAAGATCGGCCAGGGCAAAGAAGCAGCCAAAGAATTCCTAAAAACTGATAAAAAAGCGGCCGAAAAGCTCGGCAAGATGATTCGCGCCGTAGTTTAACCCAAGAGTAACTTAAGCGATGACTACTGGGGTGCCGTTGGGGGCCCAGTAATATAAAATCCGTGAAGTCTCTATGCCTAAACGAACACAACCGTGGGACATTGGCTTGCCTAAATGCTCGTAATCTTCATAGAGTTTACCGTTGGTGTAGAGGCGGCCGTTTTTTACTTCCCCTTCAACACGGTTACCTTGGCTAACTTTCCAATAAGGCAAACGGTGCAGGCCATATCCGGTGACTTCACCATAAGAATTTTTTAGTGCCATCCAGTAGTCCATCCATAATTGATAGGGCGCTGAGTAGGCGGTTTCTTTATGATTGAAAATTGTATAATTTCCTTTGGGTGTGGTGTATCCGGCTCGACCGCTCGAGATGGGGATATCCATAACAACCACATCATTTTCAATCGCCCAAATTCTTTGTTCGGCTCGCCAGATTTTAATTTGTTTACCAGCGGCGCTTTGATAACTCAACTCGTTCCCTACTTGGATCTGCCAACGAATGGGGTCTCCCATAACGGTGAGCAATCCAGCATGAAGATTAAAGTTTTCTTGGTAAATAGCATTTCGAGTAGGTGCCTGGATTGGAATATAAAAAGTAACGGTGTCCCCAGGATTGATGCTGTCTTGTGGTAAAGAGTTATACAACATAATACGATTTTGATCTATCCAAGCTGTCGTGGCAAACTGGCTGGGGCGATCGGGTGTACCATCAAAATAAATACTCCCCATATATAATTGATGGGTTGGCCAGGGAGCAGTGCCGGTATTTTTTAAAGTAATCATTAAAATACCCGGCTGAGCAGGAGATAGTACCGGCGATTGGCTTTGGTTAGCGATTTCGTAGCGGTAAGACGGGGTTATCTCTGCGGCTTGGGATACCTTGGTGTAAACTATAAACCCTCCTGCCAGTAAGCTGAAGGCCACCAGAGACATACCTAAAGTTCGGAGGATTTTCATGTTTATTTTTATATGGGTATTTTAAGATATAGGTTAATTCTTATTATATCAAAAAATTGGCTCCCCGTCAATAAAAATCTTGACTCATAGGAGTAGATGTGATAGGTTATAATGATTTTAGCACTTTAACAAGGAGGAAAGAAGCAAGTGGTCAAAACTAAAGCTTTGCCCAAGATACTCAAGAATCGGCGGCATTATGGAGGAGAAGGCCTTTTGTTTCCTGGTAGGCCTGCCCCCCCGACTAATCAATTTGATCATTTCCGGGTGAGATTTGTATTTATGGGGTATCATCCCGAAGATGGAGAATTCCATGTAACATTTTTGGCGGAATGCATTCAAGCTGAAAATCAAGACGAGGCGATCGAAAAAGCCTTGGCTATCGCCAAAGAGAAATACAAACATTATGGATTTGATTACCAGATTGGGGGAAAATCTGGCTCGGGCGCATTCCTGATTTATAAGAATATGCGCCATGTATTTGTTAGGGCGTCGAGTAAAAAAGAAGCTCTCCGCCGTGTTGGGGGAAACCAGTGTTTTTCCATCCAAGTAAAACCCTTAGATATCTAAGGGTTTTAAAATAACAGTGACAGGGTTTGGGGTAGATCGGTGTAGTTGATCACGACCATGCTGACCAAAAAGGTAATCACCAAAACAATTAGTACCCAAAATAGCCAGTGTAGCCCGTCTTCTAATTCATCGGGCAACCAAATGATATATGGTTTTTTCTGCGGGATAAGTGACTTTAATTTGATGAGTCCGGTGGAGATTTTGCGTGTCGCCATAATTATTTTTGTTTAGGCTCGCCTCGCATCGAAGCGGTCTCGCCTCGCTTTGAAGCGGGTAGTATCATTATAACAAACTCTCCCTTAGGAGTTGCTTTAGAAAAATATTCAGCCAGTTCAATAAGACTTCCGCTTCGGACTTCCTCAAATTTTTTCGTTAATTCCCGAAAGATGATAGCTGGTCGATTACCTAAATAGTGAAGAGCATCTCGCAAGGTCTTCCCTACCCGCATCGGTGATTCGTATATGACAAGAGGGAGCTTCCAAGTAGAAATTTGTTTAAAAAGAGTTTCTCGGCCCTTCTTTTTAGGCAAAAATCCAAGAAAGACAAAATTGTCGGTGTTAACTCCAGCGATGCTAAGAGCGGCGGTGAGGGCAGATGGGCCAGGGACGGCTAAGACTTCTATCCCGGCTATCCGGGCCGCTTGGACGATCTTTCCTGCGGGATCTTGGATGCCAGGGGTGCCTGCATCGGTGATCAGGGCAAGGTTTTTCCCGATCGTTAGTTGTTCTATCAGATAATTAACTTTACTTTCCCGACTATGTTGGTGATAAGAAGTAAATGGGGTTTTAATCTGGTAGTGCTCTAAGAGTTTTCGGCTGGTCCGAGTGTCTTCGGCGGCAATTAAATCCACTGTGCGCAATGTTTCTAAAGCGCGCAAAGTAATATCTCCCAGATTTCCTATTGGGGTGGCCACTACATACAACGTACCCATCAGAATATCTTAGTTAGTAACCAAACATCAAAAAACACCATTAGCGCCACTGCACCAATTCCCAATAAGTTACTTCCCCACTTGTTGGTGTGGTGGCCCATAACTCGTTGATCATTAGTAATTAGTAGAAGAATTATCACTAAAATAGGAGTTAAAATTCCGTTCAACACTTGGGTGTACAGCATCATTATCATCGGAGAGATATTAATAAACATTAAGAAGCTACCAATTAACAAGGAGCCTGCTATAACGCTGTAAAACCCTCGGGCTTGTTTCAAATGTTTGCTTAATCCTCCTGGCCAATTGAATGCTTCGGCCACCGAGTAAGCGGTAGAAGAGGCTAGCACGGGTATCCCGATCAGGCCGGAACCGATGATACCAAGAGCAAAAGCCAGAAAAGCCCACTGGCCCACCAGCGGTTTCAACAATAAAGCGGCCTGGGCGGCGCTGGTGATAAATTGATCCCCCCGCAATATAGTAGCGGCCAAAGCAATGATGGATAAAGCTATGAGAAAGAAAAAAATGAATCCTATAACTATGCTACGCAACTCGGTTTTAATGTCTTTAACGCGTTTTTTGCCCTCTACCTCTTCGGTATTTTGCCAGAAGATAAGACAAGGCGAGATAGTAGTGCCCAGTAAAGCGACCGTCGCTAATAACCAGATATCGGAACCGATAAATTGAATGGGCCAGATCTCTTGCCAGGCCGTTGGCCAGCTAACCTGGATATTCAACACCGCGACTATATAAAACACCAGCGCTAAGGTTAGCCACAGCAAATAGCGGCTGATTTTTGGATAGTTATTTTTAATTAGGATAGTTGCCAAGGTCAGCGCAACAGGCAGAACCCACCACTCCCAGGCGATCTTGGTAAAGATTTGCAAGATCTCTGCCATGGCCGACACATTAGCACCAATGGCGGCGATATTACAGACAGCTAAGATGGTTACTACTAACCCAGCCACTCCCGCCCCGTAGCGATATTTAATAATCTTGGTCAGGCCCTGGTGAGTTTTTTCGCCGATTCGGGCGCTCATTTCCTCTATGGCGACAACAGCAGGAATGATCAGGGCTAAAAGCCAAACGAGACCAAAACCAGTTACAGCCCCTACTTGAGCAAGGGTAGTAATGCCGGCGGGGTCATTACTGGCTGATCCGGTGATCATTCCAGTTTTGATCGCCGATAGCCAACCTAACTTACCCGCAACAACATTTTTGTGGTAAGTTACAACTTGATGATATCTCGATATAATTTTAGCCATTCCTGTAGGTTAAGAGTTTGGGCGCGCCGGTCAGACGCAATGCCACTGACCGTTAAAATATTTTTGATGGTATCAACATCTAAATTGAGTCCTCCGGCCAAAGAGTTGTGAATCTGCTTACGGCGCTCCCCGAAGCCGGCTTTAACGATTCTAAAGAACTTTTTCTCATCTACTGTGGCAGGCAATTTTTTATGCGGAGTAATCCGAATGATTGCCGAGTCTACTTTAGGGATGGGCCAGAAATCTTGTTTGGGGATGATAGCAATAATTTCGGGGTGGCTATAAAATTGGACTGCCACACTTAAAATGTTAGCTTCTGGCGGGGTGGCCACGATGCGTTCAGCCACTTCTTTCTGCACCATTAATACCATCATAGCAGGGCGATATGCGCTTTCTAAGAAAAAGCGGATAATTGCTGAAGTTAAATAATAAGGGAGATTGGAGACTAATTTATATTTTCTGTCCGGAAAATATTCCTGGAAGAACAGGTTGTCTAAAGTCAGGGCGTTGCTCTCTATGATTCTGATGTTGGTTAGATCCGAATTTAGACTTCGGCAGGCCTTGGCCATAATGGGGTCTTTTTCGACGGCGATAACTCGGTTTGCGGAGAGAGCCAGTTCACGGGTAAGGGTGCCCAGCCCCGGGCCAATCTCTAAAATTTCATCCTGGTCGTTCACTTGAGCGGCTTGAATAATCTGGGTCAGTACGGAGCGGTTGATTAAAAAATGTTGCCCGAGTCTTTTTTGGGCAAACGTTTGATATTCCCGGAGAATCTGCCGAATTGTTACCAGATCAGTAAGGTCCATCCCGTTAGAAGCAGGGAGTCCAGGGCTCCCGACTGGTTAACAATAAGGTATCTGATAATAAATTAGTTATTGAGTGATTCATATAGTTTAGTGCTTGGAAGAGTGCTTCTAACGGGATCCATTTAAATCCGATAATATTTGATGGGGATCTTCCCGGCACCCAACGGGGCCAACTTAGCAAAAGCCGGTTTGTTGAGATCCAGCATTACATCTGTCCAAGCCTCGGGACCGTAGTCATTAATGGTAATTACAATAGCTTTTCCAGAATTAACGGCAATTACCCGCAAGCGAGTTCCCCTGGGGAATTGAGTGCTGGCGGCGTTCATGCCGGTGCCAAAACTATACCAGCTGGCTGTGCCGTGGTAGGTGGGAGATTTAGCGACGAGAGCTTCCTCGGCTTTAAGTTGGGCTTCGGCCGCCTTTTGTTTGGCTAAATCAGCCACTCTTTTAATAGTATCTTGCATATTGGTCGCCACGATAGTATTGCGCGCGGTAGGTTGAGTGGTGATAGCAACAAAACTCTGGTTGGTTAAAATTTTTGACCGGACTGGAGTCACGGAAGTTACCTGCTGGTTGCTAAGATTAAGCTCATTCAAGAGTCCCCCCACAGTCAAACTATCGGTAGTGTAGGTATCAGCCAGGCCGTTAATAGAAACAACTACTGTTTTAGTGCTGGCTTCTACCACGGTGCCTAATTGAGATAGAATATAAACTAATAAAATCACCGACCCAATTGTTGCCGCGTTTGCCCAAGGTCTAATCTTAGGATGAAGCAGAGATTGGGGTGAAGATGAACTTTTTGATTTATCTCTATGATTAACCAACACCCTATTATTATATCGTAGAAATTTAAGTACTAAACTCTACAGGAGAAGGGATCTTTTTAATAGGGGCCAAATTTTTGGCTAATCTTTTTATGCCAAAGCGCTGGAAGGCGGCCACCACCTCGGTTTTGGTAACGCTGATGACCTTTCCGGGACCGAAATGCTTGTGTTCAATCCAATCACCCATCTTAATCCTGATGGAAGCAGTGGGGATGATGTCTTCGGTTGAGCGGGCAGAGTCATCACCATTGGTACGAAGCTCAGCTGGGATGTCATCAATAAAGCGAGAAGGCATACTGGGGGCTGCGGTGCCATAAATTAGGCGCTGGATAGTGTAAATTAAATAGAGTTTTTGTTTGGCTCGAGTGATCCCGACGTAGCAAAGTCGACGTTCCTCTTCTAATTCTTCATCATCTAAAACACTACGGGAGTGCGGGAAAAGATTTTCTTCCATCCCGGCGATAAAGACACAGGCAAACTCCAGTCCTTTAGCGGAGTGCAAAGTCATCAGGTTGACGGCGTTCTCAGTGGCGTCGTATTTGTCTACATCTTGGATTAGACTGACTTCCTCTAAGAAAGTAGGCAAGCCGATGCTGATGTCCAGCACATCGTATTTTTCCATTACGCTCTTTAATTCTTTGACGTTTTCAATGCGGGTCTCCCCTTCGATGGTTTTATCGTCCAACCATCTAAGATAGCCGGTTCGATCCATTATAAAATCAAAAAGTTTGCTTAAAGTTTTGGTATTTTTTCGCGCTTCCGTAAAGATTTGTCCCAATTTGCGGAGCTCGGCCTGCGCTTTGGCGCCAACTGGGGCATCTAAGAGAATTTCGCTGGTCGGTTGGTTATGAGTAAAAGCATATTTTTGTAATTCTTCCCAGGTTTTTTCCCCCACTCCGCGGGGTGGAAGATTGATAATCCGCTTTAGGCTAAGATCATCCTGGGGATTAGCCACTACTTTCAAGAAAGCCAGAGCATCTTTAATTTCTTTGCGATCGTAGAATCGG
This sequence comes from Patescibacteria group bacterium, assembly GCA_043802665.1. GTDB lineage: Bacteria > Patescibacteriota > Kazan-3B-28 > Kazan-3B-28 > UBA10110 > UBA10110. The sequence goes on from JAZDKW010000015.1 coordinate 40,536, forward strand.
GTACCACCAATAATGCGATACGGAATGCCTTGTTGCAAAAAGGCCTCTTCTAATGAGCGGGATTGGGCGTTGGTGCGGTATAAAACGACAAAATCGTTAAACTCTAAACGTGGGTCGGCAAATTTGCGTTGTAAAACCTCCTGAACAATGAAACTGCCTTCCTGTTGCTCGTTGAAGACTTGTTTAACAGTGATAGGATCCCCTTCTTCATTTTTAGTCCAGAGCTCTTTTTCACTCCGGTGTTTATTGCCAGCGATAACTGCGGCGGCACTGTTAAGCAAGTTTTGGGTAGAGCGATAGTTTTCCTCTAATTTAACAATCTTGGCTTTGGGATAATCCTTATTGAAGTTAAGAATATTACGATAATTTGCGCCCCTAAAGCTGTAAATCGACTGCCAGTCATCGCCACAAACAAAAATATTTTTATGTTTATCTGCTAATAATTTCATTAATTGATATTGGGCAGTATTGGTATCCTGGTATTCGTCTACCATCAAATATTTAAACTTGCTTTGGTATTTAGCGAGAACAGCTGGATTACCTCGGAATAATTGAACAGTCATCATTAGCAAATCATCAAAGTCCAAGCTGTTATTGGCCAACAAAATTTCTTGATAGCGCGGATAAACCTTAGCAACGACCTTTTGGAAGTAGCCATAAGCCATTTCGGGGTATTCCTCGGCATTTATAAGTTCGCTTTTGGCGGAGGAAATATAATTTAACACTGCCCCAGGAGCGAACTTTTGAATATCAATATTTAGGTCGTTCATCGCCTGCTTGGTAGCCGTGAGTTGTTCATCGGTATCCAAAATAGTGAAATTTTGATTCCGGCCAATGTGTTGGATGTCGGAGCGCAAAATCCGCGCGCACAGCGAATGAAAAGTGCTGATATGAAAAGCCCGGTCGGAACGGAGGCGGAGGAGGTGTATAATCCGCTGTTTCATCTCCCCGGCCGCTTTGTTGGTGAAAGTAACCGCCAAAATCTCGCCCGGGGTAGCTTTTTTGGTTTGGACTAAATAAGCCACCCGCGAGGTCAGGGTTTTGGTCTTTCCGCTCCCGGCTCCCGCCAAGATCAAGACCGGCCCTTCCGTGGCCTTCACCGCCTTCACCTGCTCCGGATTAAGATTGTCTAATAAATCCATCATTAATGTTAACTTATCCCATTATCCCACAACAAAAAACCCACTAGTTAGCGGGTTTTGTAACCAATGAACGAGAGGGGCCGAGAAGACCATTATGACTATGCACCTGATTCTTTTTCCGTTACTGCTCCCATCACTACTGACGCAACCAGCGTGATAATGAAGCTCATCGCAATTAGGAGAAAAGTGTAACGCCCTTCACCGACAGTGGGTGGGTCTGCGATCGCCTCAAACATTAATAGACAAACAAACAAGATGGCTGCTCGGCGGGGTATGGATATCGGTATAATCGCAATTGGAGTGGCAGTCGCAATATAGAGAAATATTACCCCCCAATATGTTCCTATCGGATATAACCATATTGCCAGTGATGTAGAAATAAGCGATGAAACTATTGCAATCTGTGACAAACCCTCTGCATTACTTAAATATTCACGGCCTATCCTGGCGATAATTGCTACCATCCATCCCACCGACATCAAACAGAACAACAATGCCACAGCGAAGTACATAGGTGTCGTCACCTCCTTATGATTTTTCTTAAGTTCTTGAGTCAAGGTTCTAAGAGTTCATAGTATCAAAAATTTACTCCCAGTCAAGATTATTTTAGTTGTTGTATTCTTCTGATATACTAATCCTGTAAGGGAGTTTTCTATGTCTGGACACTCAAAATGGGCCACAATCAAGCGGAAGAAAGGAGCACTGGATGCCAAGCGCGGGGCTCTGTTTACTAAATTAGTCAAAATTATTGAGGTAGCGGCCAGAGGCGGAGCGGATCCGACGATGAATTTTAAGCTAAAATTAGCGGTCCAAAAGGCTAAATCTGCCAATGTCCCCAGCACTACTATTGATAAAGCCATCAAAAAAGGGAGCGGGCAGGACAAAGAAGCGAGCAAATTAGAGGAGGTGACTTACGAAGGATTAGCCCCAGGAAATGTGGCGGTGGTAATTCAAGCCCTGACAGATAACAAAAATCGCACCGTGGCGGATTTGCGCAGTTTTTTCACTAAAGCTGGCGGGAGCTTTGGCCAGCCGGTGAGTTGGCAATTTAACCATCGCGGGATTTTGCAGGTGGAGAAAGTCCCCGGGAAAACTGATGACCTGGAATTGGCAATTATCGATGCCGGAGCGCAGGATTTTTCCGATGCCGGCGATGCGATAGAAGTTTATACTGAGCCAAAATTATTAGATCAGGTGAAAAATCAATTAGAATCGGCGGGTTTTAAAGTAACTTCCAGTGCTTTGGGGCTGGTGCCTAAAAATAAAACTGTGATTGCTGATCCCAGTATGGCGAGAAGGGTGTTGAATCTTTTGGATGCATTAGATGATTATGACGATGTGACCGAAGTCGCGAGCACTCTCGATGTCCCCGATGAAGTTTTAAATAAATTAGAGGGTTAGTCCCCTCCTGCCTGAGGAGGGGTTGGGGGAGGAGGGAGTATAATTTCTCCAATTTTGTAAAATCAATAAAACTTTTCTTGTCACCCATTTGCCTGCCCCGAGTATTTGGGGCGCCGCCAAATCCTTTTCTGTTACTTTCCCGAGCCTGCCCGTGCCGGGCTTTGACGGCCAGGGGAAAGTAACCAAAGTCTCCAGGCAGTCGTCGAGGCTATGAAATGGCAAAAATCTCTGGGTGTTAATGGGCCAAACTCAGCCGATATGCCATCGGCCTCAAACATAGCCCTCACCCACAGAGATTTTACTCCCGACTTTACTAAAGCTACGACGGGCAGGCATTTCATAACGCCTCTCCCTGCCTACCGGCAGGCAGGCTCCAATGCCCGGTTTTAGGTAGTAGAAACCCAACAGCTCATCCATACTGGGCAATTTTACTATTGGCAATCTGAATTTGCTCAATGGGTTAGAAGCCAAAAACGCTCGAGCTCCAATGGCTGGATGTCTGGCCCAGGGGAATGCCTTGGGGTGTAAAATGGAAGAAATGAACAGAATAATTTTAGGGATAGATCCCGGAACTGCTACGACGGGTTTTGGAATAGTGCGAGATGCCAAAGGACAGGTTGAATACATCGATTGCGGTTGTATCGCAACGAGCAAAGGCATTCCCCCGGCAGAGCGCCTACTCACTATCCAAAAATCGCTGGAAATACTAATCAAAAAATACCGGCCAGAGAAAGTGGCAGTAGAAAAATTGTTTTTTACCAAAAACATCACTACCGCTATTTCGGTAGCCGAGGCACGTGGGGTTATTTTGGTATCAGCCGCTAAACATAATTTAGAAATTGTGGAATATACTCCTCTGCAAGTTAAACAAACTCTTACTGGCTATGGAAAAGCGGATAAACAGCAGATGCAGAGGATGGTAAAATCTATTCTAAAATTGCAGAACATTCCTAAGCCAGATGATGCCGCTGATGCGTTGGCTATCGCGATTTGTGCTGTGCATCACCAGGTTCGTGTGTCATCTTAAACTGGTGAAGAATTCCTTGCTTCGTCATTCTGGCTTGCGCTATCCCTCCGTAGCCTTGGCGAAGGACGGGTCCAGAATCGTATAATTTAAACGGCTCAATACTTGCCCGCCTTGGGAGGGGGTTGAGCCGTTCAAAACCAGGTCTGGGAATGGCCTCAGGCCCGGAGGCCTTCCAGCTCGCTTTACGAGCACCGGACCGAAGGGAAAACTTTTGACTGAAACCTACTCTTTATGTTACTTTGGAACCATTCTTGATTACAATCTTTGACAAAAGAGGGTTGGCTAATGGCGACCCCTAGCAGAAAAGTGGAGATGTCTCATGTCAGGCACAAATATAGTTAGCCAGAAGATTATCCAGATTGATCCTGACCAACCGTTTAACCCCACCGAGTTTATCGGTAAAGGTTGGACTATTGATGAGGAAGATGAGAGAGATCTTTCTTTCGCCGAATTGGATCTGTCTAAGATTCAGTTCGAGACGTGTCTTAAAGAAAATGAATTCGTCATCACCGGTGAGGAAAAGCTTAGGCGCTTGAAAGCTATGAAAGTTATCCGGCATGGTGGCAACATTTTCCTGGCGCTGTGGCAGGATTACAAAGCCAATAATGAGAACAGTGGTTTGAAATGGATTTACCAAAACCAAGGAGTTACCCACCTTGATTTCTTTGGCCTTGTTATGCGCAACCCTGTTAGCTTTCGTCATGTACCCTCTTTTTATTGGCGTAGCGGCAGGTGGTTCTGGCGTTGCCTCTGGCTCGACCGTGACTGGTGGCGCAGTAACCATCCTTCGGCTGTATCTACCAAGTAGAATAGTTTTTAGAATTTTTCCTTATCGCCCTTCCTTCGCACTTTTGTTGTGAATATCAGCCCCGCATTGTTGCGGGGTTTTCTCATAGGCGCTTTTGAACGGCTCAACGAACGGCTCAACGCGTTGAGCCGTTCGTTTTGTCATTCCGACCGGAGTGGAGGGATCTGGTCGCTTTGAAAGCGACCCTAAGTTATTTTGCCACCCATTTGCTCCGCCAAACGGGTGGCGCCCAAAGGCGATCCCAATCCCAAATCCAGTTGCCAAAAACTAAAATTGCCCTTTCTGGATTTAACCGCAAACTCCTCCTCGTTCTACTCGTCGTCAGACATGCTCATCCATACCGGGCAATTTTACTATTGGCAATCTGAATTTAC
>JAZDKW010000016.1:0-16000 GCA_043802665.1 Patescibacteria group bacterium
AATATTATTTTCTTCAATGGCGGGGGCGAAGAAATAATAACTGATTTTTGAATAAATTGTCGGTCCCATTACTACTAATGACGAGATGGTAAAGAAAAATACAAATAAACCCACGAATTGTATGGCATTGGCAGTGAAACCCTTTAATCTACCGCGAGACTTATGATGCGATATATTGAGATGACCTGATTCAATTTTAATTTGATGAGATTGATTCATCTTACAAAACTTTACATCCACTAACTTCAATTAGATTACCCGATGTCATTACCCCGGGAACTTTCTGGCCGTTAGGAAACCCCCACGTCGGATATAACTCAACCCCAGCATTAGTACAAACAGCTGTTTGGCTATTCCCATCGGGTCCGGAACACTCAATATAATTAATATATTTAAAAGCATCGCCAAACATAGTTTTTTGTTCTTGACAATGACCGCACCAAAAAGCCCCGTATAATTTAAAACCCTTATCAGTTAAACATTGGGCTAAAGCTGTCATCTCTTGAGTAGAAATAGACGGGTTATTTTCACTAGATACAGGTTGATTGTTTTTAGAGATGGCATACCACCCCAACCAAATAATTATCAGCAGGAGGAATAATAAACTTAACCAATTGTTCCTTAAAATCTTCATATATTAAAACTTAAGCTGATACTAATATATCTTACGCCAAACCCAAGCTACTAAACCATACTTTATTTAACGGTTCAACGCCGTTGAGCTGTTAAAGTTTAATGAAAAAAATTGGTGGCGCTGGTCGGAGTCGAACCGACACGGGTTTCCCCACACGATTTTGAGTCGTGCGTGTCTGCCAATTCCACCACAGCGCCATTTATTTAATGTGCGCGCCTGCCTGCCGGTAGGCAGGTCTGCCAGTTCCGCCACTTGGCCGTTATTAATCCAATGATTTTAAAAATTCTTTTCCTATACCAGATTTCAAATATTTTTCTTTTTTACGTGCTGACCCTAAATCTGGCATTAATTCGGTATAAATGATTTTAAATGGCCTACAGTTTCGAGTGGTTTTCTCCCTGCCAGAGTCATGGCGATTAAACCTATCTGGCAAATCTTTTGTTAATCCGACATAAATATATCTTTGTTTGGTACTACTTATCGCATAAACATAGTAATCCATAAATTATTTGAGTCGTGCGCGCCTGCCTGCCGGTAGGCAGGTCTGCCAGTTCCGCCACTTGGCCATCTTCCGTTGTCATTCCCGCGAAGGCGGGAATCTAGAAAAGAAAATAAACAAAATATCTTTTCTTTTTCTGTCTGGATCCCCGATATCGGATGACTTCGTCTCCGGCTCGAGAATGACGATTACGTAGTAATTATTACTTGATTGAGAATTTTTTACAGAGTTTTTTGATGTCTTGGGAAACTCGCTTCAATATTAAACTATTATCAGGGTTTTTAACAACCAGCGCAATTAACTGAGCAAGATGTTTCATCTCTGGCTCCTTCATCCCCCGTGTAGTCACCGCCGGTGTGCCAATCCGAATACCGGATGGATCTAACGGTTTTCGGGAATCACCGGGAATCATATTTTTATTAACGATGATCCTACACTTTTCCAGAGCAGTCTCGGCTTGTTGACCGGTTATCTTAAGCGGAGTTAGGTCAACCAACATCAAATGAGTATCGGTTCCGCCGGAACAAATCCGCATCCCCTCTTTTGCTAAGGCCTCGGCCAAGACTTTGGCGTTTTTTACCACCTGCCAAATATATTCTTTAAAAGCAGGGGTTTTGGCGGCTTGCAGACAAAGTGCCTTGGCGGCAATGATATTTTCGTGCGGACCACCCTGAACACCAGGAAAAACCGCTTTATCAATTTTTTCGGCCAATTCTTTTTTGCAAAGAATAATAGCCCCGCGAGGACCACGCAAAGTTTTATGGGTAGTGGTGGTTACCACATCGCAATATTTTACCGGGTTTTGATGCAACCCAGCGACGACCAACCCGGCGATATGTGAAATGTCGGCCAAACAGTAAGCGTCCACTTCTTCCGCAATTTTGGCAAAGCGCTCAAAATCAATTTTACGGGGGTAAGCCGTAGCGCCACAGATGATTAATTTAGGTTTAAAGATCCGCGCCAACTTCCGGATTTCATCATAATCCAGAAGACCAGTAACAGGATCCACTCCATACGGCACTACTTTATAAACTTGGCTAACCCAGCTAACTTTATGGCCGTGGGAGAGATGACCCCCGTGCTCTAACCCCATCCCCATCAAAGTATCACCGGGCGCAAGGAGCGCCGCATATGCGGCCAAGTTGGCTGGAGTGCCCGAATACGGTTGGACATTAGCATGTTCGGCGCCAAAAAGTCCTTCAGCCGCCTGTATCGCTTCTCCTTCAATCTTATCAATGACTTCGTTCCCTCCGTAGTAGCGCTTACCCGGATACCCTTCGGCATATTTGTTCATCAATACGGATCCAGCCGCCTCACGCACTTCTTTAGGAGCATAATTTTCCGAAGCAATCAAACTTAAAGTGGTTTGTTGTCGTTTAGCTTCTTGAGCAATTAATTGTTTAATGGTCATTTCGCCGTACCAGTTTTTTATTAAGATCTACAATAGTTGAAGGCGCCCGGCGTGGGAGAATACCCGCATCCACTACCAAATCTATCAGGTGCGTCCGGCCGCTTAATTGTTTTAATAAATCATTGATGGAGTAAACCGGAGGATATCCGCTTAGATTGGCAGAGGTAGTTACAATCGGCTCAATCACATTATGCATTAACTGCTTAGTAAACCAAAAATCGGGCAAACGGATCCCCACCAGATCATTATGACTAATCCAGTTTTTGACTAAAGTTTTTTTAATCACCAACACAGTATAAGGTCCTGGCAGATATTTCCCAATCTCAGGGGTCAGGTAACCATAACGATGTGCCATAGGCAAGTCGCGCACCATAATAGACAGCGGATGATGCGGTGCTCGGTTTTTAATATACCTGATCTTCTCTACGGCTTTCTGACAACTTATAATAGCCCCCAACCCGTATACTGTATCTGTGGGGTATGCCACTACCCCACCCGTAGCCAAAACTCGGCCAATTCTGTTTAGCACTGTTTGGGTGGCACCACTTGGGGTCAGCTTGATTATCTCCATCTGGCTTCATTATACTAAAGTTACTATCTTGTAGAATTTATCCCATTAGAGATGTGATATGATCTACACCTATGTGCTCAGCAGTGATAAAAGCGGTCGATTGTACACAGGTGCCACAGAGGATCTACAGAAACGCTTTAAGCAACATTACTCTAACCGATCAGAATCTACTAAAGGCCGCGGACCGTATACACTAATCTATTATGAAGCATGTCTTAATCAGCAAGATGCTTATGCGAGAGAAAAATATCTTAAATCAGGAATGGGCAAACGTTATATCAAAAATCGCTTAAAGCGTTTCTTATCTCTAACGGGATGACTAAATACGCTTTCCTATTTGGCAACCATCCCACCCTAAGCTTGGCCGAGCTCCTAAGCTTTTTAACCCACCATAAAATCTCTTACGGCAAATACCTCCTAATCAACGATGTGCTGATCATTGATATCCAGCGCTCCCCTCAGAGCATCGCAGAGCTTCAGAACCAGTTGGGCGGGATCATCAAAATATTTCTAATCAAAGCTGAATTTAAGGGCAAGGTCTTTGCCTTGGAAAATATTTTAACTCCCGAGAAGTTGATCAAGGAATTCTTCGCTCAAAAAGACCGGAAAATAAACTTTGGCATTAGTGTTTATTCCGAACCAGATCTGCCCTATGCAGAGCTTAGCTGGTTAAACAATTTCGCCTACAGCATTAAGCGCAAACTCAAAGATACTTACAGTGTCCGATACGTAGAAGATAATTCGTCCCGATTAAGCAGTGTGCAAGTAGAGCGTAACCGATTGATTGATACCGGCGCCGAGATCGCTTTGATCCGCGACCGAGAGAACTACTATGTCGGTAAAACTCTTAGCGTGCAAGATTACCAAGCCTACTCGGAACGGGACTGGGACAAACCTTCACCCGATGCCAAATCCGGTATGCTACCTCCCAAACTGGCTCAGATGCTTATCAATTTAACTCGAGGAAATCGCACTAAGGCTATTTATGATCCTTTTTGCGGCAGTGGCATCGTCCTGCAAGAATCTCTTCTGATTGGTTTAGACATTTATGGATCAGATATCGCTGATGATGCGATTAAGAACACCAAAAATAATTTGGATTGGTTCATCAAATTAAAAAAGCTCCCTAAAGTTAATCTATCTACCCACATTAAAGAAGCGGATGCCACTAAAATTAAATGGGATCGCCTGAACAGCGGAAATGTAGTGATCGTGACTGAACCATATTTAGGACCTCCCTTAAAGCGGATTTTGTTTGGTTGGGATGCCGAAGCAATCGCCACAGAACTCGGCGAACTTTATTTGGGTTTTTTTCACAACTTAAAAAAGAATTTTAGCAGTATAAAAAGGATTGGAATAGTTTTCCCTATTTTTAAAACCCGCGATGGCTTGCGTTATGTGGAGATTTTAGACGCTATTAAAGAATTAGGCTATACCCCTCAACAAGTTTTAGCCCCAGACTCTGTTAAAAAGAACCCCAGTATCAGCAAACGAGGCGGTTATATCTATGCCCGCCCTGATCAGTTGCTCCTGCGTGAACTCTTTGTCTTCGAGAAAAAATAAGCCTTTTTCCAGATAGACCTTGACCCCCAACCGGTTTTCCTGTAATTTATCAGGGTATTTCCTTTTCCTTACACTCTAGTCTCTATCCTCTAATCTCTAACCAATGGCCCATGTTAAAGCTGGCGGCACAGCTAAAAACCTGCGTGATTCCAAGCCCAAGATGTTGGGAGTTAAAATTTATGGTAATCAAGCCATCAAAACCGGCCAGATTATCGTACGCCAACGCGGGCAAAAATATCGAGCTGGACTCGGCGTAGAGATGGGTAAAGATCACACCTTGTTTGCCAAACAGAACGGCAAAGTAAAATTTTCCATCAAAAAAGTGCGCCATGCCGGTATCAACCTCAAATCCGCCACTTTTGTCAGCGTCGGGGACTACTAGACGAATAGTCCATCAGTCAATAAGTCTATGGGTCGAAGTTCTTTCTTCCCTTAGCTGTCAACCCCTAAATGATAGCCGTTGATCGCGGCGTTTTTATAAATCAGTTACAATAAAGATATGAGTGGAACTGTGCAAGCTATTGATCATCCGGCTGATACCGGCATTGAGGTGTGGGCAGATACCCTGCCGGAGTTGTTTGAATTAGCAGTTCAAGGATTAATGAATACCGCCGTAGTCCACCCGCAAGCAATTATTGATAGTCAACAAAAGATAATCACCGCTACCGGGAATGACCTTCCTGAATTGATGATAAATTTTCTCTCGGAGTTTCTCTATTTGATTGATACAGAAAATTTTGTGATAGCACGGTGTCGAGTTGCTGAACTCCAAACCAAAATACCACCGTTGAACATCCAAGCTGCCGTCGGGGGCGAGATTTTTGACTCTCAACGCCACAGTTCAGCTACTGATATTAAGGCGATTACTTATCACCAAATGATAATTGAACAATCGGGCAATCAATGGCACGCCAAAATTATTTTTGATATCTAATTATGCAGAAAATCATCTCCCTCGATCAGTTACAACAAATTGACGCCTACCGGTGGCGTATTCCCAAAGGGACTGTCAGTGGGATGCGAACTGATGGAATAGTGTTTTCTTCCCGCGAGATTTTGGCAGCCATCAAAGATGACTTGTCGTTGGAGCAAACTGCTAATATCGCTACTCTCCCCGGCATCGTCGGACCGGCTCTGGCTATGCCCGACATTCACCAAGGGTACGGCTTTCCCATTGGCGGAGTAGCGGCTTTTGATATGAAAACTGGGGTGATTTCTCCCGGCGGGGTGGGCTTTGATATCAATTGTGGAGTTCGTCTGCTGACCACCAATCTCACAGCGGAGATAATAAAACCAAGATTAACCGAGCTGATTAGCCATCTGTTTGATGCCATCCCATCCGGTTTGGGCTCTAAAGGACAACTGAAACTCTCCCCTACTGAACTAGAGGAACTGCTAACTAAAGGAGCGCGCTGGGCGGTGGAACAGGGCTACGGCGAGGTAACTGATTTAGATTATTTAGAATCCAACGGCGAGATCAAATTTGCTGATCCTAATAAAGTATCAACCAAAGCTAAACAGCGCGGACTAGCCCAACTGGGGTCGCTGGGTTCTGGTAATCATTTTTTAGAAATCCAGGAAGTAGAAAAAATCTTCGACCCGGCAGTAGCCGAGATATTCGGGCTAAAACCCCAGCAAATTGTAGTAATGATCCACACCGGTTCCCGCGGACTCGGCCATCAGGTTTGTACCGATTACGTTAATGTGATGCGGCAAGCGATGAAAAAATATGACATTAGCGTACCCGATTGGGAATTATCTTGCGCTCCGGTTAATTCGCCTGAAGGACAGGATTATCTTAAAGCGATGAGCGCAGCGGCTAATTTTGCCTGGGGCAACCGGCAGATGATCTTGCACTGGACGCGCCAGACCTTTAAAGAATTCTTTGGACCTAATACCCAGATAGAAGTAGTGTATGATGTGGCGCATAACATTGCTAAGGTTGAAACCCATCAATGGGAAGGTAAATTAATCGAAGTGATCGTACACCGAAAAGGAGCTACCCGGGCATTTGGTCCAAACCATCCCGAGTTAGCTATCAAATATCAACCAACCGGACAACCGGTATTGATCCCGGGGTCGATGGGAACTGCTTCGTATGTGCTGGCTGGCACCCAGCAAGCGATGGAACAAACGTTTGGCTCGGTCTGTCACGGAGCGGGGAGAGTTCTCTCTCGCCATCAAGCGACGAAACTCTATCCTTACAAAGAGGCGGTAGCCAAACTTCAAGCTGGCGGCCTGATTTTTAAAACCGCCAGTCCGGGGGGACTGCTGGAAGAAATGCCAGCCGCCTACAAAGATATAGACCACGTGATCGAGGTGGTGGTCAATGCTGGTATCGCCAAAAAGATTGCTAAGCTCAAACCTTTAGCAGTAATTAAAGGTTAGAGTAGAGAGGCGTTGCGGACAGCGGCGCCGACAAATTCACGGAACAGAGGATGTGGCCGATTAGGTCGCGATTTAAATTCGGGATGGAATTGACTCCCTAAAAACCATGGATGGTCCGGTAATTCAACCATTTCTACCAGCTCTCCATCGGGTGAAATTCCCGAAAGCACCATGCCTGCCCGTTTATATTCTTCCCGATACTGATTATTAAATTCATAGCGGTGACGGTGACGCTCGGAAATTTCTGGAACCTGATAAGCCTCATACGCTTGGGAGCCCCGCAAGACTAAACAAGGATAGGCTCCCAGCCGCATAGTGCCACCCTTGTCAGTAATCTTTTTTTGATACTCCATAATATGAATAACCGGGCGGGGAGTTTGCTCATTAAATTCCGTGCTATTGGCCTCGGGCCAGTTCAACACATTGCGAGCAAACTCAATCACGGCTATTTGCATACCTAAACACAATCCCAAATAAGGTATACCGTTTTCGCGGGCAAATTGCGCCGCTTTAATCTTTCCCTCAATCCCCCGAATACCAAAACCTCCGGGAACTACCACGCCATCACACCCGCCTAATATCTCAGCTACGTTAGTTCCAGCCGGTTCCAGGATCTCTGCATCAATGCGTTTAATCAGGACATCCACATTGTGGTACCATCCGGCCGCTTTCAGTGCCTCAAATACACTCAAATAAGTGTCTTCCATCGTAGTGTATTTAGCAACCAGGCCTACTGTCACTTTACGCTTATCAACAGAGATTTTGCTGACTAATTCCCGCCATTCATTTAAATTGGCCGGGGAGTTAATTAGATGTAATTTATTCACGGTAAATTGGCCAAAACCATAATTCTCCAATGTCAGCGGAACCGTATAAACAGTCTTGGCGGTCTCCAGCGGCACCACCGCATTAGCCGGAAGATTAGCCGCTAAAGCGATCTTATTAATGGCCGCTTCCCCGATCGGATGATCCGAGCGGCAGATTACGGCATCCGGTTGAATACCGAAACCCTGCAATTCGCGCACGCTATATTGGGCAGGACGAGTTTTAACCTCTTTGGTTACATCTAACCAGGGCAAAAAAACTACATGAACATACATCACATTATGATCACCATAATCATTACCCATTTGGCGGATCGCTTCCAAAAAATGCATTCCTTCAAAATCCCCTACAGTGCCTCCCACTTCGGTGATTACAATATCAGCATTCGATTTCTCTCCCGCCTGAACAATCAAATTTTTAATATGATCAGTGATATGTGGGATGACCTGAACGGTTTTCCCTAAATAATCCCCTCGACGCTCGCGGGCTATAACTTCGCTATACACCCTACCGGTCATCACAGAACTATCTTGGGAATAATTTTCATCGGTGAATCTTTCGTAATGGCCTAAATCCAAATCGGTCTCTGCGCCATCATCAGTCACAAATACTTCACCGTGTTCTCCTGGATTCAAAGTGCCTGCATCGTAATTAATATATTGATCTAATTTTTGCATAAACACCTTGCAACCTCGGGCCTTTAAAATATTGCCAATGGAAGCAGCCGTTATACCCTTGCCTAAACCAGACAATACTCCGCCGGTGATAAAGATGTATTTGCGCTCTTTATTCAACATAAAACTTATTTAGTAAAAATACGGGTAAGAGACTCCGGAAGACGAGTAACAATTTCGTAGTTAATCGTCCCCGCCCAATCTGCCACATCGGTAGCTGTAATGCGGCGATGCCGACTGGGGCCGATAATAACCACCTCATCCCCTGGCTTAGCCTTGGGTCTTTTGGTGATATCCAAAATAGTCATATTCATACAGACACGACCGACAATAGGCACAACCGCCCCGTTTAAAAGCATAAATCCCATGTTACTAAGACCGCGGTCTATACCCTCGGCATATCCCACCGGCACAACACCCAAAACCATTGGCTTAGGAGATTGGAAACTACATCCATAACCAACAAAAGTTCCGGCAGGGACTTTCTTTACAGAAACCAGCCTCGTCTTGTAGCGCAAAGCAGGCTTTAATTTCACTTTTTTGGTTTTTAAGATTTTGCGCGTCCAGGCTTCTACCCCGCGGGATGGCCAAAGACCATACATTGCAATGCCCAGTCGCATAGTATTATAGCGAGACTCTGGCACCAACATCGCCGCCGCCGAGGCGGCAGTGGAAACATAGGGGATCTTCTTCCAATCAATATCAATGTCCTTTTTCTCCAACCGTTTTAAAAGTTTTTCGAATTGAAATAATTGGCCTTTAGTATAGCTGGTGTTCAGTTCTTCAACGCTAGCCAAATGAGTAAATAAGCCTTCCAGTTCCAGCCAGCGGTGTTGAACAACTTTCTTGATGAATCCAGGGGCCTCCTCCACAGAAAAACCCAAACGATTGATACCGGTTTCAATCTTAACGTGAATATTGGCCCGTTTTTTCAAAATAGTCGTTACTCGACAGGCATCCTGTAATGATTGGGGACTAAACACTGTAAAACTGATCTTTTGTTTTATCAGCTCAGCCATTTCATCTGTGGCCGTCACTCCCAACACTACAATGGGCTTAATAATGCCCTTCTTACGCAAAATCAGCGCTTCACGGGCACTTACCACCCCCAGTATATCCGCACCACTGCGGTAGGCCTGGAGGGCTACTTCAAACATGCCATGGCCATAGGCGTTAGCCTTAACCACGGCGATTATTTTAGTGCCTGGACGCTGGAGTTGCCGAATCTGCCTGATATTATGATCAATTGCCCGCAAATCCACATTGATCCAAGCTAGTGGAGCTTTCAATTTTCACCTCCTAAGTGAAACTTTCCTTTTTATTGTACACCCCGGCGTTAGATGTCTAAATTCTTCACGGTCGCCGCATAAGTCTGAATGAATTTCTTGCGTGGAGGCACCTCGTCACCCATCAAGGTAATAAATAACTCCTCCGCTTCGACAGCATCTTTAATGGTAACTTTCAATATCGTTCGATTAGCAGGATCCATTGTAGTTGACCACAACTGAGCCGGGTTCATTTCTCCCAAACCTTTATACCGCTGGATATCCGCAATTCTTTTGATCCCCGTCTCAATCAACTCTCCTTCAACAGCGTCTTCTTCTGCAGTTGTTTCAGCAGACTCCTCAACCGCTTGTTTAGTTTTGGACTTTGCCTGCCCGGCCAAGGATTTTTTATCTGTGCCGCTGGCGGCTTCAGTTTGTCGGATCTTTTCTAATATGGTGTCTTTTTCTACCTCGTTATAGGCATACCACAAATTTTTTCCTTTCTTAATCCCGTAAAGTGGTGGTTGAGCAATATAAAGATAACCTCGATCAATCACAGCTCGCATATACCGATAAAAGAAAGTGAGCAGAAGAGTGCGAATATGGGCCCCGTCTACGTCCGCATCAGTCATAATAATCACTCGTTTATAGCGAATCTTTTCTACATCAAATTGATCGCCAATTCCGGTGCCTAAAGCTATGATCAAGGCCTTAACTTCAGCTGAGGCCAGCATTTTATCCAGCCGGGCGCGTTCAACGTTCAAAATCTTACCCCGCAAGGGGAGAATCGCCTGAAAACTCCGGTCCCGCCCCTGTTTTGCCGATCCACCAGCGGAATCGCCCTCCACAATATAGATCTCGCTTTTCTCAGGATCTCGCTCGGAACAATCGGCTA
Organism: Patescibacteria group bacterium; assembly: GCA_043802665.1. GTDB lineage: Bacteria > Patescibacteriota > Kazan-3B-28 > Kazan-3B-28 > UBA10110 > UBA10110. Next base: position 10,726 of record JAZDKW010000016.1, read on the forward strand.
ATTTGCCCGGCAGGGTCATCCCTTCTAATGCACCCTTGCGAATCACTGTATCCCGAGCCGCCCGGGCCGCTAAGCGCGCCTTAGCCGCTAAAAGAATCTTATTAATAATTCTGCGAGCATCAGTGGGATGTTCTTCTAAATAACTCGCGAAATAATCTCCGAAAACCGATTCCACCGCCGTGCGAATCTCCGCATTGCCTAATTTCCCCTTGGTCTGCCCCTCAAATTGCGGGTCGGGGAGTTTAACGCTGATGACTACAGTTAAACCCTCTCGCACATCATCGCCCGTGAGTGTATCACCGTTTTCTTTAACAAAGTTATGTTTCTTGGCATAGCTGTTAATCGCTCGAGTTAAAGCAGCTCGGAAACCTACAACATGCGTGCCGCCTTCACTGTTGTAAATGTTGTTAGCAAAAGCAAATAAGCTTTCCGAAAAATCATTATTATATTGCAAGGAAACCTCCACACGGTAATCCCCGACAGTCTTGTCCACGTAAAACGGTGGATCATTTAAAACGGTATTATCCTTATTGAGATGCGCCACATAGGATTGAATTCCTCCCTCAAAGTGAAACTTTTCCGTCTCACCGGTTAACTCATTTTTGATATCAATAATAACGCCTTTGGTGAGATATGCTTGTTGGCTTAAGTGATCCAAAATAGTTTTCCAATCGTAATCCGTGGTGGTATCAAAAATCTGCGGGTCAGCTTTCCAAGTAATGCGTGTGCCTACCCAGTCAGTCGTGCCAGATTTTTTCACTGGGGCGATTGGTTCGCCTCGCCGGTATTCTTGCATCCATAAATAACCATCGCGACCAACCTCGGCCTTCATATATTCCGAGAGGGCATTCACCACGGAAGCGCCAACCCCGTGTAAACCACCAGAAACTTTATACCCACCCCCACCGAATTTACCGCCGGCGTGCAGGGTAGTCATAATCGTTTCTAATGCTGATTTTTTCGTTACCGGATGAAAATCTACCGGAATACCGCGACCATCATCTTCTACACTAATGGAATAATCTTTATGCAAAACCATGCCAATTTTGCTGGCATAGCCGGCCATAGCTTCATCAATGGAATTATCAACAATCTCCCAAATTAAATGATGTAAACCGGTTAATCCTGTTGAGCCAATATACATTCCCGGTCGTTTGCGCACTGGTTTCAAGCCTTCCAACACTTGGATGTCTTTCGCCCCGTAACTCTTAGCCGAGGCACCTGCCGAAATATTTTCTCCTTTAGCCGACAAACGCTTAACCGCCGCCGTTTTTTTAGCAGGGGATTTAGCGGTAGACCCCGACCGAAGCCTGCCCCGCGACTGCTGGGGTCGAGGGGTTACCTTCTTACTTTTTGTTATAACTTTTTTAGTTGGTTTTTTCTTGTTTGGCATAAATTATCTCGCGAATAACAATAATCTTGGCACCCGGGATCAGCCCCAACAAATCCTGTAATGGACCTGTTTCACCTCCCCTTAATTTTACCTGATTCCCCTCCCCTACGCAACTCCTAAAAAGACCAGAATTATCCGCTCTCAGCGATAAAAAATCATTAACTATATCAGAAAAGCCCACCATTGCTGTGGTGGGCTCTAAAATCACTGATAAGAAGACAATGCAAGAACCAGAGAACTACTCGATAAACAGAGCAGCGAAGTTCTCTCTAGTGCTGCCCCAGAGATAGCCGAAGATAGCGCCATCCCAGGTCCAATGGAAACCGTCCCAATAGAGATACCGCACACAAAGCTCACAATTAGGAAGCTTGTAAACAGTACCCCAGAAAAATATATGCTTACCTTTCCATTCTTCCGGGATAATTTCTGGATGTGCTAGAAGATAATCCAGAACGCAGGCATTAAGCACAGCTTTGCCCACCAGCCCCTTGTAGAATTCACGCGCATTATTGTAAATTTGTCCAGACTGATAGAGTTGGATTTTGTTTGGATCCCACTCCAATTGATCCCCCTCGCGATGTTCTTCCACAGTCCAGCCTCTACGCCAAAGGAGATTGGCATGGCAATTAATGATGTGGATGACCTTTGATTTCTCCTCTTTACGGAGAAACAATTTTAACGCTTTCAGCCAATCTTGGCCACTGGATCCACCGAGCTTTTCTAAAAGGTCAGTGATTGGCCCTTGGACATCACAAACACCGAGCATGTCTCTTGGTGGCATGGTCAGCTCCCTCGATTCACCTTTTCAAGGTGTCAGTGGTTTAGTTTAGTTGTTCAGAACAACACCACTATATATTTTTAGTATACTCCAAAATTTTTTATTTGTCAATAGTTTTCCGCTCCCAGACCTAATTTTCCTGTTCCCCCACCCCGGGCATTGGAGCTGGAGCGTTATGGATCAATAAAATTAGCGCTTATGGAACCAACTGTCCGAAGCCGATGGTATATCGGCTGAGTTTGGCGGAATAGAAAGATAATTTTATTAGAGTCATAGCGAAAGCGACTGCCCGAAGCTTTTGGTTACTTTTCTCGGAAAAGTAACAAGAATTAAGGTCGCTTTCAAAGCGACCAGATCCCTCCACTACGGTCGGGATGACAAAGAAGAATTATCCACGGACTTTACCGCGATATTGGGTGACAATCAAATTAATTATTTTGCTTTCCAGAGTTTTAATTTCGGCGTCGGTGAGCGTTCGATCCATCGCTTGCAGAGTTATTCGCAAACCAATGCTCCGCCCCCCTGTGGGTAGCTGATATACGTCAAAAGCATCGACCGCTTGGATTAACGATGATGTCAGCCAGATTTCGTCAATCAGTAGACCCACCGAAACAGATGCTGACAGTTCTACAGAAATATCAAATTGGGAAGAAGGAAACTTACTAATCTCGCAGTACTTTTCACTCCCCTGCCCCAACTCCATTAATTTTTGTAAATTAACCTCTGCCCAAACTGTTCCTTCTGGGACATCAATTTCATTTGCTAACCGCGGGCTTACTTCCTCAATCGTGCCAATTATTTCTCGCTCCGACATAACCCGCAAAACATTGATAAAATGATCTTCGGCACTACCGGGTATCGCCACAAATTTTATTTTTGGCACATTAGCAACAATCGACTCAACAATCCCACGCAAAGTACGATACGCTTCTTCATTTTTGCCGGATACCAACATCGAAAGTAGCGGGATTTCGACTGGCAACTCCGCATCGCTTATAATCCCCTTTCCGTCATGCTGGACTGACAAAGCATTCATTACTTCGTCATCCTGGCTTGTCCAGGATCGTATAGATTTATTCATACGATCCTGGAGTCGCTTTGTGAGCTCCCCAGAATGACGATGCGGATCAGGGGGCAAAAACACATTGGCAATTTCGAAAATTTTGATTGGTTCATTGCCAGCATTCCTTGCAAACCCTAATAAATTAGGCCAAAGATTGGATACTAAATGGGTCCACTGACTATTTAAAGGATTAGAGATTTTCAGACCGTCGTCTAAAGAAAATCCTAATTTCCCCGCCCAATCTGCACCAATAAATGGATGGCTAGGCGTCTCGGCAAAACCACATCTGGCTAAAAGATCTTTTAATTCATTGGTTCTTCTCAATTTAGTATTAGGTATCGGCGCCGTCATAATCACTTCCGGCATAGCAGGCACCACTTTATCTATTCCCCAAATTCGCACTACCTCCTCGGCAACATCTGCCATCTCTTGAACATCATTGCGCCAGGGCGGCGGAGTAACTGACATATTTTTTCCACTGGCTTTTACATCAAAACTTAATCTTTGTAGAATCTTTGAAATATCACTACTGGTAATCTTGGTCCCAATAAAATCGGAAATGTCTTCCGCTTTAAATTCGATTGATTTATTGGGCACAGATGGTTCTGTCATCTCCACATTCCCAGTTGCAATTTTTGCTTCTGGAATAATATGATGAATCAAATTCAATACTCGTTTCATCGCCAAATCAGCCAAATATGGTTGCAATCCCCTCTCAAATCTAATGGAAGCATCTGTGGATAATCCCAAGCTCTTGCCACCTCGCCGGATGGTTACCGGGTCGAAAGTAGCTACCTCTACCACAATATCGCGAGTAATATCTGTAACACCACTATGTTCTGAGCCCATAATCCCCGCTAAAGCAATTGGATTTTCGGAGTCCGCTATTACTGTCACTTCTGGATTTAATTCGTATGTCTTGCCATCCAGCGCTAACATTTTTTCACCTGATTTGGCTCGCCGCACCACAACCACTCTCTTGTCATCCTGAGCTTGTCGAAGGATCTTATCCGCATCAAACGCATGCACTGGTTGACCCAGTTCCAACATCACATAATTAGAAATATCCACTATATTGCTGATCGGCCTAATCCCACTACTAATTAATTTCTGTTGTAACCAATCGGGCGATTCTTTAACTTCCACATTAGCCACATAATGGGCCAGGTATTTCCGACATAGCTTGGGATCAGCCACATTAACCAAAACTTTATCAGAAGTTTTTGTCGATGCATCTTCGGGATAATCTAATTTAATTTTCAGAATATCGCCATCCCCACCTAACCTCCCCTTGGCAGGGGAGGAATTCCCCTCCTGCCCGAGGAGGGGTAAGGGGAGAAGGGAGACATCTCGCCCTAAAACTGCTGAAATTTCCCGTGCTAATCCTACATAAGATGAATAATCCGGGCGATTAGACAAAATTTTCAAATCTAAGATTGAATCGTCTGCGATCTGCAAATATTCTTGCACCGGCCTCCCTACGGAAGCTTTTTTGTCCAACACTAATATCCCTTCCGATTTCTTTTCCCTGGCCGCGTCCCGTGGCAACGGGCAGGCGATCCCCAACTCTTCTCCACTGCAGATCATCCCGGTGGATTCTACTCCCCGAATAATCGTCGCTTTAATTTCTCCCACCGGTAATTTTGCACCCACCAAAGCCAAGGGAACTTTTTGTCCCACTTCTATATTGTCCGCCCCACACACTACAGTAACTCGCTTACCTAATCCAATATTCAAGGTAACTAAATGCAATTTATCGGCGTTCGGATGCGCGTCAATCTGCAGAATCTCTGCTACAATTACTCCCATATATCCGCCTGACTCGCCCTCTAAGGTTTCCACTTCCGTAATGTGGGTATTAATCAAATCCGCAAGCTCCTGGGGACTTTCTTTAAACTCGACTAATTCTTTCAACCAATTATAAGAAAATTTCATTGTTTTAAGCAGATTTTTCTCTTATCCCAGCAACTATCGCCAAAATTCCAGCAATTATCATGATAATACCGGGGATTACATAGGCAAGTTGTAAAACTACTATACT
>JAZDKW010000017.1:0-27716 GCA_043802665.1 Patescibacteria group bacterium
AAAGCAGTTTGCCTATGCCCGAGGATCTAACCAGGAAAGGATCGTCCGCGGGTATATTAAATATTTTGAGAGGTAACTATGGGCAAGAAATTGTTTGTAGGGGGACTCCCTTGGGCTATGACCGACGAAGATTTAGGTAAGTTGTTTACCGGCGTCGGCACCGTGGAGTCTTCTACTATCATCAAGGATAAGATGTCCGGCAAATCCAAAGGTTTTGGATTTGTGGAGATGTCTACCGATGATGAAGCCAGCTCTGCCGTTTCTTCATTGAACGGCACTGAGGTGGAAGGACGTAACATTACCGTTAGCGAAGCTCGGCCGATGACTGATCGGCCAGCTGGCGGAAACAGGTTCTAATCAACGTCATTAAAAGAAAATCCCAGCTCTCAAGGCTGGGATTTTCTATATTGTTTGACAGGTTAATTTAACGGATTAAAATAAGGAAGAATGTTTATACGACCACCATTTATCAGAGTTTGTTTAAAGCAATTAATTGCCCTGCGGGGCATTTTTTTTAATCTTTTAGGCCATTTTCCCTAAGATGGTATCGATGAAACTGAAGTTAATTTAATTCATTAATTAATAAAATTATGTTGGAAACTAAAGAATATCATCGAGTGGTCAGTAAAATGCGGGACTTTTTTGTTAAAAGAGGTTTTGTTGAAGTGCCCGTGCAATCTCGTTTATCCATTTTAGCTGCCTGTGAAGATCCAACAACGATTTCACAGTTTCGTTTTGGTGGAGAGGTTTGGCCGTTACCGCAAACTGGCCAAATGTGGCTGGAATACGAACTCTTAAAACATCCCGAATTAGTCGGGGTTTTTTGTATCTCTACTAGTTACCGAGATGAAAAGAATCCCATCCCTGGTCGGCATGACAAAATATTCCCAATGTTTGAATTTGAGGGCCGAGGAGACTTGAATGATCTGATTAATTTAGAGCGAGAGTTGTTGGCTCATTTGGATTTTACGAGTTCGGCGAAACAGTTGAATTATCAGCAAGTAGCAAAGTTTTATGGCACAGAGGTGTTAGAGGCAGGACATGAGACCAACATGGCAACTGATTTTTCCCCGATCCTGTTTTTGACGAATTTCCCGTTTGTTACCCATCCCTTTTGGAATATGAAGCATCAAGGGAATGAAATATTTGCTAAAGTAGACGCTATTTTACACGGCATGGAAACAATTGGAGGAGCAGAACGTAGCTGTAATGCTGAAGAAATGCGACAAAATTTTTATTCTGTCAGCGAAGGACAATACGCACAAAAATTGTTTGATTTATTTAGTAGAGAACAAGTTGAGGCAGAATTAAATCAGTATCTGGCTTTGCCGATGACGCCTCGCTTCGGTGCTGGTATAGGTATAACTCGGATGGTTCGTGCCATGAAAAAAGAAGGTATTATGCAAGAAAATTTAGTGGCAGTTTGCTAATCTAACTCCGTCTAAACCAAGTTGAAAAAACTAACTGTTTTAGATGTCCTATCTGGACAATAGGAGATCTGTCTGCTATTATTACAGGCGACAACGCGGGGTAGAGCAGTTGGTAGCTCGCAAGGCTCATAACCTTGAGGTCGTGGGTTCGAGTCCCACCCCCGCTACCAAGTGGATAGTTTAAAATTATTTTATCAGACATACAATATTGGTATGCATTATGTGCTTCGGTTTGTGATTTGAGGAAAATTTCAACGGCTCAACGTTCCGCCAGCTGGCGGAGAGCCGTTGAAGTATGGCTAGTTTACGGCGTAGCCAGGCGAAGCCCCTCCCCAACACCTTGCGGTTTTGGTATTTCCACCACGGGGAAACTCCCGTTTCCCCGACCCCTTTCCCGAAGGTTCGATCTTTCAGAACAACTAAAAACTGGCATCCACTTTCAGTGCATGACAGTTTTTGGTGGGCTCGGTAGGGATCGAACCTACGACCAACCCCTTATGAGGGGGCTGCTCTACCGCTGAGCTACGAGCCCCGTTAGAAGTATTGTTACTTCAACGTTGGGAAACAGTATATAAATGACCTTTCTATTTTGGGATCGCACTCAGTTAGATAAGGGAAGACTTCTAACGGGGCGAGCCCCAAATCTATTTAAATTATACTATCCGAAAATATAATCCCACCATTTTTGCGGATTAGTGAGCTTACTGGGCTGTTCTTCAACAGGCTGGTTATTTACACTACCAGGGTTGTTGTACGCGAAATTGTCTTGCGGTAGGGCCACCACAGTCTCATCAGGTTTTTTATAGCCCAATTTTCTCCGAGCTTCTTTCTCCCGGAATGATTCGGTCTTAAGATAGGCGATGAGATTTTTCCAGTCGATATTTTCTTGTTCTAATTGGGTAATTTCTAATTTAAGCGCGAAAATTTCTTGATTAATCTTATAGTTTTGCCACATTGCTTCGGCAGTAGCGACAAACATATAAGAAAAAACAATCAGCCCTATTACGCTACCAATGCTGATTTGCCATTTTCTCTGGGCCAAGAATTTTTTAATCGGATTGTTTTTCCACATAGACTTAAAATCACTCCCATCATCCCATATGGGATGAGACCTGATCTATTAAACAAATCATTATGCTTTTATCTGGAAAAGAATTTGTCTTTCAAAAATTTGCTAAAATCAGTTATTTCTTGGCGGTATAAATTAAGATTTTTTTGTTGTTGGATCGGTGGCAGAAGAGATAAGATATCTGCTCCAGTACTGTGAATACGAAAACCACCAAAAGCACCAACATACTGGATACAAAGCTGAGCATCGAAGGATGTTTTTCTATTTTGATAAAATTCGGATAACAATTCAATCATTTTTTTCTGTTGTTTGAGATTCTCTGTTCGCCAGGCCTCTTTTTGGGCTTCATTGTTTTGCCAAGCATCTGGTTCAGGGGAATAAATTTCTATCCAAGGGTACAATGAACTTTGTTGATTATTTGCATGGCCTTCGCAAGATTGGCTAGTAGGAAAACCATAAACCATTAAAGCCACTACGATGTCTTTGATGCCAGCATCGATTGGCGTACCAATCTTATCAGCAATGTTGTTGGAACGGTCTATCGCTGTTTGCCAAATTAGCTTTTTACCAGGCAGAGTCCCATTATTACTAAGGTTTGATTCTTCCAAATTATTCATTTTGCAATAAATGGCACAGCCCTGCCCAAGGCGGGCGAAGACTGGTGGCAGGGGCGGGATTCGCCCTGGCATCCGCGGGGCGCCCTGAGGATTTAGGGCGAACCCGCGACCAATGGCTTACCTGCCCCGTTAGACATTTTAGTGAAAGTTTTGGTGCCAGCGACAGGATTTGAACCTGTGACCAATGGCTTATGAGTCCACTGCTCTACCACTGAGCTACGCTGGCCTAAATGTCTAACGGGGTGAAAGTCCACTGCTCCCTGCCTGCCGGCAGGCAGGTACCACTGAGCTACCCTGCCAACTCTTATATCTTACCTCGAGTTTAGGTTAGGTAAAAAGAAGAGATTTGTAAACCTCGTTATAATGGGAGTATGGAAGTCAAGGATCAACTAATTTCCCAGATGGAGGGCCGTTATTTTCCGCCCCGAGGAACGGTTTTGGTAGTGGCTGTTTCAGGAGGAGTGGATTCAATGGTTCTGCTCCATTTATTGATGTTGCTGGCGGCCAAGTGGGATTGGGAGGTAATCGTAGCTCATTTTAATCATCAATTAAGAAAATCAGCCAGCCGCGATGCCGAATTAGTAAAGGTTGTAGCCAAAAGTTGGGGATTGAGTTTTGTGCTGGGAACGGTCGATGTGGGCAAATTGGCAAAAGCAAAAAAAATGACTGTGGAGGAAGCGGGCCGAGTTGCCCGATATGCCTGGTTGCGTAAGGTAGCGTTGCGCTACAATGCTACTACCATTGTCACGGCTCATACTGCCGATGATCAAGCGGAAACAGTTGTAATGAATTGGTTGCGGGGCGGATTAGTCCGGGCATTAGCGGGTATGCACGATTACGAACAGGGAATTTGGCGTCCGCTCCTCACTACTTTTAAAAAAGATCTCTATCGTTTTGTCCGCCAGTACCATATTGAGTTTGTGGAAGATAAAAGCAATCGAGACATTTCCTATAACCGCAATTTAGTTCGATATAAGATCTTACCTGTATTGGTCCAAGCGAATCCCGGCATTGTTCAGGTAATTTTGCGTAATGCTGGGGTCTTTGCTCAGTTAGAGGGTTGGCTGGATTATCAACTGCGAGATATCTATAAGCACATAGTTTGTTCTGGTGAATCAGGCACCGTAAATTTTAACGAGAAGAAGTTTAGGAAGCAGGATGTCTTTGTGCAAAACGAATTGTTGCTATTAGCGATAACTCAGTTACAGGGAGACAGACAAGATATTAAAAAAGTGCATCTCGAAGAATCCCAACTGGTGTTGGCGAGCCCCCAAAAAACGGTGTGGAAGCAACTTCCCAATAAATTGTTCCTCTCTCGGGGCTGTGGTAAGATTAATATTAGCCGCCATCGGCCTAAATTTGTTAATAAATGAGATTCACCATTGGCAGATTAATTGGTTATGCCGTATTGGCTGTTTTAGCTGGCAGTTTACTGTACAGTATTTTGGGTGTGAACACGGGGGAGATCAAGGAAATTCCTTTGAGCCAAGTAGTGGATGACGCGGCGTCGGGCCGGATAGAAAAGATTATTGTCAAAGGAGACAATCTGGTTATTATCGATAGCAATGGTACCGAATATCGTTCACGCAAGGAAACCAATACGTCATTATTTGATGCAGGAATTGATCCGCGAAAAGTCACAGTAGAAATTAAAGATATGTCGGGGAGTGAAATCTGGGTGAGCATTTTATCATCCCTGTTTCCCTTCTTGCTCATTTTTGGTTTTTTGTGGTTTATGTTGCGGCAAGCGCAAGGAGCTAATAATCAGGCAATGTCGTTTGGCAGAAGCCGGGCAAGGTTAGTTCCTTTGCAAGGAAAAAATCGTATTACTTTTCGGGATGTGGCTGGCGCATATGAAGCCAAACAAGAATTGATGGAAGAAGTTGAGTTTCTGAAATATCCCAGTAAGTTTTTAAGCATCGGCGCCAAAATTCCTAAAGGAGTGTTGCTGATGGGTCCACCTGGCACAGGTAAGACACTACTTGCCAAAGCGGTAGCGGGAGAAGCCGGCGTGCCCTTTTTCCATATCTCTGGTTCGGAATTTGTGGAGATGTTTGTCGGGGTGGGAGCCTCCCGTGTTCGCGATCTGTTTGCTAAAGCCAAGCGCAATGCTCCGGCCATTGTTTTTATTGATGAAATTGATGCAGTTGGGCGTCAACGAGGCGCTGGCATAGGTGGTTCACATGATGAGCGCGAGCAAACACTAAATCAAATTTTAGTGGAGATGGATGGATTTGAAACAGACACCAATGTGATCGTTATAGCGGCGACTAATCGTCCTGATGTATTAGATCCAGCGCTGTTGCGACCTGGTCGATTTGATCGACGTGTGGTTTTGGATCGTCCGGATATTAAAGATCGACAGGCGATTTTAGAAGTACATGCTAAGAACAAGCCGCTAAGTGACGATGTTAAATTAGACAAATTAGCCAGCCAGACCCCTGGTTTTACGGGAGCCGATCTGCAGAATTTGGTTAATGAAGCGGCGATTTTGGCGGCGCGTCATAATCGTAAACGCATCGACCAAGCAGATTTTGAAGGTGCTTTAGAGAAGGTTATTTTGGGGCCAGAACGGCACAATAAAATTCTTACAGAGGAAGAGAAAAAGATCACTGCTTATCATGAGGCGGGGCACGCTATCGTTTCTCATGCTTTGCCTCACGGCGATCCTGTGCATAAAATTTCTATCATCTCGCGGGGAATGGCGCTGGGTTATACCTGGAATATGCCGATTACTGACAAGTATCTTCATTCCAAAACTCAATTTATTGATGAGCTGGCCGTAATGATGGCTGGTCGGGCCGCCGAGCAGTTGGTGTTCAAGGAAATCACCACGGGAGCGGCAAATGATTTGCAAAGAGCAACGGAATTAGCCCGGAAAATGGTTTTACGGTTCGGTATGAGTGAAAAGCTGGGCCCCGTGGTTTTTGGGAGTAAAGATGAATTGGTGTTTTTGGGGCGAGAGATTCACGAACAAAAAAATTACAGTGAAAAAGTGTCCGCCGTGATTGACGAAGAAGTGACAACAATTATCACAGAGGCTGAGAAAAAAGCTGAGGCAGTACTTAAGCAATACCGTAAAGAGTTAGAAGCCATTGCAGAACGGTTGATTAAGGAAGAAGTGATTGAGCGAGAAGATTTTGAGACCTTTTTCCCTAATCTGACCAGCAAAAAACCAGAAAAATAAACCATGATTCATAAGATTCTGCATCGCAAATCCAGCGTTCTGGAGGCTACAGTTGTTCTCGCAGTTGCTTCCTTGGTCAGTCGGCTGTTTGGCTTGTTGCGCGATCGCAGTTTAGCGGCTCACTTTGGTGCCGGGAATGTGCTGGACGCATATTTTGCAGCGTTTAAGATACCTGACTTTATCTTTAATCTGCTCTTGTTGGGGGCGCTGTCATCCGCTTTCATTCCTATTTTTACGGAATATATGCAACGCAATGGCAAAGGTGAAGCCTGGAGTTTTGTGAACACGCTAATCAATCTGGGAATCACGGCGCTAACAGGCGCGTTATTGTTAGTCGCCGTTTTTGCGCCAGCCTTATCACATATTGTCGCGCCGGGATTCGATGAAGCCCAGCGTCTTATGACCGTTAATTTAATGCGGGTGATGTTACTGTCACCGTTTTTCTTTGCTCTAAGCAATTTGGCGGGCGGAATTCTTAATTCGTTTAAGAACTTTATTGCTTATGCTATTGCTCCGATTTTATATAATGTGGGGATTATTGCTGGTGTGCTTTGGTTAGTTCCACGCTTCGGTTATATGGGACTGGCTTATGGCGTAGTTTTGGGGGCCTTTTTGCATATGATGATTCAGCTACCCAGTGTATTTGCTTTGGGATATCAATATCGGGTGCATCTTGATTTAAGACATCCGGCTCTACGCCGGATGGCTGTATTATTATTCCCGCGAGTTTTGGGTATTGCTGCTCAGCAGATCTCAACATTAATTAACACTATCATTGCCTCTACTTTAGCTATAGGCAGTGTAACAGTTTTAAATTTGGGTGATAATTTGGCTAGCTTACCGATCAGTATGTTTGGGATCTCATTCGCTGTGGCAGTTTTTCCTACCTTAACCGAAAAATATACATTACAGAAAATCGGAGAGTTTAAGCAGGATGTATTGCGCACATTGCGGCAGATCCTGTTTTTCATTTTGCCAACCATGATGATCTATTGGCTACTGCGGGCCCAAATTGTGCGGTTAGTATTGGGTGCTGGTCAATTTGGTTGGGAAGATACTCGGTTCACTGTCTCTGTGATGGCCTTTTTAGTATTTGGAATGTGGGCGCAGGCCATTATTCCCTTACTCGCCCGATCTTTTTATGCTCTGCAAGACACCAAAACCCCCTTCTTTACCAGTTTAATTGCTTTGGTAGTTAATGTGGCGATGGCGTGGTTGCTGATTGGTCATTATCGTGTGGTGGGGTTGGCTATGGCTATCTCCATTTCGGCGATGACTAACGCCACGATCCTGTTCTTTATGCTGCAACGGAGATTAGGCCAGCTCCCGCTGAAGAAGTTAGCTGGGATGATAGGTCAGGTTATATTTAGCAGTGCCGTTATGGGCTTAGCTGGCTATGGCGCCTTGCAAGCGATGAGTTGGATTGTGAATACCAGGACCTTTACTGGTTTATTAGCCCAGACGGCAGTAGCCTTAATAGTGGCCGCGCTGACTTATTTGGTAGTGATACGCAAATTCAATCTTCCAGAGGTTAATCTGATTTTGCGACCAATTAGTAAGATATTCAAAAATATATGATAGCTCTCTGGCCCTGGTATTGGTTTGCGCTTCTGGCGGCAGTATGTATCGGTGTCAAAACGGTTTGGCAGAAAAGTGAACTCAAAAAAGAACACTCGCTGGACTATGTTGTAGTGCTTTCGCTTATTTCCATGGTGGTAGTGGGGTTTTTGTGGCCTTGGGCACACTGGGAAACGCTTAGTTTAACCCTGGTGGGTTATATCTACCTGGCTTCAATTTTGGGGTCGCTCTCAATTTGGTTGGGGGCAAAGGCTTTGCGGCACCTGGACATTTCTTTGGTCGCACCCCAGGAAGTATTAGCCACTGTTTTTACTTTAGGTTTTGCCTATCTTTTATTGGGGGATCATCTGACACTTATGCAGTGGGCAGGAGTAGCAATATTAATCTTGGGGGGACTGTTGCTAACGCGAGATTCATTCGCGGCCAATCATTCTTTTGGCTGGCCGGCGAATTTGCGCATTGGTGATGCCATTAATAAAAGAACAGCACTGTTTTACGAATTAGTTTTGTTGCTCTCAATGGTGTTCTTGAGTTTATCGAGCATCGTTGACAAAATTGTATTGCGCCAAACTGACACCATCACATTTATTTTCTTGGTGAGCATCTTTTTATTCATCAATCATTTAATAATTTATACGGTGGTAGTGGGGGATGTGAGGCAAATCCCCCACAAAGTAGATAATTTAGGCTGGGCGATTGTAGCTATCGCCGTGTTGACTACTTTGTCGCGACTGACTTATGCCCAAGCACTCAGTCTTACGGAACTGTCTTTAGTAATATCCCTGAAAAAAAGCTCAATTTTGATTGCCACTATTTGGGGTGGTCGGCTGTTCAAAGAAGGGCATTTAGTGTTACGAGTCAGTTTAGCTGTGCTGATGCTGATAGGTGTTTGGCTTTTAGTAAAGTAAAAACCGCCCGACAGTCTCGGAGCGGTTAGGTTGCCTGCGAGCCTCATTATCCAAAGCATTTCCTTAGAGGATGGCCTTAGAGCGAAGCCCGCAGGTCGATATTATTATAGGAGATTCTCCTTATCTGGTCAAGGTTTTTGCTTGCCTGTATGTTAGTATGGAGATACTATCCCCGGGAGGTGATAATAATTGGCCACCCTACTGAACCTTAAATGTGGACATCGCAAGTGTCACCAAGCCTTGACCGAGCTAAGAACGTTCTCAGATGGAGATAAGGAATTTATTTGTTCGGTGGGACATCGAACGATTTATTCGGCTAAGTATCTCGGTCGGTTTGACTTTGAGCCCAGAATATCCTCTACAGATCTGAAAAGATCCGATTGTGTTAAATGTCCATCCTGTAACCAAGAGGCTTTGCCGAACGCCGAAGGATACCACTGTATTAATTGTGATACGTACTTTGATAGTAATTGGCGACCCTTGACAGGATCGAGCGGAGCCAGATGATGTTGGCTATCAGGCGGCCTCCTTTTGGAGAGTCGCTTTTTCTTTTTAGTACAATAGGGTTATGACTCAGGATAAGATTAGAAACTTTTGTATTATCGCGCACATCGATCACGGGAAGAGTACTCTCGCGGATCGGTTTTTGGAACTCACTGGCACGGTAGAAAAACGCAAGATGAAAGAACAGCTCCTGGATACGATGGATTTAGAACGGGAACGGGGGATTACCATTAAACTCCAGCCCGTGCGGATGCAGTATAAGGGCTATGTATTGAATTTAATTGATACTCCAGGCCACGTGGATTTTAGCTACGAGGTATCCCGGTCACTCGCGGCCGTAGAGGGGGCAATTTTGTTGGTGGACGCCAGCCAGGGAGTAGAAGCACAGACTTTGGCCAATTTGCATTTAGCCCAAGAGTTAAACCTAAAGATTATTCCGGCGGTTAATAAAATTGATCTGCCCGGTACCAATGCAGAACAGGCCAAGAAAGAATTAGCCAATATTTTAGATATTGATGAATCAGATGTATGGGGAGTATCAGGAAAATCTGGCGAGGGGGTAGAAAAATTATTAGATCGAGTGGTGGTAGAGATTCCAACCCCGACCGGAGAAATGGCTAAGCCATTGCGGGCATTGGTGTTTGATTCAGCATTTGATAAATACAAAGGAGTGATTGCCTATGTGAGAATAGTGGATGGCCAAGTTAAGGCGGAGGACGAAATCATTATGAAAGCTTCTCGGGCTGTTTCCGAAGTATTAGAAGTAGGTACTTTTGACCCCCATTTGCACAAGGCGGCTGAGTTAGAGACGGGAGAGATCGGGTATATCGCGACAGGTCTTAGAGAAGTGGGAAAAGTGCAAGTAGGTGAGACGATTACCTCAGCCATTGCCGAGGATGTCAGGCCATTGCCGGGCTATAAAAAAGTTACGCCGTTTGTTTATGCCGGGATTTTTACCACCAACAATGCAGATTATCCAAAACTCAGGGATGCTTTGGATAAATTGAGTTTAAGTGATGCTTCACTGGTGTTTGAACCGGAAAATTCACCAGCGTTGGGCTTTGGTTTTCGCTGTGGTTTTTTGGGTTTGCTCCATTTAGATATTGTGCAAGAAAGATTAGAACGAGAATTTGGCCTAACGTTGGTGGCGACTACACCCAGCGTTAATTACGAACTTACTGCGGCTAATGGTAAGAAACAAATTATCAACAATCCCACTGAACTGCCCGATCCCAATCAGTTTGAAACTATTGCCGAGCCATGGATTTTACTGGAGATATTTACCCCCAGCAAATTTGTGGGGGGAATTATCCCCTTGCTCCAAGACCGTCGGGGGGTTCAAAAAGATATCAAGCATTTTGATGCTGAGAAAGTGATGCTAATTTATGAAATTCCCTTAGGAAGCATCGTGATGGATTTTTACGATGCTTTGAAAAGTGTTTCATCGGGTTATGCTTCAATGAATTATGAATTTTTGGGATTTCGGGAGGCCGACCTGGTGCGGCTGGATATTTTAGTGGGTGGCAAGGTGGTAGATGTATTATCAGTGATTGTTCACCGCACGGTAGCGGCTGCTACAGGGAAGAGATTGGTGGAGAAGTTGAAAAAATTAATCCCCCGGCAAAATTTTGAAATAACTTTGCAAGCGGCGATCGGGAGCAAGATTATTGCTCGGGAAGATATCCCCCCGCTCCGGAAAGATGTTTTGGCTAAGCTCTACGGAGGGGATAGAACCCGTAAAGATAAGCTATTGGATAAACAAAAAGCCGGGAAAAAGAGAATGAAAAAAGTCGGCCAAGTTGAGATTCCCCAAGAAGCTTTCTTAAAGTTGCTCAGTTAAAATTTTATTGACTGGTAAAGGGTATTTGCTATGGTATAGCTGACTGGCTATCAGCTTTGATATGTCAGAATACCTTAAAATGGAGATGCGCAAATGACTACCACCGGGATTTTTGTCTTGGTTGGATTAGCCGTCTTGTCTGTAGCGGCCTGTGTGGGCCACTATGATAATTCTGAGTGCAAGACAGACCATGCATTTATTTGGTTTACTGCCACTGGGGCACTCGCAATAATATTGCGAATTTTCATGGTATTGTTTTACCAACACTCCAGCTGGTGGGCCTACTACGGGTCATACGATTATCTCCAAGGCGCACCGGTGGCAATCTTCGTGGCATATCTATGGAATGAATCCCTCTTGTTTCCAGGAGGATGGCGACTGGCAACCTTTACTATAAGTGTCGCCATTGTTATTGCCATCGTATTAGTTTTCGGAGGATTGGTTATCTGGCCGATTTGGCTGGCCTGCTGGACAGCCAACTGGTTAGTACACAAGTTTGGTTAAAAAGCCCGGCTTAGCCGGGCTTTGGTCTTTTTAGCACTCTCTTGACACGAGTGCTAATTTGTATATATTAGAAAAGTATGGATGGAAATGCCCGCAAACAAGATGTATTAAAGACCCTTGTGGAGACCTTTGTGCACACTGGCCAGCCGGTGGGATCACTGCAGGTGGTGGAACAATTACCCTACGAGATCAGCTCGGCCACAGTACGTAACGATATGGCGGAGCTAACCGAATTAGGCCTTTTGGCACAGCCACATACTTCGGCAGGGCGAATCCCGACCGATCTGGGATACAAGACTTACGTTAAGGTGATTACTCAGGAACGGCGCGAGTTAACTAAAAAACAGCAAGAAGTATTAACGCGTCATTTTGAAAAGTTACATAGTTTGCAGGAAAAATATCAGGCGGCGGCTCGAATGTTAGCAGAAATATCGGGAAGCGTGGGGATGTTAATGGACGAAACAAGGAATGTCTATATGTCTGGGTTAAGCAATGTGGCTAAACTCCCCGAATTCAATGATGAACAGTTTGGCATTAAATTAATTGAAGCGTTGGAACAGCCACAAAAACTTATCCAGAAAGTCAGTCGGCAAACTAATCTCAAAGATCTTAATGTGTTGATTGGAAAAGACAATCTCCAAGTTAATAAAGCTACCATTGTGATTACTAATTTTGGGCCTCAAGGCAAACGAGTAATCAGTATAATTGGCCCGACCAGAATGGATTATAACAGAACCCTACCCTTAATGGATTATATGAAAAAATTATTAAACGACCTTTAAACCACTGATTCCACTGATTAGGTACAGATTACGCTGATTTCTCCGCCATCATAGACCCTTCCTCTGTCATCCTGAACTTGCCTGCCCGGCCAGGGATTCAGGATCTCTATCGCCGATGTTCTCGATTGGATTAAGAGACAAAAGTGCAAGAGATGCTGAAATAAATTCAGCATGACGGATAAAAAAGGAGAACATTATGTCCAAAAAACGAGATAATCAACCAAAGAACACGGAAGACCAACGGCTCAACGCCGTTGAGCCGTTGAAAAATCAGCCGGAAACCAAGCCCGCCTGCCCGCAGCCGCGCCTGTCCGTGCCGGACTTGAACGGCCAGGGGGACGTGGCCAGGGAGGTCAATTGGGAAGATGTGGCCAAGCGGGCATTAGCCGACCTGGATAATTACAAGAAACAGCAAGAGAAAATACGGGGCGAGTTAACTCAATTTATGAATATGGCACTGCTCACCAGATTTTTGACTGTTTATGATGATTTAACCCGGGTGCTTGATTCCGTTAAAAACAAGAAGTTGGATCCAAAAACTATCCCGGCAGATGTTTTGCAATGTCAGATGGGAGTGATGGAAGGTATCGGTAATATTCTGAAAAAGTTTGATGAGATTTTTAAAACAGAAGGATTGGAAAGAATCGAAGTCAATCCCGGCGATAAATTTAATCCAGAAATAATGGAAGCCATTTCACACGAAGACCACGAAAAATATAAAAATGATGCTGTAATTGAACAGTTTGAAGCCGGATTAAAATATAAGAATCAAATTATTAAACCCGCCAAAGTGCGCGTCGGGAAGTGACGGCTATCACCACATAGCCGTCATCCTCGAGTCGGACCTGCCTGCCGGCAGGCAGGGGCGAAACCATCCGACCTGCCTCGCCGGCTCGCCTCGCGTCGAAGCGGGCAAGGCGGGCATCGGGGATCCAGGAAAGAAAACAAACAAAAACATTTCCTTTTTTCTGTCTGGATTCCCGTTTTCACGGGAATGACGAACGGAGGTCAGAATAACAAATTAAATCCATAAGGAGAAGCATATGAATAAAATAATTGGAATTGATTTGGGGACAACCAACAGTGCCGCGGCAGTAATGCGCGGTGGGAAAGTCGAAGTTATTCCGAGCGCCGAAGGCGGCCGGACTGTTCCTTCGATTGTAGCGATCAATAAAAATAAAGAAAGATTAGTGGGGCAGATCGCCAAACGGCAGGCAGTAACTAATCCGGACAACACCATCTTTTCGGTGAAGCGCCTTATCGGTCGCAAGTTTACCGATCCGGAAGTCCAGCGTGATCTTAAAGTTATGACCTATAAGATCAAGCAATCTAATGGCGGCGTAGCGGTGGAAATGGGCGGCAAAGATTATACTCCGCAGGAAATCTCAGCCTTTATTTTGCAAAAGATTAAAACGGATGCCGAAAAATATCTGGGCGAACCAGTGACTGAAGCGGTGATTACGGTCCCGGCCTATTTTGATGATTCGCAGAGGCAAGCCACTAAAGATGCTGGCCAGATTGCTGGGCTAAATGTAAAAAGAATCATTAATGAACCCACGGCGGCAACGTTGGCCTACGGATTGGATAAAAAGAAAAACGAAAAAATTGTCGTTTACGATTTGGGTGGCGGGACTTTTGATGTCTCTGTATTGGAGATTGGGGATAGCGAAGGCGAAGCGGTCTTTGAGGTAAAAGCGACTAACGGAGATACCCATTTGGGTGGAGATGATTTTGACCAGCGGATTATCCAGTGGATCATAGAGGAATTCAAGAAAGAGCAGGGAATTGATTTAGCACAAGACAAATTAGCCTTACAACGTTTGAAAGAAGCTGGTGAGAAAGCCAAGCAAGAATTATCGTCATCTTCTGAAACGGAAATTAATATCCCGTTTGTAACGGCTGATGAATCCGGGCCCAAGCACTTAATTATGAAATTAACTCGGGCCAAATTGGAGCAACTGGTCGAAGATTTACTCAAGGCTACCATTCCACCAATGGAGAAAGCATTAGCGGACTCCGGTTTCAAGAAAAGCGACATTAACGAAGTGGTGCTGGTGGGCGGAATGACCCGAATGCCGGCGGTGCAGAAATTGATCAAGGATTTCTTCGGGAAAGAACCTAATCAAAGCGTGAATCCCGACGAAGCCGTAGCCATTGGTGCGGCGATCCAGGGCGGGGTTTTGCAAGGCGACGTAAAAGATATTTTGCTTTTAGATGTCACCCCATTATCGCTGGGTTTGGAGACTTTAGGCGGAGTGGCGACCAAATTGATTGATCGCAACACCACTATCCCCACTTCCAAAACCCAAATTTTCTCTACCGCTTCAGATAATCAGACTTCGGTGGAGATTAATATTGTTCAGGGCGAGCGGGAGATGGCTGCGGACAACAAAACTCTCGGCCGATTTGTGTTGGATGGTATCCCGCCTGCTCCTCGGGGCGTGCCCCAAGTGGAAGTAATGTTTGACATTGATGCTAATGGTATTTTGAATGTTTCGGCTAAGGACAAAGCGACCGGAAAGGAACAAAAAATTACCATTACGGCTTCCTCGGGCCTGTCCAAAACGGAAATAGAGAAGATGACACAGGAAGCAGAAAAACATGCTTCGGACGATAAACAAAAGCGCGAGAAGGTTGATGCTAAAAATCGGGCAGATACCCTAATTTATACTACCGAGAAAGCAATGCGCGATGCTGGTGATAAGTTGGACGCCGATCTTAAGTCCGAATTGGAAACGAAAGTAAAAAAAGTTAAAGATTTGTTGGACTCTGACAATATCGCCGAATTAAATACCGCCACAGACGATCTCTCCAGCGCCTTGTCTAAGATTGGAGAGAAGTTATATCGCCAGACCCAGACCGATAATCAAACTGCGGAAAATAAATCTGACGATGCCGGTGGTACTAAAGATGGTGACTTCACCCAAGAAGGCGATCACCCCGAGAACAAATAACCGATCTGTGTTATATTATAAGAGTTAAAATAAACTCTTCGGGGGATGAATCCCGTTAGAAATATCGGGAGACGCAGAGCAGATTGAGTTATTACCATAAATGTTATGAATATGGGGGAACAAAAACATCCCATTTCTAACGGGATGAAAAGTAAATATTTAACTTGGATTGGTCTGATAGTGGTGTTGATGTTAGTGTTGACGGGGGCAAGTTGCCAACGCAATACGAGCAACGACGATCTATCTAATGACGAAGTGAACGGCACTCCGGATAATAGTGCAGGAAACACCACGGGAGGACCAGCTGATAATGGTACTCCAAACAACACCACGCCTTCAGCTGGTCAAGCTCCGGATAGTGGCCTGCCTTCTCCTGGATCTATTTTGCCGGTCTTAAAACAGGAGACTATTAATGCTACCGAAAGAATCAAATCATTAGTGATTTGTGGCCAGCCCAAGACTGATTTAAATTTGACGATTATCTCTTCAAAGTTCATTAACACTCTATCAAATACCGGACTGGATACTAATTGGTATATTTTTACCTCTCCTTCCGATCCCGCCAACTTTTATTTGGTTAATATGCCCAGGGCTGAATCTTCCAGTGGCCAAGTCGCCAAACGGATTATTATGCCTAAGTCTGACTTTGATTTTGACTTTGATGTTTTGCCGATCCCGATGGACCAATGGAAGATTAGTTATGCAGATGCTCTAAAATCGGCAGAAGAGTATGGTGGCAGTACCTTCCGAGCTCAGCATAAAACTTTCGAAGTGTCCACGATTCTCGCTTATCCTGCTGTTGGTCAGCAACAGCTGAGTTGGTCGGTTACCTATAAAGCGACTGATTCATCTGGGGCCTATCTAAAAGTGCAAGTCAATGCCGACACAGGAGAGGCAGTGTTAGTTCCTAACTATTAATTAAATCCTTGGGTCTACCAAGGGCAGTTAATACAGCGATGGCCGGTAGCAATGTGCCGGTGGAAATTATTGTATGGCTAACCCCGAAGATTATTACAGTATTTTAGGCCTGAAGCGCGATGCGACTCAGGAAGAAATCAAAAAAGCTTACAGAAAGCTTGCTTTAAAGTATCATCCGGATAAGGCCAATGGGGACAAAGCATCCGAGACTAAGTTCAAACAGATTAATGAGGCCTACCAAATTTTGTCAGATCCGGCTAAGCGCCAACGCTACGATCAATTTGGAGCGGCTGGCGATAATGGTTTTAGCGGTTGGCAAGGGCAAGGGGCTGGTTTTTCTGATTTTGCCCAAGGTTTTGATCTCAGCAATTTTGGCGGAGGGTTTGGCGATATTTTTGATACCTTTTTTGGAGCTTCCGCTGGTCGGAGAGGGGGAGGGCGGCGTAGTTCGGAAAGCATAAAGCGCGGTAATGATATCGAAGCTAATCTGCAGATTACTTTCGATGAGGCGGCGTTAGGAGCGATCAAACGAGTGAGCGTGCACCGGTTGATACCATGTACTGCTTGCCAAGGACAAGGTGCAGTCGATGGTAAATTTATTCAATGCGCACGTTGCCACGGTACGGGCGAAGTTAAGAAAATGCAGAAAACTATCTTAGGATCCTTTACCCAAGCGTATATTTGTGACGAGTGCAAAGGGCTGGGCGATAAACCAGCGCGGATTTGCCGAGAGTGTCGCGGGGAGGGGCGTAAAACTAAGACAGAAATGATAGAAGTAACCATTCCTGCTGGTATTGATAGCGGACAGACTATCAAAATGGTGGAATTGGGAGAGGCAGGGTGGCGCGGAGGCAAAACAGGCGATCTCTATATTGTGGTGCATGTTTTGCCCAGCAAAGAATTTCGGCGGAGTGGTTTTGATCTATACCGCACAGAAAATATTAGCTATCCCGTTGCTGCTCTGGGGGGAGAAATAAAAATTAAATCATTAACGGGTTGGCTGAATCTAAAAATTCCTTCCGGAACAAAGAGTGGAGAAATTTTTCGGTTAAAAGGCCAAGGCATTCAGCAATTAAATAAAGATATGCGCGGAGATTTGTTGGTGCAAGTAGAGATCACAGTGCCGCAACGTTTGACACTGACACAAAAACGGCTGCTGGAAGAATTGCGAGATGAGTTATCTTCTAATAACTGATTGCTGACATTTACTTACTGCAAAGTTTTTGTTATGGTAAAATCAGTTTTATTGAAATAATCTTTGCAAATTTTATGGTGCCAACTTGGGATTTAGTGTTGCTGGTGTTTTTTGCCGCGAGTCTGATTTACGGGTTTTTGATGGGCAAAGATAAAATACTGGTGACCATTCTGGGGGCCTACGTTGGTTTAGTGATTGCTAACCAATGGGGCGATCGCGTATTTAATTTTGTCGCTCAGCAAACAGAAATCTTAAATACCGGCTGGATGCAAGGCAGTTTGTCAATCTTTGTGGCTAAGGTGGTGTTGTTTGCTTTTGTGCTTTTGATTATTGCCATGAAAGGAGGCTGGCTGGTGCGCCCAGTTCTTGGCGGAGGCGGAGTATTTGGCATGGTTCTGCCGCTGGTGTATAGTATGGCCAGCGCGGTTTTGATTGCCGCTTCGGTGTTGGACTTTCTACCCGAGGAGACCAGAGGGCAGGTGATAGAAAAATCTATGGTAGCGGCCCCTCTGGTTCACTACTACGCTGTCTGGTTGGTCCTCCCGGTAATCATAATTTGGGTGTCCAGCTGGTTTACTAAAGAGTAAGCCACGCATAAAGTTAACATTTCCTTATGAAACCTGTACAACTGTTTGATTGGGGTGGAGGGAGTTCGGTGTTTTATCAATGGGGGCGCCTGAAACGCCGCGAACAAACTTTGCGATTATTGATTTACTTGCTATGGTTTTTACATATCATTTTTTGGATAGTTTGGATCATCTTTGTCGCTCCTTATCCCATCGCGATGACCTTGCCATTAGGTTTTAACTTGGGAGCATTAGCTTGGTTAAAGGATTATATTTGGCCTATATTCAATTTGTTTATTTTAGGGGGCAACACCTGGTTAATTTTCAAAGTTTATCCTCGGGATATCTTAAGTGCCTGGTTGTTGTTGGGAGCGACTTTGTTTTTACAGATTATCATTGCCGGGATTGCCATATCATTAATGACTATGGGCTTATAGAATGACACATCAAGCACGTCGCTTTTGGGAGATTTTACCGGGGGCGTTGTCTTGGACTATCCTTTCTTTGCCAGTGGTATTTTCTTTTGTCTGGCCAGCTGGAGTAGCCTATTTCATTATTTTATTTGATACTTATTGGTTAGTGAAAGCTTTAGTGATGGGCGGTCATTTGATTTCTGGTTATCTGCATTTGCGGCGGAATACGGCCATCAATTGGTTAGAGCGGTGTAAAAAAACTACCGATTTAGCCGCCTGGTCGGATACTTTATTCCACCAGTTTCATTTGGCTGGATGGGGAGAGCGCTGGCGATTGCACGAAGAATGGGAGCAGGTTGAGCGAATGAAGAATCTCCCCGCCAAACAAAAGAATTGGCAGGACATCTATCACGTTTTTTTGTACCCAGTATACAGGGAAAGTTATGAGGTTTTAGAGACATCGGTACGGGCTTGTTTAACAAGTAATTATCCGAAGGACAAGATTATTATTTTGTTAACCGTTGAGGCGCGTGGCGGTGCGGCGGTGCGAGAAGACGCCTTGCGTATTTGCCGAGAGTATGGAAAATCCTTCCTTGATTTTATCGTGACGGTTCACCCGGATGAACCCGATGGGAAGATGAAAGGGGCTAACGGTTATTGGGCAGGCAAGCTATTACAAAAATATATCGACGATAAGGGGATTAGTTATGACGATGTCATTGTGCATTATTTTGACGCAGATACTTTGCCTCACCGAGAATATCTGCCCTGCGTAACCTACCAATATGTTATGAACCCCCAGCGGACCTTTCGTAGTTATCAGCCCATCCCGCTATTTAATAACAATATTTGGGATGTGCCAGCTATAAATCGGTTGGTGGCATTAGGGTCGTCTTATTGGCAGATGATTGAATCAACGCGGCCGTACCGGCTAATTAATTTTTCTTCTCAAGCGATGAGCCTAAAGACCTTAGTGGATATTGATTTTTATGATCGGCAAGTAGTGTCGGATGATTCCCGGCAATTTTATCGGGCTTATTTTCAATACAACGGCAATCATAAAGCAGTGCCGATTTTTACTCCCGTATCAATGGATGCAGTTTTAGGTAAAAGTTGGTGGGGGACTTTGCGGGCTCAGTATATTCAGAAACGGCGCTGGGCGTGGGGGATTGAACACTTTCCTTATTTGATGGAAAAATATTTTTCCACGCGTGGACAATTAACTTGGATGCAACGGGTGATTCATCCCTTCAGAACTTTAGAGGGACATGTGTCTTGGGCGACTTCCTCGCTCTTAATCGCTTTAGGGGGGTGGATGCCATTATTGCTGAACGAGAATTTTCGCACTACGGTTTTGGCTTTCAATTTGCCTATTTTGGCGCGGAATATTCTAAGTATTACTTGGATTGGGATAGTGATATCAACCTTCATTTCGTTTTCTCTCCTCCCTCCTCGTCCTAAAAAATACACCCGTTTTAAAAATATGGAGATGATTTTTCAGTGGGTTTTGGTCCCCATTTCCGGGATCTTTTTCGGTTCTATCCCAGCTCTGGATGCGGAAACCCGCTTAATGCTGGGTAAATATTTAGGGTTTGCAGTGACTCACAAAGAGCGCAAAAGCAAGATTTCCACTATCCTGACAGAGAAAACCCCTACTACCCCCTCCAAATAGATTCAGCTTGGGGAGCTAATTTTTAGCTATGTTCTTCCTATCGCTTGACTTATCCTCTCCTCCCAGCTATAATTTGTCTTGCTATAGATTAATGTTTAAAAAGGAGAATTAGGCAGGATTTCCAATTAGTGGAACCCAGGAAGTCCCAAACTGCTAAGCAGTTGGGTTTTCTTTATAACTTAGTTCTCATTTTATTCACCTTGACAACCAAGAAGTAACTAAAAAGTGCGTAAAACCTGAATCTTTTGAATTCAAATATTTTTGATGAGAGTTTGATCCTGGCTCAGGATTAACGCTGGCGGCATGCCTAACACATGCAAGTCGAATGCTGCCAATTTAGGGTTAGTGTAGTTTTTGTTAGTTTAATAAATTATACGAACTTTAAATTGGTGGCATGGCAGACGGCTGAGTAACACGTGGGTATCTACCTTTGGGTCGGGCATAACTCCGCGAAAGCGGGGATAATTCCCGATATGTCCCTCCCCAGTTTTGTTAATAACATTAATAGTTGTATTTGGTGTTGTTGGTAAAACTGGAGAGGGATGAAAGATTTATCGCCCGAAGAGGAGCCTGCGTCCGATTAGCTAGTTGGTAAGGTAACGGCTTACCAAGGCGATGATCGGTAACTGGTCTGAGAGGATGACCAGTCAGACTGGGACTGAGACACGGCCCAGACTCCTACGGGAGGCAGCAGTGAGGAATTTTCCACAATGGGCGAAAGCCTGATGGAGCAATGCCGCGTGCAGGAAGACGGCCTTCGGGTTGTAAACTGCTTTTGCGAAGAAAGATTATGACGGTACTTCGCGAATAAGGGCCTGCTAACTACGTGCCAGCAGCAGCGGTAATACGTAGGGCCCGAGCGTTATCCGGATTTATTGGGCGTAAAGAGTTCGTAGGCGGATTAGTAAGTCCAATGTTAAAGTCCCCGGCTCAACCGGGGAACAGCGTTGGAAACTACTTATCTTGAGAGTGGTAGAGGCAGACGGAATTCTCGGTGTAGGGGTAATATCCGTAGATATCGAGAAGAACACCAAAGGCGAAGGCAGTCTGCTGGGCCATCTCTGACGCTGAGGAACGAAAGCGTGGGGAGCGAACGGGATTAGATACCCCGGTAGTCCACGCCCTAAACTATGGACACTAGGCATTGGTGGCTTCGGTCCCCTCAGTGCCGTAGCTAACGCGTTAAGTGTCCCGCCTGGGGAGTACGAGCGCAAGCTTAAAACTCAAAGGAATTGACGGGGACCCGCACAAGCGGTGGAGCACGTGGTTTAATTCGATGGTAAGCGGAGCACCTCACCAAGGCTTGTATCCCACTGAAAGCCGGCAGAAATGTTGGCCTCCTTCGGGCAGTGGAGACAGGTGCTGCACGGTTGTCGTCAGCTCGTGTCGTGAGATGTATGGTTAAGTCCAGTAACGAGCGCAACCCCCATGTAGTGTTGTATTTTTCACTACAGACTGCCCTGGTTAACAGGGAGGAAGGCGGGGATGACGTCAAATCAGCGTGGCCTTTATGCCTTGGGCGACACACATGCTACAATGGGTAGGAACAGAGGGTTGCCAAATCGCAAGATTATAGCTAATCCCTAAAAACTACCCCCAGTTCGGATTGCAGGCTGCAACTCGCCTGCATGAAGCCGGAATCGCTAGTAACCGCAGATCAGCCATGCTGCGGTGAATACGTTCTCGGGTCTTGTACACACCGCCCGTCACACCACGAAAGTCAGGGGCACCCGAAACTCCCCAAAAGGGAACTAAGGTGAAACTGATGATTGGGGTGAAGTTTAACGGCTTCCCATGTGAGTAATTGCATGGTAAAATCTAACTATATCGGTGAACTCCTAAACGTTGTCCGCTAACTTGCGGAAGCGGAGGACAACGCCGAGGGAAGTTAGGCTAATCGTAAGATGAATAACTTACTAAATCCAAGGGAGCATATCCTCCTTCGTTCTGCGTTTGCAGAACTTCGAATGGACAGGTAAGTTGCCTTAACCCCGTAGAGACTATACGTTAGCTCCGTTGAAAAGCGGATGAAGACATAGTCCGACACTCTTAGTAATAAGAGAAACACAAGCGTAACAAGGTATCCGTACGGGAACGTGCGGATGGAACACCTCCTTTCTAGGGAGCTAAATTGAATATCAGTGGTTGGCTGCTGGATACAAGGCCAACCCTTGTTTCTGGCATCCAATCACTGATATCCCAGCTTCACTTA
Organism: Patescibacteria group bacterium; assembly: GCA_043802665.1. Lineage (GTDB taxonomy): Bacteria > Patescibacteriota > Kazan-3B-28 > Kazan-3B-28 > UBA10110 > UBA10110. The sequence goes on from JAZDKW010000017.1 coordinate 22,350, forward strand.
GAAGCACACAGATCGAAATCTGTAGTTTATCTACAGATCATGGCGCTTTTTAGTTACTTCTTGGTTGTTAAGGAGAAATCAGCCACAGGCGCGGCTTATTTTTGTGCTCTAATTAGGGCTTGACCTTTTTTGATATTTATGATATAATAAAAATAAAAGTAACTTATTAAAACAAAAACAAATATGGGAGCAGTCTGGCTAATGCCGTTCAAAGAAATTCTTGGTTTTTTAACTTGGTGGGGGAAGGAAGTTCCTCGCCAGATTATGCAATTTACCAAAGACTTGCTCTTGAGTTGTGATAATAGTTTGCAATTTACTGCTAACTTACGTTTGTGGTTAGCATTAGAACCTTTGTTCGGTGATTATACTTGGAGCGGTCGGGCAGTTGGAGTGTTAATGCGGGGATTGCGAGTAGTGGCTACTGTAGCAGTTTACTTAGTGGTACTGGTGTTAGGTTTAACAGCAGTAGTGTTTTGGTATGTTTTGCCATTCGTAATTTTATTAAATATTAATCTTAACTAATGTCTTACATAACTTCTCAATCTACGACACAGCATTGGCCCGGATTGGGTTGGATTCGTTGGTTGCGAGTTTCCTTCAGCGTTGCCAGCGTTATTATTGGGTTAGTGAGTTTGGCCGCAGTCTGGGAGGTGGGTAACAACTGGCAAGAGACAGGCGATTGGTTGGTGGCTATTTACCAAAGTGATTGGTTTAGATTGGCAGTAGTAGGATTAATAGTTTGGGGATATTGGATCTATCGACTTAAAGGTTATCGCCCCACTGTTAATAATAAGGCTTCATTCTTGGCGTACTTAGACCGTCCTTCTCGTCGGATTTTTTGGCAGGCGTTAATTTTTCATTATCAGGATCATTCTCCTGAACTTGCCTTAGGCCATATCATCCAGGCTTTACGTGGGTATCCAGGATTTCGTTTGGCGATGGTGCGATTAAATATCAGCCAGATAGAGGTAGACCAATTAATCCAAGCGGTGATGAAGGAAGCGGCTCAGCCTGCCTTAGTTAAAGCATTTGCCTTGGCGACTGCAGAGGCCGCACAAGTAGATTGGTCTCATTTGATTAAAGGAGCATTTCAAAGTTCAGATAGTTTTTCCCAGTTTTTAGATCAGCGAAAAATAAAAATAGCCGAAGCCGAAGCAGTGGTTAATTGGACTAAGAAAAGTTTGGGTTATCGCGAGTCTCGCCTTTCGGCAGGACTTTGGCATGACCTGCTTGCTCCTAAAAAGAATCTTAACAAGACTTGGACAGCTAAACCTACTCCCGTGTTGGACCGGTATAGCAAAAATCTAACCGATTTGGCTAAATTGGGCTTCTTGACGTCTGCGAAAGTGCGGCAAAAAGAAGTGGAAGAAGCCGTACAAATTTTATCTAAGAGCCAACAGAACAGTTTGATTATGGTGGGAGAGCCCGGTGTAGGTAAGACTTCCGTTGTAGGGGAGATTGCCCTTCGTATTTTACAAGGAGACATTCCTGCTCTCAAGGACTACAAATTAATCTCTCTCGATTTGGGGGCGATGTTAGGTGGTGGAGAGAATGACTTTCAACAACTCTTTTCTCGGGCAGTGCAAGAAGCCGCTCTTTCTGGCAATACAATTTTATTTGTTGGTAATCTCGATCAATTAGGCAAAGCTAAGTCGGGTGAAGGATTTGATCTATCGGCTATTCTGTTAGACGCTTTGCAAAATAACAGATTACAACTTATTGGTACCTCCGATCCGTTGAATTATAAAAAATATATTGAGAACAACGCTAATCTTGTTACTTGGTTTTCTCGCGTCAACATAGCAGAATTAGACAGTGATAATGCCATTTTAGTTCTGGAAGATTTGAGTGAAAACATAGAGGCTCGGCAGAAGGTATTAGTTACTCTTTCGGCAGTCAAAGCGGCTGTCCAACTTTCTCAGCAATACATCCATACTGGTAAATTGCCAGATAAGGCAGAAGATTTGTTGGACGAAGCGGCGGTGTATGCGGCGCGGCGGGCGATTCGTTTGATCACAGATGTGGAAGTTAACGCTGTGATGAGCGGCAAAACCAATGTGCCGATTGGGGAGATTGATAAAACGGAAAAAACCAAGCTATCTGACTTAGCTGACAAAATTCATCAACGGCTAATTGGTCAAAATGAGGCAGTGACCGCAGTGGTAGAGGCGTTGAAACGCGCTCGATTAGGCGTATCTGCCAGCGGGAAGCGGCCAATTGGCACTTTCCTTTTCCTGGGTCCTACTGGTGTGGGTAAAACCGAGTTGGCTAAAGCTTTAGCCTGGGCCTACTTTGGCGATGAGACTAAAATCATTCGGTTGGATATGGGAGAGTACCAAACTCGGGAATCTGCGCATAATCTTTTAGGTGCTCCTGCGGCTGCGGGAGACATTGCTTTGGCGGGCGGGAGTTTCACGGAAAAGATTAAACAGATGCCGTTTGCTGTAGTATTATTGGATGAAATTGAAAAGGCCCACCCAGAAATATTGAATGTCTTTTTGCGAGTGTTGGATGAAGGTAAAATGACAGATAATCTGGGCAATGAGGTTGATTTTACTCATACTATTATCATCGCTACGTCCAACGCTGAGGCGCGATTTATTGAAGAAGGGGTTCGTACCCAGTTGCCCTATACGGAAATGCAAGATCAACTTATCGAACGCATCACCCAAACTTCTTTTAAACCAGAGTTTGTTAATCGATTCGATGGAGTAATTGTGTTTAAACCTTTGCAATTGTCCGAAATAGAACAAATTGCCCGACTTAAATTAGCGCAATTACAGCAACGATTAAAAGTGAATAAGCAGATTGAACTACAGATATCGGATGAGGCCATTCAGGCTTTAGCAGAGCGTGGTTTTGAGCCAGCTTTTGGTGCCCGTCCTCTGGAGCGATTAATCAGAGAAAAAATAGAAAGCAAGGTAGCTAATGCACTTCTTGCTGATGATCAAGCCCAAACTATCGTTGTAGATAAATCTGATATTATCTAATATGTAAAACCCCGAGAGGGGTTTTAGAATCAAACCAAATCCAGCCTCTCGGGGCGAAAGCACATCCACTACCACAGTGGGCTACGCGCGGAACAATAAATCTGCGCATAAGGTAATCTCCTTCCTTTGGTGGGATGGTAGGATCACAGGTACAGCGGTGCTATTTTATTACAGTAAACCTTTTAAATCTTCCTATTTTCAACGGCTCAACGGGGTGAGCCGTTCGTTGTTGGTGGTGGACCCGGGCGGACTCGAACCGCCTACCTCCGCATTGCAAATGCGATGTTCTACCGGATGAACTACGGGCCCTTAGCGACTTATAAATTTAAGGTAATTACCCCAAATCCCAAGAGAAATCCTAAAATAATAGCGATCAATCCAAACAATAAGTGAGCGGTGTAAGTTCCTCCTGAACCTAAGTATTTTTCGGCCCAACCGATGCGAATGTTAATCATCTCGGTTATTTTGCGGTGATAGATAACGTAAAGGATACCGCCAAAAACTCCGACTACAAAAAAGAAAAATTTCATAAGATTTGTTTTAAGGTTAGCCCATGTACCAGTCATTTGCCAGGCAAATTCCGGTGCAGGGCACTCACCACTTTTATTATTTATAATTCATGGCTGTGCCATGAACCCGCTAATGCGAGCGGTTCGTGGTGGGCGCACCTGGTCTCGCCCCAGCATTCGCGGGGCGCCCCGCGCAATTACTCTTTCAGCACTATTGTCAAAATAATTAGATTAGCTTTACCCATCCGGATACCAATATCTTTGAATGCGGGGCGAACCAGGGACCTTCCGTCCTTCGCTCTAAAGAGGAGCTTCCGCCGTCGCATGAGCTATGGCGGACAAGACGGAGGACAGGCAGTCTTACGTAGCCAGCCATAGCATACTTTGAAATTGTGGGGTGGTGGGCATACCTGGTCTCGAACCAGGGACCTCAGTCTTATCAGGACTGCGCTCTAACCAACTGAGCTATATGCCCACAATTTTCAAAGTTGTATGCGACGGCTGGTCAGGACTGCGCTCCCTGCCCGAACGACTGAAGTCATTCAGTCGGGCGGGTAACCAACTGCCTGTCCGCCGAAGCTTCAGCGTAGGAGGAAGCTATGCGCCCCTCCAATCCGTCTGGAGCCGCCGCCGTAAGCGGCTGGAGGACCTTCGGGCCAAAGACCCGCCGAATTTCAATGCTGTTGTAAACATTTATCTGGTCTACATCTAATAAAATATCAGGTATAGACAGGTTTAGCAATTCGTATATTGATTCTGGTAAAATGATACTATGGCTGTTGTCAAAACAAAAGGGATCATTATCAAACGTATTAATTTAGGGGAAGCCGACAAGATCCTGACAATTCTGACAGCTGATCGGGGCAAAATCCGAGTTATGGCCAAGGGAATGCGACGTTCCAATGCCAAATTAGGTGGGTTTTTAGAACTTTTTCGCTATAACGACTATTTGCTGGCTGAAGGACGCAACCTGGATATAGTAACGGGAGCGACCACTATTGAAAGCTTCCGCCAAATCGGTTTAAATTTGCGCAAAGTTGGCACAGCTTATTACGTAGCAGAGATTGTTGACAAGCTGATTGAGGAAACTCAAGAAGCCGACGGCGTTTTTGAATTAGTCTATGCTGTTTTTAAGGAAATCAATTCTGCCTGCCTTCCGTTAGATTTCATTAAAGGATTCTTCGAATTAAATATACTGGCGTCCTTAGGGTTTAAACCAGAATTAGACAAGTGTATTGTCTGTGAAAAATTGATTGATCCCCGACAAAAATTTGGTTTTAGTATTTCATTGGGTGGCTTGGTGGACAGCGATCATTTTTTTAATGATCCAAGCGCAATAGTGTTAGACGCGAAAGAGCGAGAATTGTTGCGGGCCATGCTGACCACTCCGCTTAAGAGCTTTCGTAATCAAGACAACTTATTGCCCGACAATACTAAATTGATTAACCTTAGTGCTAATTTTTTGGATTATATGATGGAAAAAAACTTGAGATCAAAAGAGTTTTTGGAAGAAGTGCTGGAGTTTTAATTAATTATCATGTCGGCTTTCCGACCGTCATCCTGAACTTGTTTCAGGATCTTGTGTTGTCATCCCGACCGGAGTGGAGGGATCTGGTCGCTTTGAAAGCGACCCTAAGTTATTTTGCCACCCATTTGCTCCGCCAAACCTGCCTACCGTCAGGCAGGCGGGTGGCGCCCAACCTGCCCGAATGACTCGTTCAGGCGGGAGGCGATCCCAATCCCAAATCCAGTTGCCAAAAACTAAAATTGCCCTTTCTGGATTTAACCGCAAACTCCTCCTCGTTCTACTCGTCGTCAGACATGCTCATCCATACCGGGCAATTTTACTATTGGCAATCTGAATTTAC
>JAZDKW010000018.1:0-13838 GCA_043802665.1 Patescibacteria group bacterium
ATTATGCCGCAGGAAGAAGACGCTGGGATTGTCCCTTTGGAGGCAATGGCCAGTGGTCGGCCAGTGATTGCTTATAAAAAAGGAGGAGCAACGGAAACAGTTGTAGAAGGGATTACCGGGTTGTTCTTTGATCAACAAACCCCAGCCGCGCTTATAGAAGCAGTGCAACAGTGTTCCAAAGTGGAGTGGAAACCCGATGCTATTTGTCAACACGCCGAAAAGTTTGATCGTTTAAAATTCCAGGATAAAATCAAACAGTTTGTTCAACAAGCTTATCAAACATATTCATCACAAAGGGGATAATTATGAAATTTTATCGGTCGTTTTATTTAATATTTTGGTTAGGGATATTGCCCTTAATTGTCGCTGGGGGAGCGTATTATTGGACATCTCCCCAGGTACCAGTTTATCAGGCAAAAACAGTTTATACTGTAGTACCGCGGGTAGCAACCGCTCCGGATAATTACCAAGATTTGCAGGCGACCAATTTATTTATTGATGTGATTAAATCCTGGGTCTATAGTGATAGTTTGCAGGTGGAAATTAGTAACCGTTTATCCGTGGCTGCATTATCGGGTTGGCGGTCGTTGTCAATGCAGACCTTTGAAGTGGCGGTGATTTCTTCCAATCAGGCCGAAGCGATCGCTGGTGCCAACACAGTTAGAGAGATTATTTATCGTGAAGTAGGACGGTATGATAAAGATCAGGCAGGCGGTTATTTAATCTATAATTTTGATCCGGTAGCTAAACAGATTCCTCCAGTGGCTTGGACCAATGCTTTTCTGGGCTGGTTAGTCGGTGTGGTCTTGGGTGCTTTTCTAATTTTGATCGAGAAATACTACACCAAAATTAAGCGCGCATGAGGATTGGAGTAGATATTCGGGGGTTGCTCACTGGCCAATGGAGTGGCATAGAGCAATACACCCTCAAGGTGTTAGAGCATCTGTTGCAATTAGATAAAACCAACACCTATGTGTTATTTTATGTGGCTTATCGGGATTTGGACAAAAAATTAACTGCTTTATTAGCGGACCACTCTTTATTAAGCCAATCCAATGTTGAAGTATGTCAGCTCAACTGGGTTAATTTCCCTTTGTTGCTTCACGCGCTTTGGAAACCTTTAGGATGGCCGCCAGTAGATAAGATCTGCGGCGGGTTAGACATAATGTGGCAACCCAGCCCACGACTATTACCGGTCAGCCGCAAGTGTCCTACGGTGATAACGTTTCATGATCTGGTATTCGCCATCTACCCCCAGTTCTATACGTGGAAATCACGACTTTGGCAGTGGCAGATGAACTATCCTTATTTAGCCCAAAAGGCCGATCGACTAATTGCTGTCTCGGAGAGCACCCGCCGGGATCTTATACGGCTTTATCAAATTGATTCTCAGCGCATCACTGTTATTTATGAAGGGGTAGACACGGCCTATTTTTCTTCTCCCGACCAGTTGATTATTTCATCTTTGCGAGAGAGGTTCTCCGTTCCCGGACCTTATTTGTACTATGTCGGGAGTTTGGAACCTCGCAAAAATGTCATTACGATAATTCGGGGATTGGATTATCTAAAACAGCAAGGGTTTGCTAATATAAAGTTAGTACTATCAGGAGGCAAAGGGTGGCTAAATGAGGCGATTTTTGCCGAAGTTGAAAAATTGAATTTATCAACAGAAGTAGTATTTACTGGATCTGCCAAAGAAGAAGAAAAGATTGCTTGGTTGCAGAATGCTGTAGGATTTGTATTTCCTTCTTTATACGAAGGATTCGGCTTACCAGTATTAGAGGCTATGGCGGCGGGTTGCCCCGTTCTTACTTCGCGGGTGTCTTCTTTGCCAGAGATCGTTGGAGAGGCCGCTCTATTGGTGGATCCGAGTGTACAGATGGAATTTAACTTAGCTTTAACTAAATTATTAACCGATCCGGATTTAGCGCGCCAATTATCTCAAGCTGGTCGGGAGCGGGCACGGCAGTTTACTTGGGAAGCCACGGCCCAGGCCACATTAAAAGTTTTACTGAATGGGGGAAAATAAAACCTATTATTACATCAAGAAAAAGCCTCGGAGCCAAGACAAACAGGTACATTTTTTCAATAATCGACCCGAGGTAGTCTTGCAACCTAACAGATCACCTGATTATTTGGGTCATCGCGAACAAGTCTTGGATTTGGAGTTTCACTCCTCTCGTCCGCAATTTTGGATTGGATTAGCCCGCTGGAGCTTATTGGTGGTTTTTGCCTCTTTAGTTTACATGACCGGAGCGTTGCTTTATACCGGCGGAGGGGTGGTAAAAGAAGAAATTGTGCGCAAGGGTGAAGCCGCCGCCGCTAATTTACAGCAAGGGGCTGATGCCTTGAAACAATTAGACATTTCGACTGCCCTGTCACGTTTTCAATTGGCTCAGCGCCAATTTGATTCCACTTTGGAATTGCTTGCCGAGTTAGGTCAAAGCCCCGTTTTATCGGCGGGTATTAATTTGCCAGATTCAGAAATTTGGCAGAGCCAAGCCTTGTTGTCAGGCGGTCGTCATCTTGCGATTGCTGGTGTCCAGCTGATGGAAGCAGTTCAACCCCTGGTGAGTTATTGGAGTGGCTTAACCAGCACCGGTGGTAATTTGCGCAATTCTGGAGAGGTGATTGGTCAGATGTTGATAGATAATTCCCGGCGGTTTGATTCTGCTCTCATAGAAGTCCAGTTGGCTTCGGATATTTTGTCCCAACTAAACTCATCTGCATTAGACCCGACCTATGGCAGTTTAGTCGCTGAAGCTCAAGGCAAAACTCAAGCGTTGGGAGAAGCCATGGAGATTTTGGGTAATTTAGCTAAAAAACTTCCTAAGGCCTTGGGATTTGGCAACCCTCAATACTATTTATTATTGAATCAAAATTCAAATGAATTAAGGCCTACGGGAGGATTTATCGGTAGTATAGTTTTGGTAAGAGTCTACCATGGCAAGATTGAACAAATCTCTCCCGATACCACCCAACGCTTGGATGGCCAGAATAAATACACCGATATTACTTTGCCCACTCCATTAAAAGCCGTGACAGCCTATTTTGGTCTGCGGGATGCTAATTGGGAGCCTAACTTTCCCACTTCGGTACGCACCATCCAAAAGCTGTACCAACAGGCTGGTGGTGGAAGTGTAGATGGAGTGATTGCGCTGACCCCAGGTGTTATCACTGACATTTTGGCAGTAACTGGTCCTTTGCTTATGCCGGAGTATGGTTTTAGTTTGACCGCAGATAATTTTGTGGAAAAAACTCAGCAACAGATTGAGGTAATTGATCAGGATAAATATAATCCCAAGCAGGTATTATTAGATTTGGTGCCAGTCTTGATGGATCGGGTAATGAATTCCGGTTCGCAAGAGCTCCAAGCCATCGGAGACAGATTATTCCAGCGGCTGGTTGATAAAGATATCTTAATCTATTCCACAGATGCCCAATTAGAGGCCGCGGTAGCTAGTTTAGGGTGGAGCGGTGAGATTAACCCGATTGGCGGGCAGGACGATTATTTATACGTGGTTGACGCTAACTTAGGGGGCAACAAAAGCAGTAGCTCTATTGTTAGGGAAATCTCTCTTAAAACGATGGTTAATCCAGATACTACGGTAGTGGATACTTTGTCACTTAAATACACCCATACAGGAACCGATATTTTCCCTGACGGGGTTAACAAAAACTATGTTCGGGTATATTTGCCGATGGGGTCTCATATTACAACGGCGATAGGACAAGATGAGGGGACACAAGTGGACATAGACAGCTCCGATGGCAAGACAGTCGTAGGTTTTTGGTTGACCACTAAGCCGGGGAATATGCACGAGGTGAAATTAGAATACGAACTTCCGTTTAAATTAAAGTTTATTAATGGTCAAGCACTTTACAATTTAATGGTGCAGAAGCAACCGGGGAGTGAGCGGACCGTTCTGAGTAGTTATATTGAAGTGGGGGATAATATGGACTTAGCCGTTAAAAGTAGCAACGAGGCTATTCGTAAAGATATGACGTTTTCGGATAAATTGGCTCATGATGAAACCATTACCGCTACAGTTCGAAAATATAAATAAAAACCTTTCCAGAATAGAAAATAAAACACCCCGATAGGGGTGTTTAAAATGTACCGCTTAATTTTTTTTCTTTTTCCTTACAAGATCGGGTCATCCTTTAAATAATCCGGCGTTCTGCCTCGTAGCCGATCCATGTCCCCTTCCTTTTTTAGGGTAGGGGCAGGAGAAGGCGAGGGTGGAGCCGCCGGAGTTTCCTCCGGTTTAGCACTGTCGCCATCGCTGACTTTAGTCTCAGGCTTTTTTCCCGCAGTAGCGGGTGGGGGAACCTGAGGCTTAGTAGCCGCCGCTTGGTGAGGAATAGCGGCGTGATGAGTGCTAATCCCACCATCAAGCGGAGGCAGAACAGTCTGTCCGCCGGTTAGATACAGCACCAGCGCCAACACCCAGGAGAACATCAGGATGGCCCGATAAGGGCTGATGTTGACCTGATTAAAAAACTGTTCCCCCTTTTTAAGGGAGAACTTTAGGGTGGGGATGGCGATACTCATCATAGTGAGCAAAGTCATAATTCCCACAAATTTGAGAGATTCGATCATTTTACATACACTCCTCTTCCTAAGGGTTAGAATTGATCAGATCTCTCGTGATCTCGCATATTCATATTAAAGAACTGGTGATCAAAAGCAGTTTAGCAGTTTTTTGGCCCCTAGTCAATAGTTTTTAGTAATCCTAACTCTATACCTCGGACTCTTTCGTGGACCAGATAGTTTTGAAAAATTCTACCTTTTTCGAGGTAGCCATTGACTTATCGGTCAGGTACACCCATAATTAGTGGCAATGTGATCCTTGAACTTTGTTCTTTCTTTTCAGCAAACGGCTCAATGGGTTGAGCCGTTTAGAATCAACGTGTTTCTCCTCCCTCCCTCCCTCCCTCCTCCTTTCGCTACCTCCGCGGCGGTTATCGGTTACCGCGGAGGTAGCTCTTTTTTCACCTGGTTTAGAAAGGGATCTCCTTGGGATGAAGATAGCGTTTATCGGATCCTCCATCCGATTTTTTAATTTCTGGCCAAATGACTAATAGTAGTAAAACTCCGATTAAACCAATGACACCCACAGCTACTAATACCGGAGGAAAATCAAATCTTTCTACTAAATAACCGCCTATTACACCGGCCAGTCCAGTTCCTACGCTATAACCGGTAGCGCTCAAGCCCCATTCGGTAGCTTCTTTGCCAGGATCAATATTCCGAGTAAAGATGGCTGACCAGCCCGCTAAACTCATCGCCATACCAAAAGCGTGGATGGCTTGTAAAATATACAGATGCCAAGGGAGAGTGGCGTAGAGGTAGCCGAAAGGCACGAAAGACGCAATCAATAATCCCACCACAGTGAAACTGTAGTCGTCCCGTTCGCCTCGGCGGTTGTCTAAGAATATCCCGAAGGGGAGACGGAGCAGTGCCATCAAGATCCAATAAATGGAGGTAGTGATTCCTACGACCAAGGGAGTGCCACCTTGGATTTTTTCTACGATAAAAATAGCAAATACGGGATTAAATAACCCCCATCCGGTGTAAAATACTAAGTCACTCAAGATAAGGTATTTAATAATGCGGTTCAGGGTTAATTTCATAGTCGGGTTACTTAATGATATTTTCACCTGGACATAATACTATTATAAACCTGAATTAATTTAAACAGTCTGCCCTTAGGCAGACTGTTTAATGTCACCCTTACTTATTTAAGAAGAACTTAGCAGAGCATCTTGAATGGTAAGCCAGTCAGAGTATCAGGAACATCGCAAGCCTTGGCAGGATTGCCGTTTCCGGTCTCTTGCATAGTCACCATCATTTGAATAAATCCAGGCTGTTTCTTTTCCTGGTTGAGAATAACCGACCTGAACATTCCGCAGACTATTCTTTGCAGGAAAGGACTGGTAATACCAAACTGAGCCGTTAATTCGCTTCCGAAGAAGCTAGCCAACTGTGATTGAGTCAACTTTGTTCCCAATTTAACTGGCAATATGCACATATTGGGGGCAGTAGCGGCGAGAGCTTGGCCCGAAGTGATCTCGCTTATTATATCTGCCTGTGTCTGACTGTCAGCTAAACCAGAAACCGACTTAGAGATGCTTAGATAGTTGGCTATTCCTACTATCAAGGTTATTACTACTCCAGCCAAGATCAGCTTGAGTAGCATAGAAACAGAATTTTGTGCCATATCTTTTCTATATTAATAAATATAACTACCTACATTATGACTAATGTAGTGGGGATTTGTAAATAGGATTAAAGGATTTTTACTGAATTTTCTTTGCCAGCGCGGAAAAAATTTGTGGATGTTGGTGAGCAAGCTGGGCTAATATTTTTCTGTCCAACTCGATTTTGTTAATTTTGAGTTGTTGGATGAATTTATTGTAGCCCAATCCCAGTGGCTGCAGAGCGGCGTTGATACGGACAATCCATAAACTGCGGAAATCATTTTTTTTGGCTTTCCGATCGCGGTAAGCATAAACGCCCGCTTTCAAGTAGGCTTGGCGAGCTAATTTAATAGAGTGCTTCCGTGAGGTGCGAAAACCAGTCACTGCCTTTCGGAGCTTCTTATGTTTTTTCTGGGTTAAAATCCCCCGTTTAATCCTCGTCATAATGATAATGATTAAGAAATAAGGAACATAGCTCCTCCCCTTGTCGAGGGGAGGCTGGGCGGGGTGGATTAATTATTTATCCACCTCTCCTTGGCCCCTCCCTGCCTACCGGCAGGCAGGCTCAGTAAGGAGGGGAATATAATTAATTTAAACAGCTAAGAGTCGGCGGACCCGCTTTTGGGCTGAACGGGCGACATCCTGCATTTTTTGGTAGTTGCGCTTTCGCGTTGCTGATTTTTTCTCTAAATTATGGCTTTGGCAAGCCTTTCGCCGTTTCATTTTTCCTCCGCGGGTAATTTTAATCCGCTTGGCAGTGCCTTGATGAGTTTTAATTTTTTTTGCCATTTATCTCTTAGGATTAAGAACGGTTGTTAGTTGCCGACCTTGCAGAATAGGGGATTTTTCAATTGTGTACTGTGACTTTAGTAGTGAGAGAAATTTAGCGATAATTTCCTTGCCGAGCTCGGGATGAGCCATTTGTCGGCCTTTAAATCTAACTGCTAACTTTACTTTATGGCGCTTGGCGAGAAATTGATCTACACGCTTAGCCTTGATTACTAAGTCATGTTCGTCAATCCCGATGCTCAAACGCATTTCTTTGTCTTCTCTGGCTTTGTTCTTTTTGTTCTGGTGCGATTGGGATTTGCTTTGTTCGTATTGATACTTGCCGTAATCAATGATCTTACACACTGGTGGGCGCAGATTGGGTGCTATTTCTACCAGATCCAAACTCGCCCTTTTAGCTTGGGCCAGAGCATCTGCTGTCGCCACCACCCCCACTCGATTTCCGGTTTCATCAATTAAGAGGACTTGGGGCAGACGGATTTGTTCATTCACCCTAAGGCGTAGTTGTATCATGAGAAATATAGATAGACACTAACATATCTATTTAGGCTCGTCAAATGTCTGTCCGGCCCCTTTTTTGGTTTTTGACACAGGGGCCAAAACAGGCAAGGTTTGTCCAATTGCTTGGATTTTAAGAGGAGTATGAGCTACTGATTCGTTGCCACAAATAACTGGCATATTTAAGCTGCTGGATACTTCAACATGATTAGCTCGGAGAACGCTGTCTTCTGGTTTTTTCTTCTGGGCATTGGCAGTTTGCAGTTGAACTTTTATTTTTTTCCCGAAGCCATCTTGGAAATGCACCACCATAGTGCTTAGCTGGCATCTTATTGTGAGGCGATGGTCTAAAGTGAGAGTGCAAGCTACTTGGTGTTCTTCTTTGGCTAATTGTTTTAGGTTGACCCCCAAGAATTTTTTAATTAGATTCTGCTTTTCAAAAATACTGGCCAACAGGTGGCGTTTGGGGCTGATAAGCAGAGATCCAGCAAAATAACGTTCGCCGATCTTGCCTAATCTGAGATGTTTAGTAGTGTGGTCTGATAACAAGCGTGCTCCTGTTTGCCAACTCCGCACACCTAAGATATTAGCTAAATGGTTAGACTGGCTAATAGGGATAACGGCTAAGGGCAGGTCTTCATAGTCCGCCAAAGCATCGATAATGGCGTTTACAGTACCGTTGCCTCCCACTGCCACCACTGCCTTGGTTTGACCGGTGACATGTTGTTTTAATAAATCATCGACGTTGACTAAGTCGTCGATTAGTACGGTGTTGTATTTTATCTCCTCTTTATCCAAAAGACGCTTTAGCGCTGGCTCGATGCGGCGATAGCGCTGGTTACCTGCCTTAGGATTTACCAAAAGGAGATACATAACTAATCAGCCTTCTCCTCTTCTACCTCAAAGGTAGGTTTAGCAGTAGGTTGATCCTCGGACACTTCTTGCATTTCGCTACTGCCTTTAAGAATGCCGCCCGGTTCAATAGATAAAGCTTGACTGTTAACATTGCCATTTACCCGTCCGGTTTCCAGAATTTCTAACTTGTCTTGGGCAGAGATGGTTCCTTCTACTTCACCTGCCACGTAGACATTCGTGGCCTTAATGGTTGCCTCAACCACAGCCTGTTCCCCGACTATTACATCCCCGGCACTTTCAATCTCGCCAGTAAAGCGACCATTAATTTGAACATCACCTTCACTCCGTAGAGTGCCTTCGGCTACGACTTCCTTACCAATGAGTGTGTCGAGATGGTCAGGATCGGCAAAATCTTTTCTATCTTTGGCCATAGAGATATGTAAATACCAAACTCATTATAGGGGGTTGTTTTGAAATAGTAAAGCGTTAAACAATTGATTGAGCTAAACAACGTTAAATACTATTAATATAGTCCAGGAGTGAATTATTTGACCTGATGCCAGATGGAGGGTATAATAATAACTTATCATCTTAAGGTAACTAATTAATAGTAGTTATGAAAGCAAGATATATTATTATTCCAGTGGTAGTTTTGGTGGCACTGGCCCTTACAACCTGGGCGCTGGTAAAGACCTTTAGCCAACAAGTCCAGTATGATTTGTTCGCCATACGGCGAGGGGCAGTGACCAAAACTGTATCCGTTGCTGGCTCAGTAGTGAGTGATCAGAAGTTTGAATTAGGATTTTTATCTCCGGGTATTGTGGCAGAAGTGAAAGTTCAAGTTGGTGACCAAGTCAAAGCTGGCGATCTTTTAGTAACTTTAGATACTAGTGTTTTGCGTGAGCAAGCTAACCAAGCTCGGGCGAGTGTTAGTGCGGCCAGCGCTCTGCTATCAAAAACTCGCAATCATCTTCGCCCAGCGGATGTAAATGTCTTGAATCAGTCTTTGGCAAGCGCTCGGATAGCACTGGAGACTGCCCAGAAAAATTTGCAGGATGCTTATCGCTCACGGGATGTTGACGCCAATAATTCGAGTGTTGCCGTAAATAGCGCCGAGAATGCTTATCAGAATGCACTCAATGCGTACAATGCTCGTTTAGCGGCTATTGATCAAGGGTTAGTCATGGCACAAGTTGCTCTTGCTAATGCCACCAATGCTTTAAATAGCACCCAAAATAGCTATAACCAGATACTGAACTTGTATAATCTCGGCCAAGTTGGTTTAGCGGAATTACAACAAGCTCAAGCGGCCTTGTCCACAGCCAATTCCGCTTATATATCCGCTCGTGCCGCTTATGATAGTGCCATAGGGCAGGCTAATTTAGAAAAAGCAATGGCGGCGGGGTCAGTTGATGCCGCCAGATCCCAATTCGACAGTGCCCGAGCTGCCTACAATTCTGCTTCCACTGGTTTGGATATTAAGATAAATATGGCGCAGAATAGTCTGCGAGCGGCCGAAGCATCCTACAATTTAGCTTATGCGCAATATCAACAGTCATTGTCCCCAGCTTTAGGTGCTGATATTAGCTCTGCTTCTGCGCAAGTGGCGGCGAGCGCGGCGGCGGTGCGGGTGATTGAAACACAAATCGCCAAGGCTTCTCTGACCGCTCCCATTGACGGAGTTATTACTGCTGTCAATGTAACCTCGCATGAAATTTCTCCGATGACTGCCCCAGCCGTAGTTTTAGAAACTGCAGGTACTTTCCAAATCGAAGCTTACGTTTCGGAAGTCGATATCGAAAGGGTGCTACCCGGGGCGGATGTAAAAATAACCTTTGATGCCATTGATCAACTGGAAGTTCACGGCACAGTCGCAGAGATCGATCCAGCAGCTACAGTTTTATTGGGTGTAGTTAATTACAAAGTAACTATCGCCTTGCCTACGGCAGTGGCCGGATTAAAATCGGCGATGTCGGCTGATATGGATATTCTCACTGACCAACGAGATAATGTGTTGTTTGTTCCTCGCAATGCTCTGACCCGAACAGACGGGGGGTATCAAGTAAAAATTTTGGACGGGAAGACTAAGGTTGAGCGCACAGTGCAGGTAGGTCTGTTAGGGGATACCGAAGCTGAAATTCTAAGCGGCATCAATGAAGGTGATCAAATAATTTTAAGGGAGCTGTAAAATAATGGAGCAACCTTTAGTTAGTGTTAGGGATTTGTGTAAATCCTATGGTAGTGATAGCGCCAAGACGGAGGTGCTCCGGGGGATTAGTTTAGATATCGCGTCGGGAGAGTTTGTGGCGATTATGGGTCCTTCAGGATCCGGGAAATCCACCCTGATGCATATTTTGGGTCTACTGGATCGTCCCACAACAGGAGCGTATCAATTGGCGAGCGAGCGAGTGGATCAATTAAGCGAGGATCAGTTAGCTGATTTACGTAACCGCAAAGTGGGTTTTGTTTTTCAGTCATTTAATTTATTAGCTCGCACTTCTGCCTTAGAGAATGTGGAGTTGCCCTTAGTTTATAATCGGCAAGTTACGGCTATAGACAGGCATTCATTAGCAGTGACTGCTTTACAATCAGTAGGTCTGAATCATCGATTATCATCGTTACCCAGTCAATTATCTGGCGGCGAACAGCAAAGAGTGGCTATTGCGCGTGCCTTAGTCAGCAATCCTCAGATTATTTTTGCCGATGAGCCCACAGGCAATTTGGATACGAAAACCAGTATCGAAATTATGGAAATCCTGCGGCGGTTAAATGATATTGGCAAAACCATAATTTTAGTCACTCATGAAGCGGATATTGCCGCATTCGCCCATCGCATTATCACTTTGCGCGATGGCTTGATCGTTAACGATGTAATAAAATCACCAGTGCTTAATACGCCGACACAATGAACGCTTTAGTTAATATAAAATTGGCTTTACACGCCTTATGGGTGAATAAAGTTCGCTCGGCTTTAACTTTGTTGGGCATTGTTATCGGCATTTCGTCGGTGGTGGTAATCGTTGCTTCTGGGGAAGGGGTGCAGCAGTTTATTCTTAATCAAATCCAAGGTATGGGTACCAATATTATCGCCGTAGTGCCCGGCGGTTCCGAAGGGGAGCGGATTGGTCCCCCTGCTGTGGTGATGGGGGTAACGGTAACTACTTTAACGATGAAAGACCAAGCCGCATTGGGTGATCCGCGCAATGTACCCGATGTTACGGAAGTAGGAGCGGCCGCAGCGCCTACCCAAGTGGTGGTGAAAGGATTGGATGGTGATATCTTAACCACTATCTACGGAATCACTCCTAATTATTTTGCTTTAATGAGTTTAGATTTTATTGATGGTAGTCCTTTTGATAATGACGACATTAAATCATTGAACAAAGTAGCGATTTTAGGCGACACAATTAAGAACCAGATATTTGGCGAAGAAGAAGCGATTGGCCAGAAAGTCAAATTAAATAATAATAGTTATCGGGTTGTTGGTGTCTTGGGCAAGAGTACTGGATTTTCTTTTGGAATGGATTATGGCAAGTTTATTTTTGTACCAGTTACTACTGCTCAGAAATTTTTGTTGGGCGTTGATTATCTTATGGAGGTGATGATAAAAGTGGGGGATCCTACGCAGGTGGAATCGTCCCGATCGGCTGTCATTGATACTTTGCGCATCCGTCATAATATTGGTCCGGGGCAGAAAGATGATTTTACGATCCGTACAATTCAAGACGCTATTAAAATGATTAATCTAGTGATGGGGGCGCTTACTCTGTTCTTGGCCGCTATCGCTGGAATATCTTTGTTGGTTGGTGGAATCGGTATTATGAATATTATGTTAGTATCCGTTACTGAACGTACGCGAGAGATTGGACTTCGCAAAGCTCTTGGTGCTCGCCGCCGGGATATTTTGTTGCAGTTTCTATTAGAGGCTATTTCCTTGACTGCCATTGGTGGTGCGGTAGGTTTTCTTATGGGTATTAGTGGAGCGTTTTTGGTTTCATTGGTTGGTCACTGGGCTTTTCACATTAGTTTTCTGGCCATTATTTTACCTTTGGCGATGACAGTTGCTTTTGGTGTGGCTTTTGGGATGTACCCTGCTATCCGAGCTTCTCGCCTTGATCCCATCGTCGCTCTCCGTTACGAATAAAACCACTGATCACACTGATTACGAACTGATTTCACTGATAATTTTTTATTATTCCCCGAGCCCATTCGGCTTTGCTCGGGGTGAACTCTGCCGAGGGGCTACCTTTTTGTGTTTCAAGATATATGCTTTACTGTAGGATATAATTACATTAATATATGAGAGTAACTTTTAAGCTATGGCAGTAGGAAAAATCTTGGTAATCATTCAGGCAGTATTAGCAATATTACTGATGGTGAGCATTCTTTTGCAAAGTCGTGGCGCTTCTCTGGGAGAGGCCTGGGGCGGAAGCAGTGCTTTTTATTCAACGCGGCGGGGAGCGGATCGGACGTTGTTTATTATAACGGTTGTCCTGGGGGTTCTGTTCGTCTTGATCGCCATTGTCAGTCTCTTTTTGCAATAGTTTTCCCGCTGTGTCTAAGGGAGGTGAATTATTTTTCGCGTCCAAAAGCGTCTTAGTCCTGATAAATCCAACCGAGCTCACTTTGGCTTGAGATGGTTAGCCAGTGGACAAAAAACGGCTTTTGTCGTCTGGGGGATGGCCAAACATTTGCGGAGCAAATTTTCTGTCGCCGAAAAAAAAACTATATTCGGCCTAATCGCGGTGATAGTAATAGCTCTTGGTGGCCAGCTAATTTTTTATAACCAACGGACGACTGTCCAGCCGGTATCAGGTGGTGTTTTTATTGAAGGGGTTTTAGGAGAGCCGCAGATTATTAACCCGTTGTATTCGCGTCCCAATACTGTGGAGGGCGATCTTGCTAAACTGATTTTTTCTGGATTGGTGAAATTAGGGCCAGGCCGAGATATTTTGCCGGATTTGGCCGAGAGTTGGGAGATCCAAAATAATGGTAAGACGTACCTATTCCACCTGCGCGGCGATCTTAAATTCCAAGATGGAGAAAACTTAGACGCCAATGACGTCGTGTTCACTATGCAAGTCTTGCATGATCCGGCCTATAGCGGCCAACTGAAAAGTGATTGGCAGAGCATTGTTGCAGGGGTAGTGGACGATCAAACGGTGCGATTTGATTTGCCCGAACCGTCCACTTTTTTCTTGGCCAAGGCAACAGTGGGGATTTTGCCAGAGCATCTATTTGCGCATTTGCCAGTAGCCGATATCGGTGAACCTAAATACAATCGTCAGCCAGTGGGATCGGGACCATACAAATTCGTGCCTGCCTCAGCTGGCCAAGAAAATATTACTTTAGAGCCAAGCCCTTATTATTATGATGGCGAGGCTTTAATCGGGAAGATCGTCTTTACTTCTTTTGATAATGAAAGCTCGATGTATAGCGCTTTGGCCAATGGCAATATTACTGCCGCTGGTTTTTACACTACTGTTGAAACA
>JAZDKW010000019.1:0-2302 GCA_043802665.1 Patescibacteria group bacterium
TTCAGGAGACCATTCACCAGTACTCGCCAGTTTGCTGATAAGCTCCTCGAACTCTTTTTTTAGACGTCCTAACTTTTGTATAATCTGGTCCATCCCGTTAGAAGCAGGGAGCCCAAGGCTCCCGACTGGTTAACAATATGGTATCTGATAATAAATTAGTTATTGAGTGATTCATAGAGTGTAGTGCTTGGAGAAGTGCTTCTAACGGGATCCATACTCTAATTATACCAGTCTCCGCTTCTGAAGAAGCTACACCTGGCTTCGCAAATTAATAATAGTGGAGACTGTCCTGCGAAGCTCAGTGAGTGAAGCATGGGAGCATCATTGTCATGTCATCCTGAATTTATTTCAGGATCTCTATCACTTAACTCCAAGATGCTGAAACAATCCGCCAGCTAGCGGACAGCATAACATGGATAGAAAATGTACTACTTGGCTGGTTTGGCTTTTTTAGCCCCAGTTTTTTTAACTGGAGTTTTCTTGGCAACTGACTTGGCCGCTCGTTCGCGGAACTTTTCTACCCGGCCGGCTTTATCAATAAACTTTTGTTTCCCAGTATATAAAGGGTGGCAGGCTGAACAGACCTCGACCGAAATTTTTTCTACCGTTGAACCCACCTCGCGGACGGCGCCGCAGGCACAGGTAATCTTAGCTTTAGGATAATATTTGGGGTGAATATCTTTTTTCATCCCGTTAGAAGCAGGGAGCCCAGGGCTCCCGACTGGTTAACAATATGGTATCTGATAATAAATTAGTTATTGAGTGATTCATAGAGTGTAGTGCTTCTAACGGGATTCATATATTAGCGGGTCAGCTGTTTTTGTCATGCCTGCCCCTTCCGTCATTCTGGTAAGCTGACGATGTGAGGAGTCCATTTTATATTAGATCCTGGACGAAGCCAGGATAACGAAGCAAGGAATACTTCGTTACTTTGCCAGGATAGCATTTCCCGGTTGGCAGGTCAACCCCGTTAGAAGTACCACCCGATTTTGAGCTTGGCAATTTGAAGAGAAAGAGGCAAAGCATAGCTTCTCCAATGCCACGTTGCTTGATAGGGGAGAAATTTCTAACGGGGTCAACCCCGTTACCAGTATGAATTGGTAACAAGGGGATTTAAGGAAAGACCGGCTTTAAGCCGGTCATATGAAAAGTGCGGATTGATAAAGTTGTTCAGTGAGCCGCATTTCCTGGCCGAGGCCGAATTTTGCCATTGCAGGCATGCTTTTTGATACAGATTGGTGGCGTGGAAGAGGGGTTAATATTTTTACCAATGTCGTAGGCCCCTAAATCCTCCAGTAGCCTTTTCTTGATATTGAAATCAAGCCTCGCTGGGCACTGCGAGTTGTTATCTAGGCAGATACTTCTCCGCTTGGATTTAAACCCGTTCGTTGTGCTTTCGGCGCAGTCTACGGTTCCTGTGCGATTTGCACTCTGGGTCTTAGCCGCAACCAGAATAATCTTGTCGTACTCTGGTTTTAGCCTGCACAGTTCCGCGGCGCACTGACTACAACTTGGCGCGTTTCCGCGCAAGCCACCATTCTTCTTGATGGGCCTCCTGGGAGTGGAATGTTGTGGGCTGTGGGCAGTTTTACCCTGTTGCCTCTGCTGGTTACCATTTTTGGGAACCATGTTCTCTCCTCCAGATAATTTAATGAGAAATATGGAGAGCTACAGGAACTCCCCCTTCCTTATATAAAAGTACAACCGTCGGCCTCCTTAGCCGTGCTTATATCAAAGCAAAGAATGGGGGATTAGGCAACAGTGTCTTAATATGAACTATATTATAAATAGGTATTCGGTTATAGCAACCCGTAAATTATGATTGACATTCTTATATCTTTGTAGTATAATGAATTAATAGGTAAAAATAGCCTCCTTAAGCTATAGCCATCAGATTAATATCAAAAATGAAAAATCAACTACATTCAGGATCTTATCGGTATTTATCTAACCTTTCTGGGGGAGCAAAGACCCAGCCGGTCAAGATAATTCTTATCGCCATAGGGGTAGTGGCGGTAATTTTGATTGTGTTATTCAATCGCCAGATCGGCGAACTATTAAACCTCTTTGGCTCTCGGGCCGCTTTGGAAACCGGGAACATTGTTTTAGATAGTAATAATTTCTTATCGTCTGGTTACGAAGCTTCGATCTATGATCCGGTAAATGGCACTTGGACGCCCAACAACACTGCCGTTGGGGTCAACCCCGAGAACCGGTTAGTCATTATCCCGTAAGATCGTTAGCCATCAATTAAACAAAAATAAATAATAAAAATGATTTCTTCTCTCTCACAATTTATCCA
>JAZDKW010000020.1:0-71717 GCA_043802665.1 Patescibacteria group bacterium
AATCCGCATTGTCCGCAGACCATAATTCTGGTGAAGGCAAACATTTTTTCTCCGTACCGCCCCTTAGGCAAACTGGATATTTTAGCCCGAGCTTCGTTAAACAATTCCTTGGTAATAATGGGTTCGTGTTTGCCTTTATAAGCGACTCCGCCGTGAATGAACTCTCCATAGTAAAAGGGATTTTTCAGCATGCCGTGAACCACGCTAAGGGCTAAAATATCCAGTTTGCCTAAGGGGCGGTACGGAGAAAAAATGTTTGCCTTCACCAGAATTATGGTCTGCGGACAATGCGGATTCGGGATCACGGCCGAAGATAAAATCAAGAAATTGCTGAGCGGAGAGATCAGACGGCATGTCTACTATCACTGCACCGGCGGGGTCCGGGGCGGATGTAAACAACCGTGGATTAAAGAACCTGAACTGATTGATCAGTTCGTGGAGATTCTAGACAAATTGGATATTGATAGCATTGGGATGAAAGAAAAATTGCAAGAGGAAATCGACCGGTATAACCGCTTTACCACCGGCGTATTAGGATTAAATTCTGAAGCAAACAAGATGCCCAGGGTAGACCTTAAAATGTATGCCAAATATATCCTGCGAGAAGGCAGTCACGAGGAAAAGCGTGAGATCCTGAAAAACATCAAAAACAAGGTGGCTCTGAAAGACGGGAAATTGGAACTGCAGACTACTTCTATCTAGTTTTAGAAGCTTGTTTATTAATCCTTTCCGCGTTCTTGTGTGCGTCTACAATATTAAATATCCATAGCGCTACGACAATTATTGGAGCGATAAACACAGAAGTGACAGATGCCATCATAGTGCTATCATCACCGGTAAATATAGAACTGAAAAATAAGCTCCAAAATATTACAAACACAAGGTAATATCCAACCAAGAAAAATATACCTTTGCCGATTTGTCCGTTATAAATCTGACCAAGCCCTACTACAAAAAAACTTAATACTGCCGCTAACCCAGAATTTTTCATAATGATAAAAAATTAATAAATATAAACTATGGTTTAGTGGTTTCTTTACTAATGAAATCTTTGATTGCTTCTATAAATTTGTCACAATTTTTGATTAATTCATTTGTTGGCAACTTAGGCCATAAATGCGCCAAACGAGCCTGGTCCATATTATCCAGTACCGTTGTATTAAGATATTTATTAAGAGAATTATAAAACTCTTTCATCTGCTTCTCATCATCTAAATATCCAACATTAAGACCAATCTTCCCATCAGAGAACACAGAGAAGAAGGATCTAACACTTATTTTGTTGTATTTCGGATTAAAAGATCCCGAGCTACTGCCTGTCCCTAACGTAATATTATCTGCAGTTTCTTCTGCAAATTTATATAATTTTTTAATACATTTAAATTCTTCTGTAGATAGTCTATTCTTTGCATCTTCCCAGAAGCTTTCTAATGTCCACATCTTTCTTGCTCCTGCGGTAGCTGAACTCACTGCAATATCCTTCTTAACTTCTGCCCCGTATATTTTGGGAATAATAATTTCGTAATTCTCGTGTTTGTAATAATCTAACTCAACAGCATAGATATCAAATTGACTGTTTTGGTTGACATAAAGTACTAGATCTTTGAGCCGATCATCTAAAACATCCATTAAAATGACGAAGTGCATTACTCCATTAGATAGGTTCTTTTTTACAGAATCAAGTAATACTGTTATTTCTTCTGGTGTTAAGCCGAAAAACGCTTCAATCTTTTCACTTAAAGTCATCCCAAAAACTTTTTGGACACTTTGGTTTAGAGTGGCAGTAAAAGTGTCAAAATCATTAGAATGTTTCCAAAGAGCCGCGCCATAATCTAGAGATTGGGCCACGACAGTTCTTTTGTCTGGGTTTTTATATAATTTAGTTTCAATAATGTAAATCTCACCATCTTTATCTATGCCAATAGCATCAATAGAACCACTATGGGTAGAGAATTCCCTGGCCAGAATTAATAGTTGGATATCTTCTTTGATGTCATAGATTGGGATAGCCTCCGGATTGTCATAGATGTATTGTTGGAGATAATTCTCTTGTTCAATTCGAGATCTCTCAACCTTCTGAGCATTTTTGCCTGATTTTGAAATAATGATGGCCATTGGGTTTTCCTTTCTGGTGAGTTGCCCTAGCCTCTGATGATTAATCAAAAGAGGGCAGACCTCACACTTAGTCAACCCATGACTTCTACTCCGAAGAATAGTCATCACGGTAAGTAGAGCATCTGCCCACCTCTGACCGTGATGACGAAAAAGAGTACTACAATTCGGAGTTGTTAAATATACATAAAAGCCATGGGTTGACGAAACCATCATAGCATAAAATCCACCTCTGGGAAGAGGATTATGGGGCTTTGAAAACTAAGGCCTTTTTGGAGGCACTACGAATATTTTGCCATTGTAGCTCTTGGCTGGGGCGGTAGGATTCGAACCTACGATCACGGCGCCAAAGGCCGTTGCCTTACCACTTGGCCACGCCCCAAAGTTAAACCCTACGGGTTAATTCCCAATGTCACCAATGTACACCAGTCTTCGCTTCTTTAAAGCTACGCCTGGCTATGCCAATTTCCAATGAATTAAGCCAGAGACCATATCCCATTTATAGTTATTTTACCACTACAGAGTCAGCAATCAGACGAGCAGTTTCGATGTAACCATTTAGTACTGGGTAACCGCCTTGGATTATTTTATCAGCAATTTCCCGATAAGCCGGCTCTAAATCGCATGGATCGCCCGTGCTGGGGTCTTCAGGATTAATAGACTTACTATAATTTACCACTATCGGGTCTTTCCAAAATTCGGGTTTATCAATATAGATAAATAAGTTTGGGAAACCAGCCACATCCAGTGGAGTTACTACCGATATTCTTATGCTTGGCGAACATTCTGGTGAAGCATACATACCCAGCAACATTGACTTGGAACTGAGCTTTTTAGTAAATAGTATTTGCATTGCTCTCGTACCAACATTAGCTTCAAGCTCTGTCGCTGACCAGTTTACATTAATTTTTTTAGTAATAACCGTACCTAAACCATTTTGATAATCCTGTGAATAGATTTCAAATGTAAACGCTTTATTGGGATCAAAATATCTATGGCCTGTATCAGTCGAACTGCTGTACCTTATCCCTTTCTCAAAAAAGGTATTTATTGGTTGTCTTGAGATAATAACATCACTCCAATTACTGGGATATTTGAAACTAAATCCAATCGTACTGTTGGAATATGTTTTCCATCCAGTTGTTGGAGTAACCGGGGTAATCGTTCCGTTGTTAGTAGTATTGTTTAATGGCAAAGCTAAATTGCCTATGTTATTGCCAATTTGGTTTTGGAGAGAATCATTTTGATTGGCTGACTGATTAGCCATATTACCCAATTGATTGCTCAATTCTTCGATAGTACTTCTTTGTTGCCAGCCGTAATAGCCAGCCCAACCTAAAAGAGCGATTAATATAACTATGCCCACCCAACTCCAAATGTTTTTCATATTATCTCCTATGCAACCCTTCTATCCGCCAGCTGGCGGACTCAGGGATTATAATGTTTTAATGGTTTTATTATAAACCAATAATCCATAGGAGAAAATGAGCCTGGATTCCGAATCCCGACTACGCCCCACAAATGATAGGGCTTCGTTCAGGATGACGGGTTAGATTCTGGCCTGCCCGTGCCGGGTTTGAACGGCCAGGGAGTCGCTCCAGGAGCTCCCCAGAATGACGGATATGGTTGTTGACAAACTTCCTTAGTATGGTAGCATTTAGATAGTTGTTTAAATATCTAAATATATGTCTGTTGAATCCATCTCCGTTGCTTTGCATGCTCTCTCCGACCACCAGAGGAGAAAGATTTTAAGATTGTTACAAAGAAGAGATATGACCGCGGGACAAATCGCTTCTCGCTTCCCTGCCCTGTCGCTCCCCTCGCTTTCTCATCATTTTTCAGTCCTTAAACAGGCCAATCTGGTGACTTCAGAGCGGAAGGGCCAGAAAATCATTTATTCCCTGAATACAACCGTATTTTATGAAGTATTGAATCATTTATTAGAAACTTTTGGAGGAAACAATGAAACTGTCTATTAACCCCGTTAGAAGCTTTTCGCACACCATTATATATACGAAATAAGAATTAATTTCTTTAAAAACTATGAATAAAAAAGATTATTTGGCTTCTAACGGGGTAAAAAACGAGTGGTTTTCTTGGGTCACGATTGCAATAGCCGCGGTCGTTGGTTGGTGGGCTTACCCAAAATTACCACTGAAAGTCCCTTCGCACTGGAGCATAAGCGGCCAGGTGGACGGTTGGAGCAGTCCTTTGGGCCACGCTTTGGGCATCCCAGCCATGATGCTGGGTGTGTATCTTCTGTTTCTGCTAATCCCCGTATTCGAGCCTCGGAGAGAACATTTTCATCAATCCATGGGCTTCTACCAGATGATTAGAAATGTCATGATGGCGTTCTTATTATTCATGTTTTTGCTTACGACTTGGGTAGCAGTTACCGATCAACCATTGAAAATTGATGTGATTGTGCCAATAGCGGTCGGAGTATTATTTATTTTGATTGGGAACTACTTACATCAAGTTAAATCTAATTTCTTTATGGGAATTCGCACTCCTTGGACATTATCTTCTGACACCAACTGGAAGAAGACTCACCGCTTGGGCGGATATACTTTTGTGATAGGCGGATTATTGTTCCTTTCCGTCCCACTTTTACCTGTGCCCTGGAATTTCTACATCCCAATGGCCGGGATATTGATCGCCGCCGCGGCACCAATCGTATATTCCTATCTTCTATGGTTCCGGGGACAAAAATAAAGCATACTCAGGATGGTTTTTGTTGGGTCATGTGTGGGAGGCCAGGACCATAAACTTGGCCGCAAACCACACCCCCGCCTTTCATAGGCGGGGGTTTTCTTTTTGACGCCAAGAAAAGAAATGATATACAATAATGATGGTATTGTCCTGCCCCGCCCTCTTGGCGGGGTTTTTTCTTTCCTTCTTCTCCTGGTTATCCCATCCGCCATTGGAGAAGAGGGTTCTGGTCCTTAGCTCCAGCCCTTGGAGGAAGAATGTTTTTGTCTGCCTGATCGAGCATTGGAACTCGAGCGACAGGTATTCTAAAAATTACTGCTTCGTGCAGCCGGTTACACCGGCGAGAATGGAAAAGTAATTTTTAGTAGATACCGAGTGAGAGTGACTGCGAGAAGACTTTGGTTACTTTCCTCGGGAAAGTAACAGAACAACTTAGGGTCGCTTTGAAAGCGACCAGATCCCTCGATTGCACTCGGGATGACAAAAGTGAGAACTGGGATAACAGTCAAAGTTATTTGGGTTTGAGGGTGTAGCCGAAGTCAGTGTCGAGAATTTGATAGCCTTTTTCTTCAATCTGTTTTCTTAACTCATCGGATTTATCCCAATCTTTCCGTTCGCGTGCTTTTTCGCGTTGATTAGCCAAATTAATGATTTCGCGAGGGACCACTGGTGGATGATAAGCCTTAAGCCCTAAACCCAGCACCCGATCAAAATCTAAAATCGTCACCTGCTTATCGGCCAGATCTTCATTAGATTTAACCACTTCCCAAACTACCTTTATTGCTTCCGGCATATTTAAATCATCGCCAAGCGCCAACATAAATGCCTTGCGCTGATGTTCTAAAAGGTGGCCGCCTCGGGCCCTCGCGTCAAATAGCCCGCGTAATTTATTCAGCGAGTTTTGAGCGCCATCCATCGCTTCTTTAGAAAAATTCAATTTATTGCGGTAGTGACTGGAGACAACCAAATAGCGAAAAACTAAGGGATCGTATCCTTCTGCTATTAAATCGGGCAGGGTGATAAAATTACCCTCGCTTTTGGCCATCTTAGCCGCATTTATCAGCAAAAACATGCTGTGGAGCCAGTAATTTGCCAACGGTTTTCCGTAGGCCGCTTCGCTTTGAGCGATCTCATTATTGTGATGAATCGCGATGTGATCCTCGCCGCCAGTATGAATGTCGAAAGGCTGACCGAGCTCTTTAGTGGAAATAGCAGAACACTCTAAATGCCACCCGGGATAACCTACTCCCCAAGGCGAAGACCATTCCTGCTGTCTTTTTTCTTCCGGCTTGGAAAATTTCCAAAGGGCAAAATCTGCTTCGCTGTGTTTCTCTCCACTGTGGCAAACCCGAGCCTGTCCAGTGCCAACTTTGGATAGCTTGCCATACTCGGGAAACTTCGCCGTATCAAAATAAATCCCATCATCTGTTTTGTAGGTGTATCCTTTTTTCTCCAGCTCCTGAACTAATTTAATCTGATCTTTAATATATTGGCTCGCCCAAGCAAACTTAGTCGGCATTTCGATATTTAACGCCGTCAAATCTTTTTGAAAGAGATCGGCATAATGCTTGGTAATTTCTTTAGCCGTTTTGTGTTCTTTCTCCGCGGCGGCCTCCACTTTATCCACGCCGGTGTCGGCATCAGAGGTGAGATGGCCTACATCGGTGATATTCATAATGTGCTTCACACGGTAGCCATTATATTCCAATGCTCTCTTTAAAATATCTACAAAGAGATAAGTTTTTAGATTGCCGATATGCGCCGCTTGATATACCGTCGGGCCACAAGAATAAAGCGAAACCCACCCCGGCTTGAGGGAATGAAAAATCTCTTTTTCGCGGGTGAGTGTATTGTAGAGTCTAATTTCCGCTATGGACATAGTGCTTGGAAGAAGGTTGAGGACGGCTAACCAAATAGGCACCGGCCAAGACTATTATCGCACCAATAAGGTTATACGGAGTAATCGTTTCGCGCAGAAAAATAGCCGAGAGCAAGCCAACTTGGATCAGCATAGTATTTTGGAAGATCGCCGCCTCAAATGACAAAAGGTAATTTAGGGCTGAGTTCCACAGCAATCCGGCAAAGGCAAAGATGAGACCAACCGTAATTATTACCAACCAGACTTGCCACTGGCCCAGAGCGGCCCAGCTATTCTCTGTCAAACCTAACGGCAACAAAATCGTAGTGCCTAAAGCCGATCCTACCAAAGCTACAATCAGAGCATCGTTGCCTGGCCGCCGCATAATCAGCCGGGTTAACACAATATTTAGGGCATAACTTAGTTCTGATAGTACAATCATTAGAATTCCGAAACTGCTTCCCATTAATTTATTATCAAATAAAAAGATGTAAGCACCGACAAAAGCAACCAGTCCGCCGATAACCTGCCAGCTCCTTGGCTTCTCCCGCAAAATTGTCCAGCTTAAAAACATCACTAAGGCGGATCCCAAGCCGGCAAACAAACCCGCTGTAGTTCCGGCTACATATTTTAACCCGATCACTGCAAATAGCGGTGCCACCACAAACCCCATTATCCCTAAAAGAACTAAAACAGATATCTCCATTTTTTTAAATGGCTGGCTTAACTTAATGGGATGAAATAGGCTATAAATAACCAGACTGACTAAGGCGACTGCTTGAGTACATCCAGCTAACAACAAGGGAGTAGCAAATCCTAAACCCAATTTAAGAATAATCTTAGAGGCTGACCAAAGAAAGGTCGCCGCAAGAGCCTGAGCCAACAAGATTAGCCGAGTGTCTTTCATACTTCCCTCCGTCCTTCAAATGCCCGAAGCAAGGTTACTTCATCGGCATATTCTAAATCGCTTCCCATTGGAAGACCGCTGGCAATTCGGCTGATTTTCACCCCGACGGTTTCTAACAGCTTCGTTACATACATTGCTGTCGTCTCGCCCTCTATATTATGATTAGTAGCAATGATTACTTCGGTGACACCTCCGGTTTTGATGCGTTGAACCAAAGAAGATAGATTCAAATCCGTAGCAGTAACCCCTTCTAAGGGAGATAGCCGACCACCCAAGACATGGTAATGCCCTTGGAAACCACCGGCTTTCTCGATAGCTAAAACATCCAACGGCTCTTCCACCACGCACAGCAGTTGGCTATCCCGAGCATTATCAGTGCAGATAGCGCAGGGGTCATGGTCGGCAATATTGTGGCATTGGGAACAATAGACTAAGTCTAATTTTAGATTCAACAAGGCCTCACCTAAAGATTTCACATCGATGCTGGGATTTTTTACTAAATAAAAAGCCAGTCGGGAAGCGGTTTTCGGTCCGATCCCTGGCAATTTGCTTAATTCTTCTATTAATTTAGAAACTGATTTAGGCAGGGAATACATATCAACAAATTAATGTAGTCCTTCTCCGCCGGCTGGCGGATACACTCAGGGATTATTGTCTGAGCAAGGTCGAAGACATACCTATGTTTATAAGCCGGGAATGCCCAAACCCCCCATAATCTCCTTGGTTTTATTAGAAGCCGCTTGCTGGGCTCTTTTAAGCGCAGCGTTGGTTGCTTGGGTCACAAATTTAATAAGACTGCTCTTCTCGTCTAAGCTAACCAAACTATCATCTATCTCCATGGCGGTGATCTTTTGCTCTCCCGTTACAGTGACCTTTACTTTCCCTCCTAACTCCGTACCCGTAAACTCCATTTCCCGTAATTGATTCTGGAGTTTTTTAGCCTTGCTTTGCAAATCCCAAAGTTTTTTAGCTTTATCAAACATTTTAACCACTGATTACACTGATAGAATACTGATTAGCAACTGATTTCACTGATTGACCACTAACCACTGATTGCACTGATTTAATTAATTTTGGCATCTTAACTACTGCTAATAATTACATCTTTTAAAATAATATCTGTTTTGGGCCGATCATTAGTGCTATCAGTTTCAGTCTTGCCAATTTTATCAACAATATCCATGCCATAGACCACCTGACCAAAAGGAGTGTGCTGACCATCCAGCCAAGGGGTAGCATCTTTGGTAATAATGAAGAACTGGCTCCCATTGCTACCCTTGCCTTGCTCGTCTACCCCAGAATTAGCCATAGCTACAACCCCCCGCACCAACTTTGGGCTATCGGCACTGATCTCGTCGTCAAAAGTATAGCCGGGACCGCCGGTGCCATCATTAGTAGGATCGTCATCCTTGGATAGCGGGTCCCCTGTCTGAATCATAAAATCATCAATAACCCGATGGAATTTTACTCCATCATAAAAATCTTGCTTCGCCAACAACACAAAGTTAGCTACTGTTTTAGGAACAATTTCGTTCAAAAGCTCTACTTTAATATCACCTTCGCTGGTAACTAAAGTAGCGAACTTGCTTTCCTGCAATTCTTTTTTAGCAATGCTACCAAATTCGCCAGATATTTTTCCCATATTCTCCGCCAAAATAATCCCTCGCGGCACTAACCAAACTAATAAAATTATTAAGATGGTGCTACTGACAGGCCAAAGCAGTTTCTTCCAGGGAAAAGCTACCCGATAAAGGTTGCGCTGAGCCCGTAACTCACGCAGAGCCTGCCTTTTTTCCTCGAGCCTTTGTTGTTTGCGTAGTCTTTGCCGTGTGGCCATAGCATCTAAGTTACCTGTTTATTTTACCATTCTTACCAACAAATCAATAAATTAAACCGGCCCCACCAATGCATTGGTCCTAAGTTATTTTTTGCTACTTTTAGAACCAGTTAATTTGGTTAGCCGCAATGTTGGTCCCCCAAAAGATGATGTAAGGACCAACTATCTGGATAATGACTATGGAAACTATGATCACGGCTAATTGTCGCCAGAATGAATTAGTAAAATCCCTCTGGCGGGTCGCCTCTTCACGGAAATTCTGGATGAACTTTTGACTAACTATCATATTAGCTTGCTGGGTTAAACATTGATCCAAAGAATTGGGCCCAGAAACCGACTTTTGGCGGAGGTGCCGACATAGCGGCAGGAGCACTATCCACCACCATACTAATTATACCCACATTGGTTAGTTGGCGCAAAGAAGCATCTATTATTGAGCGGGCGGCGGGTAACTCTGGTAGAACAGGGAAAGCCGTGTCTGCGGATAGTTCTCTAAGCGACATTAATTCATTGGGGGTAATCAGTTGTGTCTTTTCGGAGACAATATAAGCATCGATAAATTGTTGCTGGGCAATAGCCTGTTGGCGCACCGTCCGCGAATCTACTGGCGGTGTCTGACTAACCGCATTATCATTGGTATGTACAACGAACAATATTATGTCTTTGTTCAGAGTATAGGAACCACTATCCTTTCCCTGGGCAGAGAGGTTGATCACCCGACGGGCAATGGGAGCATCAGCAGAAGTAGAAATCTCCAATTTGGCCGTAAAGGTTGGGAATCCCGAAGCCGGACTGAACATTGCTGTCATACCTTGTGGCAAACCAGTCAAAGATAAGACTACCTCGCTACTATAACCATTATTTGATAGCACAGAAATCTGATAAACCGCCGTTCCTCCCGCGGTAACTAAATGTTCGGCTGGTTGAATAACTAAATCAAATGCTTGCTCTGGAGGTGGAGTACTGCTGGGAATCAAAGATAGACTATTGATCGCCCAAAGGTTAGCTCCATAACGTTTGAAATTGAATTCTATATTGCCTCCTGCAGTAGCAGTTTTAAAAGTCAGGGTTTTCCAAATCCCCGGATCAGAATTGATAACATAGTTAGTACCGTTAACAACTACTTTAGTAGTAATGGAATTATTTAACGTTCCACTTACTAAAGTCACTGTATAGTATTGTGCAGTAAGCCCACTAATGATGAAAGTATTGTCGCCGACGCCTTGATTAGAATCAGTTTCAAATAAATTTGCTACCTGGGTACCGCTACTTTGTTCGGTAACATAGGGAGTCTGCCAACCATATTGTAATTGACCAGAAACTTGGGGATAGACGCTGGATCCACCATTAACGGGAATACTCCCGGGTGCAATCTCCGTGCTGAGGCCAGAACCAAAATCAAAGGTTACCGTAGGGTCACCTGCGGCAAAACCCAGACCTACCAGCACCACCAACAATAAAGCCAAAGCCAGCACTGTACGCAGTTCTATTTTAAATAATTCGAGCAAAGCTACGGCTGATTTTTTCTCCATTGTCTACTCCTCTCTTTTTATTATAACAAGCTTACGTGTTAAGAGAGAGCAGAGCACCCTTAAACACTGGTTTCTTCAATGGCCACCAGGGACTCGGCGGTTAATTCTCGTTCGGTTTCCAGGGTGCGGAATGTCATTGTTTCAGGTTTAAAGTAAAGTTCCACCTGACCGGTAGGACCATTACGATGTTTGGCAATAATAATATCGGCAATATTAGGATGTTCGCTATCTTTATTATAATAATCGTCCCGATAAATAAGCATTACTACATCCGCATCCTGTTCAATGGCGCCACTTTCGCGCAAGTCTGATAACTGCGGGATCTTTCGGGGACGCTTTTCCACCTCCCGTGATAATTGCGACACGGCGATGACCGGGATATTAAGTTCCCGAGCTAAACCTTTAAGCCCTCTTGAGATTTCAGATATTTCCTGAACTCGATTATCCGAATTCCTCCGTGACTCCATCAACTGCAAATAATCCACAATCAACAAGTCTAATTTTTTCTCCGCCTGCAAACGGCGAGCTTTAGTACGCATCTCCATTACATTTGATCCCGGGGAATCATCAATATAAATAGGGAACTCAGCTAATTTGCTCATCGCTTCACTTAAGCGAGCAAAATCCTCTTCTCGCAAATTACCTGTTCGCAACCGCCAGGAATCGATTCCGGATTCCGCACTAATCAACCGATCAACCACTTGATCTTTAGACATCTCTAAATGAAACATCCCAACCGCATAACCTTCGGTGGCGGCATTGAGAGCAAAACTCAAAGCCAAACTAGTCTTGCCAATACTGGGACGGGCAGCCACCACAATTAAATCGGATTTCTGAAAACCTGATAGTATGTTGTCTAATAGTTTAAATCCAGTAGGGACGCCGCGAGTCTGGCCGCGATGCTCGTGCAGTTTATCAATTCTTTCAAAGGCTTCATCCAACACATCTCGTACCGAAACAAATCCGCCATGCAGATACTTTCTGGCCACAGCAAACAATCGCTTTTCGGCTTCATCCAAAAGGATATCCAACTCCTGGTTTTCTTGCCGGCCAAAAGCAGCAATATCAGCCCCAGCCGCAATCAAATTACGCAAAGTAGCTTTAGCAGAAACAATTTCAGCATATCTCGCCACACTCGCACTACTTGGCAAACTACCAGCCAGACTGGTTAAATAGCTCGCTCCGCCAACACTATCTAATTTCTTGCGATCACGCAGAACATCTGTCACTGTTACCACATCAATCGGCCTCATCTTTTCGTACAAAGCCAACATCGCCGAAAAAATAATGCCATGCCGATCCTCGTAAAAATCTTCTGGCTTAACAATATCAGCCACACGGATAACGGCATCTTTATCCAACAACAATGACCCCAGCAATGATTTTTCTGCGTCTACATTTTGGGGAGGCATTACATTTTCAGCTGATTGCGAAGCGCTCATAGATGATAATTTAGACCTTACATTATATCAAAGACTTGTGCCACTTCTGTAACAGTATTAGCGACGGGCTCGACCACATACTCAACAATAATATCTCCTATTCCTGCTTGCACTAACTGTCGGGCGAAAAGCTCCCGATTAGCTGCCTTATCTAACGTATCCTGAAGAAATTTACTGGGGACTTTAATGCACATCTTCCCCGAATTAAAGGTGAATTGACAGGTTTTCAAAATCGCTCCCAGCGAAGGGCTCACCGAGCTAATCCCCTGGCAAATCTGCGCGCTTATTTCGGCAAAATTATCTTCTGTTAAAGCAACTTCCTTGACTAAAGTTGGGGAAGCCGCAGACGAAACGGTCGGAGCCAAACCAGATATTGTTCTTTTCTCCGCCGTTGTCTCCGAACTGGCTGGGACTGTTGGTTTGCTATCTACTCCCCCGCAACTTTTGGCTACAACCAACTCCAGGGCCAATTGAGGCAAACTGACTACCCGATACTGATTCATCGCCTCCACTAAGCGCTGTAATAAATTGATTAATTCACTAATTGTTAGAACCGCCGACTGACGAGCCATCTCTTTTTTCTCGTCAACAGACTTTTGGACCAATTGGCCATTCCCCAATTTAATCATCAGCAACTCCCGCAAATAATTTAGCCATAATTTCCCAACTTGGTTGATATCGTAGCCCTTAAAATATACCTCATTGATCAAGTTAATACCCGCGGGAGCATCCTGATCTAAAACAGCCTGGGTAAGAGTGCGCGCTACCTGTGTATCCACTACCCCCAATAGGTCTTTCAGGACTTGCTGATCCACTTTCCCGGATGTAAAACTCGCCGCTTGGTCCATCAGGCTGATGGCATCCCGCATACTACCCTCGGAGTTATCTGCGATCGTCACTAAGGCCGCTTCATCAATTTTGATTTTTTCCTGCTGGGCAATTTTTTTAAGCTGTTCGGTCAGCTCGGCATGCGAAAGATAATGAAAATCAAAATACTGGCATCGAGAGACTACCGTGGAGGGTAATTTATGTACTTCGGTAGTAGCCAGAATAAATATGGCATGGGCAGGCGGCTCCTCCAAGGTCTTCAGGAGCGCATTGAAAGCACTGCGCGAGAGCATATGCACCTCGTCTATGATATAGACCTTATAGCGGGCTATAGAGGGAGCATAATTAACCTTTTCAATAAGGTTGCGAACATCGTCCACACTGGTATGGGAGGCGGCATCAATCTCGATTAGATCAATCATTCTCCCTGAGGACAGAGCTGAACAATTAGCACACTTTCCACAAGGTTCGCCCTCTTTGTTATCTGAACAATTCACTGCTTTGGCAAGTAACCGAGCCAACGAAGTCTTTCCCGTACCCCGAGGGCCAGCAAATAAATAGGCATGGCTGACCTTGCCAGTCTTGATGGCATTAAGAATCGTTTGTTTGATGTGGTTTTGCCCTATTAAATCCGCAAAAGTCTGCGGCCGCCACCGACGGTATAAGGCCTGATTATCTGCCATTTTTCCTCCTAAGTTGCACTTTTTATCATAGCACAACCCATTGGCATGTAGAGATTAGAGTTTTAGCGGTTAGCGAATAGTGAAGAACCTCTTATGCTCTTAAACTTTAACCTACCCCGCTAGTCGCTATTCTCTAGTCTCTAATTTATTTATAATACACCCGGTCTAAAATGCGCAGATCAACATACTGGCGAGGATGAGCCCCATCGCGGAGGATTTTAGCCAGATTATTTAATTGGGTATCCGGACTTTTAGTAGCATCAAAGATAATCTTCCAGCCTTCATTGGTTATAACTTCAACTTCAAAGGTGGTTTCTGGTACTACTATCTGTCGCACATTCAAATTGGTTTTGCGAGGAAGATTCGCCGCCACAAAGTTCACAAACTCAATAAAATCGGTGGTTAGAATCTGTTGCTTCAAGCTCACCGGCACATTCTTTAGATCCTCCACTACGAGTAGCGGGCTATCAGGAGGAGCAATATCATAAACCACACCCGCCCGATTCACCAAAAACTGTTCGTTGTTGGTACGCCAGATTAAGGACGTTTCATGTTCTTCTATAATAATTTGCAACTGGTGTTGCCAAATATTTTTGTGAAAATCTATTGTCTTGATTTGGGAGATAGTCATTGCTTGCCGCATTGCCTTGACCTCATTGAACAACAAAGCATTCACTCCTTTAAACTCTTGCTTAAAAATTGTATCTACAAGGGTCTGGTTGTCCACTAAACGATTGCCTTGAATATCTAACTGATCTAAGACAAAGAAGTGCGATCCAAACACCCAATAAAAAAGCACGATTAAACCTGCCCCCACCAATGTTCGGAGCAGTGGTGCGGCTA
Organism: Patescibacteria group bacterium; assembly: GCA_043802665.1. GTDB lineage: Bacteria > Patescibacteriota > Kazan-3B-28 > Kazan-3B-28 > UBA10110 > UBA10110. The sequence goes on from JAZDKW010000020.1 coordinate 14,755, forward strand.
CTGTGCTTAAAGATTTATGCTTAAATTTAGGCGTCCAGGCTAATTTTTTTAGCCGATGTTTGCGGGGTTGGACAAGAGAAGGTTTAGTCGTATAAAAGCTTACGCAGGGACGAATAGTAGACGCCAGTGCCGGCGGCAATTTTTTTTTGAACACTTTTTCGAAAGCAAATCCCCTCTTTACCATAGCTAATCGGTTTGGGAATATGCCGAAACAAACTCCTTAATCCAATCACTGTTTTTCCCCGCTCCGAGCGATATAACCACTTCACCTGGTTGCAAGGCGGCAGACAGATAGTCGCTAATCTCCTGGAAGTCTGAATAAGCCCGAGCATTATGGCTTATTTTATCGATCGCTTCCGCTAAGCGATTGTTGTCAATTGCTTGGATGTCTTCCTCACTATCTCGCACCGCCAAGATCGGAGCAATTAAGACTTCGTCCGCATCACCAAAACTCTGGGCAAACTCGTTTAACAGAAGTCGCGTCCGACTATATTGATGAGCCTGAAACACCACTCGAATTTTTCGGCCGCCAAAATAATCCCGGGCAGCCGCAAGGGTCGCCTGGATCTCCGTAGGGTGATGTCCATAATCATCCACAAAAGCGACGCCACCAATATTACCTACGATTTCAAACCGGCGATCCGCTCCCTGAAATTTATTCTCCAACACCATTTTAATAACAGCATCACTTACTTTTAAGTGTTTAGCTACAGCGATAGCAGCTAAAGCATCCATTACCAGATGTTTACCAGGAAATTTCAACCAAGTCTGGATGCCATCAACAGCAAACTTCATCTTGCCATCCTGATAGATGATATCTCTGGCCACTAAATTATTGCCAATCTCCGATGAGGTGGAAAAACCAAATTTAATTACTTTGGATTTGGCTTGTGGCAAAATTTCCAAAATATTGGGGTCATCGCCGCAGGCAACGACCAGGCCATCTGTCGGCACTAATTGTAAAAACTGTGCAAATGCTTGTTTAATTTCATTAATATCTTGATAATAATCCAAGTGATCAGCATCAATGTTAGTAAGGACTGCGATTTTGGGTCGCATATCCAAAAATGCTCGATCATATTCACAAGCCTCTATCACCCAATACTCACTCCGACCTAAAATGCCACAGCCTTCCAAGCTTTTTACCTCCGCTCCAATCAAAGCGGTAGGATCCATCCCAGCCTCCTGCAGAATCAAAGTGATTAACGTGGAGACAGTGGTCTTGCCGTGGGTACCGGACACAGCGATTCCGATTTTATTCTTCATCAACTCGCCAATAAATTCGGAACGTTTCCAGGCTGTTCGCCCCATTTTTTTGGCCTGCTCAATCTCTAAATGGACAGTATCCGGCCTCGCCGCGGCAGAAGTATAGATTAGTTCATTGATATCCGTTGGAACGTTCTCGGCAATCTGTTCCCCAATTATTACTTTGGCCCCCTTACTCTCCAGACGCTTCCGACCCGGGAAATCCTGAATGTCACTGCCCGTAATCCGATTCCCCATACCCAAAAGCACATCGGCAAGTGCCTGCATCCCAATGCCACCGATCCCCACCATAAAATAGTGTTTAGGAGTTACTTTTTTCACCCCTCTATTGTATCAAAATCTCCTTACTCCTCTGTTATCATCCCACCCTATTGTCATTCCCGCAGAGGCGAGGATCCAGGCCTGGATCCTGCCTGCCCGGCCAGGGAATCCGAACTTGGCCTTTGGCCAGTCGGTCCAGGATGACAAAGAAAAACCCCGCCAGAGATGACAGTATTATGATTTTTCAGCTATTTCACTGATGACAAATTGTTTGCCCTCATAATCGATCGCATCAGCAGTCAGAGTTCCCCGAATCTCTACCTTAATATCCTTATCAGTGACATCCACAATTTTGGCTTTAACCCCTGGATCGGCAATTTTATTTTGCATAACTGATTCAATGCCAAAAGTTTCGCCAGTATCGGCAACAAAATAATCATCAAATTGAGCCCCCTCGGGCGTAGATTTAATTACCCCTATATAAGTTAGTAAGCCATCATCGCCTGGATTGCCGTTGATCGTAACCAAGAACTCATTTGCCACATCGGTTTTATCCCAGGGTCGTAGATATTTCATCACGATATGCGACCGTTCCACCTTCAAAACCTTGAAAGTCCAGACTTCTTCGCCTCCTGCACCGACCAGATTTTCCGTATTGTATTTATCGGTAACTTGGTATGTATTATCTACCCGTTCCAGCACCCCCGCAGTAATATCCGTCACTTGCCATTGATAACCAGTAGATTGATTGGACGGTAAAACAACTTTAAATTGCTGACCTATTGGGAAATCAAAGTTTTGCCGGTGATCCTTAAGAGTAATTTGGGGCAAAGTACTAACTAAAGCACACCCCCCTGCCAACAAGAGCGGAACTAAGCAAAAGATTAATCTTTTCATAAAACCATCCTTAAAAATTAATTTCTATTCCTCAGTAACAAAATACTAAGTACCAAGGCAATAGTAAAGAACACTGCCCCCCAGAAACAAGGAGTGACAAAAAGATTAATCAGGGCAGGGCAACTAACCTCAAAGCACTGGGCACCTGTACACGGATAACAAATCTGCTGGCTCCGCCAATTTATCACTTCCAAAACAAAGTTCCCCCAAGCAAATAAAGTGCCCAGAAGCAATACCCAAAACTGTGCCCAAATAATTTTATTCACCCCGTTAGAGATAGAAAACTTCATCGTTTTCGTAAGTTAATAATAATTTCTAAATAAAGCTTGATTTAATAATTGATATATAAGTTGGTGAAAAATAGTTGCTATTGGTTATCTCTAACGGGGTTCATTTCCGCCAGTCTTTAATAATTAAATGACGCCCGGCGGCCCGGACAACCAGCTTTTGACGCTCCTGCCATCCCAGCTTACGCACCACTTCTGCAGGCAAAGTCAGCCCCAAGCTATATTTAGCAATGCGAGTGAGCTTTCTAATATCTTTTTTACCGCTTCTATTTCTCGCCATAATATTACTTACTATATTACTTACTATGTTAAGTAATTATTTAGAACGTTCGACGTTCCTTACGTAATTATTTTATCATACAATCATTTATCCAAGCCGATTCTGCTCTCCAGCAATAACCCCACCTAACCTCCCCTTATCTTAAGGGGAGGAGATGAGAGAGAAGATTCAACACCCCTCTTAAGACAAAAGGGCAGGCGGTGCCCCGCACAATTCAATATATATCCAGAGAGGATAAATATCATATTCTGGATGAGACTGAATTGTGCTGGGGGAAAGTTATGATACATTTTTACAACAATATAACCCCTGGTCAACGCCTGATATTAACAATCTGAAAATCAACAATAAAACCGCTCTCCAAGCCAAAAATATGCTTGACCAGCCGAAATAAATAAGTTATACTGCGGGCAAATTCAGTATTAACTGGATGACCTTTGAAAAGGAGGTCGCTCGAGATGCGACAGATCATTTTTCTTCCAAACAAGAACAGAGGTGAAAAAGATGACTGTAAATGAGATGGAAGAAGTATTAACAAAGCACATAGAACGCGTTGAGAGACAGAACAGATGCGCTATGAGAATCGCTTGGATTCTGGGAGCCACATTAACATTATTACTGGCGCTATTGGTATTATTGGGTGTTTATGTTTATTTAGGACCAACCTGGGAAACTAAAACTATTCGTACGCAGGCTATTGAAATCTTAGATGAGGATGGGAACTCCCGTATTAAACTCCGCATCTTTGAAGGAGAACCCAGTATTGCTCTCTATAACAAGAATGGGAATAATCGTGTCTTACTCACTCTTTTTAAAGGGGAGCCGTGTTTTGCGCTCTATGATGCGATTGGAAGCCAGCGTGCCTTGCTCTCTATCCCTGAAGAAACACCGGGTTTATGGATTTACGACAAGAATGGAAATTGTCAGGTTGCGCTTGCCACCCCTGAAGAGAAACCTGGTTTATGGCTTTATGATGAGAATGGAAATCATCGAGCTGGACTCTCCATCTCTGAAGGAGCACCAGGTCTTGCGCTCTATGATGTAGATGGAAGCCAGCGTGCCTTGCTCACCGTCTCTAAAGGAGAACCTGGTTTATGGCTTTATGACGAGAATGGAAATCATCGAGCTGGGCTAGAGATACTCTCTAAAGGAAAAGGAACACCTGGTTTATGGCTCTGGGACGAGGATGGAAATCATCGAGCTGGGCTAGAGATCGCGGAAGGAACACCAGGTTTATGGCTCTGGGACCAATATGGCCATTCTACCTTTAAAACTCCTTAGGAAAGACCGTGGATGAGAGTGTCCCCTTCCTCGGTAAGTTTCTACCGTACGGTAAAGAATTCAATGCGGACCTAATTTGGTCCGCTTTTCTATTACTAAATATCTTTACCTGATTGGGACTAAAAAAAAATTACTTACTGAATTACTTACTATAGTACTTACTACATTACGTAATTATTTAGCTTTGAGTTGGCTGATAGCATTGCGGTAGGTGCAGAAATCGCATTCGGGACCGGCGGGTGGGATTTTGTCGGACATCAAACAATCTTTAATTTTCTCCAAAGTCGGTGCGATCCAATCAGTGGTACCCTCATAAGAGATCAGTTTAATCCTGAACTCCAATTTACCGTCAAACGCCTCCCTGTCGCGCTTACCATTGCAATAAACAAAATAGCCTGCCGGCGCTACCGAAAAACCATTTTGCCGGAAAAGCCATTGATAAATCTCCATCTGACGCTTATAGCCCTTTTGCCACTCGGCGTCTAAGGTAACTTCCTTGTCTTTGCTGGTCGCCTTGTAATCCACAATGATCAACTCACCTTTCGGGTCCACCCAAACATCGTCTACTCCTCCATAAACCAAAAAATTGGTGACTGGATCCAAATACTGGATACCGCTCCGAGCATTACGCCAAGTCTCTAAATCTTCATGGGGGAAAGGAACTGCATCTACTCCATACTGTGTCATTAAGGGATGGGGCTGACCTTTGGCCCGATGGATATCAAATTCTTTCTTCAAGAGATGATCTACAGCCGAGTTCAAAGTAAAAGGATAGCCGGGCGGCTGGCCCACTCCCAGGCGTACATCGATATAAAAACAGCGGGGACAATTACAATACAGATCAATTTTGGAGCGACTAATCTTAAACGGATCTGTTGATGCGGGGTCAAATAACCCCCGAGTGCGCTGACCATGATAATATTCCGACATAGATAGGTAGGGGTTAGAGAATAGGGATTAGAAAATAGCGGATAGAGACGAGGGAATAAAGGAAGAGATAAAGTTTCAGCCAAAACGTAACACATTTTGGCTGAAACTACCAAAACTTGTTTTAAACCTTACTTGGTCATCTTCGGCAAAAAGACAAAGAGCCCGTAGAGAGCAGACAAACCTACGAGATCGTAGATCAGTTTAGACAAAGTGGTCATATCCCCGAACAGGGTTGCGACCAAGTCAAACCCGAACAAACTAACGAACCCCCAATTGAGTCCGCCCACGATCAAGAGGATAGCGGCAATCCAATTAATGATCTTCATACCCAAACCCCCGAATAAATTAATAATAACAATTTTATTATATCAACTTTATTTTATTTGTCATCCGCCAACGAAAAAAGCCGCTTCCTAAGAAGGAAACGGCGGGGCTGATTTGATCTCGTATCCACTTTACTTACAAAAGTCGCAAAAAACCTAATTCGGTAGATAGTGATTCAAATGCGAACAGCGCTTCGTAGTCGTTAGCAAAAACCTTGGCTTTGGATGTCTCTATCCACCCCATGGTTGTCAAATCCTCACCGAACGTCACAGAGAAGGCTGGAGGTATTACCCCACGACGGTACTTAATCGTCCCTGAAACCACTAAAATATTATTGATAATCACCAACCTCTTCTCGTCTATAACTACCGTTTCAGGATTTTCACCAGCAGTCACCAAGCACTGCAGAAAGGGAAAAACATCAATGTATTTCAACAATATCTTTCCTAACGTATCTGCACTTGCCCGGAACAAACATTGTCGCGGATCTGGACGGCAATAATCATAAGCGATATGTTGTTTCAGCGCCAATGTTAAGAACTCGCTGATATTAACGTCAGCATTTTCCAAATTTATCACTCCTTTTTAAGGTACAGGGATCAGGTAATTTTGCTTAATATACCACAGGCTTTAGCCAACACCAACTTTTTTATCCAGAGGGGATGAGCTACCTCAGCAACATCTCATATTGGTTACGGTTCTAAAACTGCGGGGCGTTCGCCGTGGTTAATAGTAATTTTTATATCTTTAACAGTAGGAAATTGGGTTAGGGTTTTAAAAATCTGTTGGTAGACCGCCTGTACCCGAGCCGAACCGCCCATTTGAAAATCAAATTGATCATCAAAATCAACTGTGGCCACTCCATCGGCGATATTAACATAATTCAGAGCTGTTCCTTCAGCGATCGCCGTGCTCAAGCCCTCGTTTTTCTCGGCTTCTGTGGGACCTTTCAGCAACTCTTGGATGGCGGCAGTCGCCACCATCACAGTTTTAGGAATCGTGCGATCAACTGCTACTTGCACAATATCGGTTGGTTCACTCTTACAAAAATAGATTAGGATATCTTGGGTGGTATCGTCTGAATAATTATCTGGTTGATAATAATATTGGACTAACCAATACCCACCCACTGCTACTATTAAACAACTAACTATCCACAGTAAATATCTCATAACCTTATTTTACTATATTCGGACTGGGGCTAAATCATTGATTGACGCAATGCGATGTAAATCTGTCGCTTGCGATAAAGTATAGTCTCCTATTTTGGTCCGTACTAAACCGGACATATATGCCCCCACGCCTAACTTTTGACCAATATCATTGATCAATGATCGGATATAGGTTCCGGAAGATACTTTGACATTGAATTTCAGAATAGGATATTGATAATCCAATAGCTCAATCTTATGGATAGTAACCGGCACTGGCTTTAATTTTACTTCCTTGCCTTGCCGAGCTAAGTCATAAGCTTTCTTGCCTCCAACTTTCTTAGCCGAAAAGATAGGCGGCATTTGTTCCTGTGCTCCTATAAAACTTTGCAGAGTTTTAATTATTTCTTCTTGGCCAGGTGATTTAGAATTACCAGACGGAATAATCTCTCCTTCAGCATCGTAAGTGGTGCTGGTGGAACCTAATGTTGCAATAGCGACATAGTCCTTATCTAATTTGATGAACTCCGAGATACGTTTAGTAAATTCCCGGCCAATGGCAACAATCATCAGCCCAGAGGCTAAAGGATCTAACGTACCCGCGTGACCAACAGTTTTTTCTCCGGTGACTCTACGCAAATAATCCACTACGTCATGCGAAGTGATGCCAATGGGCTTGTTGATTAAATAAATTCCATTCATATAATGATTCGGATGATATTTCTCTAAACTAATCCCCTCCCATCCTCCCCTTATCAAGGGGAGGTGCAGGCGGGAATTGCCTGACACATGATACTTGATACTTTCTATTAGCGGAAACGGACAGGGATAATAAAGCTATCGTCATTGTCTGGTAAACCCGAAGGATTATCTTTTTTTAGCACTAATTTGCCCGTATCCCCCAAAGGCATCTCAAATTTTATCTCTGCCGTAAATGGTACTAAATCTTCAGTCATCCAATCCCCTTGTGCTATCCCCAGAGCCTGGGCTAATACTTGATCATTTTGGTCTAAAATCTGGATAGGAAAAGAGGCTTCAAAAAACCAATTTCCCCGAGCTCTACCGTTGATCTTCAATGGGCTCTTGATCAGTGAATCTTCCTGTAAACGATAAGTACAAATCTGTTCTATTTCTTCATTATTATAATGGCAGATTAATTTAGGCTTAGCCCCACCTAACTGATACCAGCCCAATACGCTAATCAGTAATACTGCCACTACAATCCAGCCCCAATTTTTCATCATTTTCATTAGTTAAGGTTATCATTGTTATCATACAAGACCAAGTGAGCTATTTTAAGATCGGCGTCTTTTTGAGTTATAGATTTAATATTAAATATTAGGCGAGGACCAAGATCGGAATTCATAATTTTGAAAATTCTTTCTTGCAATACTTCCGGTGTCAGATCTTCTTGCTTGATTAGAACGGCCGCTCCCCGATCTGCTAAATACTCCGCATTGTACAACTGATGTTGATTAGCTGAGCTGGGCAAAGGAACCAAAATAACCGGCCGGGCGCTCGCAGCAATTTCGGCAATGGCGGTAGCCCCAGCTCGGGAGATAATTACTGCCGCTTTTCGCATCAAATAAGCCACTTGTTCATTGGGCAAACTCTCGAATAAGTAATAGTGGCGGAATCTTTCGGTTTCTGCCCATTCTTTTAGGGTGGCGAAATCACGGGCTCCGGCTAAATGCAATACTTGGTAATCCTGAATCAGGGCCGACAAGGACGCTTGGACTAATCGATTAATCGCTTGGGCACCCTGAGAACCACCCATAACTAACAAGAAAGGTTTTACTTCCGAAAAAGGAATGCCAGTGTTATTTTCTATCTCTGGAGTGTAGAAAATCTCGTTTACGGGAGTTCCGGTATGAATTAACTTAGCAATGTATTTCTTAGGTAATTTATAGGAATCTACTGGAAAAGAAACACAAATCCGTTTAGCTAATGGGGTCAGTAAACGATTAGCCAGACCCATCCGAGCATCCGATTCATGAATAATTATTGGCCGAGCCAGTATCCAAGCGGCAAAACCAACGGGCACCCCCACATAGCCACCTTTTATAAAAACGCGATTCGGTTGAAAACGCAGAATGATAGCCATAGCGGAAAACCAGCCAGCCAAAGTAACAAATAGGTCTATTATATTCTGCCAATCCCAATACCGGCGCAATTTGCCCGCCGGAATACTAATAAATTTAAATCCGGCTGATTGTACCACCTCGCGATCTGCCGAGCGGCGAGAACCCACAAACCAGACCTCACTCTGTGGGCTTTCTTTCAAGATAGCGCGCCCGACGGATAAAGCCGGCAACACGTGACCAGATGTCCCCCCACCAACCAAAAGGATCTTCATCATCTTTAGTATAAATGGTTTGCCTCGAAATATTCAATAATATACCCGAAGCGGCCAAAACAAACAGTAAGGAGCTTCCTCCTTGGCTAATAAAAGGTAATGGTACACCTGTAAGCGGAATAAGGCCAATGATTGCTCCGATATTCACGGCGGCCTGCCAGCCAATCCATGTGGTAATCCCCACAGCCAATAACCGCCCGAAAGTATCCGGTGCACGCCGAGCTGTTTGCAACCCCCGCCAGACAAAAACAGTTAGCGGCAAAAGGACCAAAAAGATTATTCCCAAGAAACCCAATTCTTCGCCAATGATAGCAAAAATGGAATCCGAGGATGTCTCCGGCAAAAAGTTGTACTTTTGGCGACTACGACCAAATCCCAATCCTAAGAACCCACCCGAACCCAAGGCAATGAGAGCTTGGTTAATGTGATACCCCGCTCCTAAAGGATCGTCCGATAAATTAAGGAAGGTCATTAAGCGAGCCGCTCGATAAGGTGCCGCCCAGATTAAAACCCACGCTATTGTCACTCCACCAAAAACAATCAGAGAGAGATGTTGCCATCTTCCTCCTGCAGAATAATACATTGCTAAGGCAATTCCAGCAATCACCATAGTAGTTCCCATATCAGGTTCAGCCACAATTAGACCGCAGATCACGACAAGCAAAACAATAAAGGGCAGGCAAGTATGATAAAAACTATTGATTCTGGGTCCTTTTTGTTCCAACCAATACGCCAAATAAAAAATTAACCCCAACTTTAAAACTTCTGTAACTTGCAACGTCAGATCGCCTGCCCCTAACCACCGGCGCGATCCCCCTGCCTCCACCCCTAAACCTGGGATAAACACCAACACCAGCAATACCGCACTGATCAACAAAGCCGTTGTGGCAACGAAACGATAATTATGGTAATCAAATCTTTGCAAGAAGAACCATAACATCAAACCAACCAAAGCAAAGATAGCCTGCCGAAAGAAATAATAGGTATTACTCCCGGTCACTTGAAAAGATTCCACTACGGAAGCTGAGGATACCATAATAATACCGAAGATCACCAAAGCTAAGGTCGCGAGGATTAGATAAGGATCGGGGGAATGAAATTTACGCATTAAGAATGGATAATTTTATTAACCAATGATTTAAATTGCTGGCCGCGGTCATAGGCGTCAGTGAACCAGCCAAAACTTGCGCAAGCCGGAGAGAACAGCACTGTGCCTCGAGGCTCTGCATAATGATAAGCTTGTTGCACAGCGGCAGAAAAATCTTTGGCCTGGCTGACAGGAAACTTAACTTTGGCGGCTTTGAGTAATTGATGAATTTTTTTGGCTGTTTCTCCAATTAATATTACCCCTTGCACAGGATAATGTTCTAAACTATTAACCAACCCGCGAAAATCTTCTTTTTTACTCGCTCCTCCCAGTATGAGAGTTAGCGGTCCAGCCACAGTTTCCAATGCTGCCAAAGTGGCCACCGGAGTGGTGGCTAATGAATCATTAATAAACTTTATTCCCTTTTTTTCTCCTACCAATTCTAACCGATGCTCTAAAGTAATAAATTTTTTCAGACGACGACGGATTTTTTCCGGTTTAACCCCCAACAAAAGTGCTACCGCTATTGCCGCTAAGACATTGCCAAGGTTATGCTTACCAGGCAAAGAAATTTCCGACACCGGCATTACCGGATACCGATGACCAGTTTTAATATCGCGGTGGATAATCTCCCCGTCGGCAATATAAAGCCCTCTGGGCAAAACCTTGCGAGTCGAATATCTTACTTTCTTTCCACGGATGGATAATGCAATGGTAGATGAAATTTTGTGGTCACTGCTTACTATCGCCCAATCGTTTTTAGTTTGGTGATGCACAATGTTCATTTTAGCTGCCAGGTAGCTTTTGAAAGTCCGGTGGCGATTAAGATGCTCAGGCACAACATCCAGCACCACGGCGATGTGTGGGCTTTTAGTCATATCTTCTAACTGAAAACTGGATAATTCCAACACCACTACATCTTTTTTAGTTAACTTGGGCAACAAATTCAATGGCGGATAGCCAATATTCCCTCCCATATAAACTTTGCCCGATGACCGCCCCTTTAATAAGTGGTAAATGAGAGAGGTGGTAGTGCTTTTGCCTTTAGTGCCCGTAATGCCCACAATAAGAGCAGGACAAAGATCAAAAAACAATTGGATGGGAGAGCTGAATCGCACCCCGCGGCGGCGGGCACGCTTTATTGGAAGCAAATCCAAAGACACTCCAGGACTACGAAAGACGAGATCAAAATCGCCTAAATTATCCAAATAATGTTTTCCTAATCGTAGCTCATGAGTCAGATGCTTAAATTCAAGGTAGCGCCGATCAGTCGGTACTAAGGATTTTTCATCTAATCCGACTGAATTAATATCTAACTTACGCAAAAAATGGAGCAGATCAAGTCCTTCTTTACCTAATCCCAAGACAGCAATCTTACTTAACTGTTCTGCAAGTTGTGACATAGTTTTAACTTTACGATGGTCCGCCACCGACGATACCAACAATCACGCCTAATAGCGCCATGAAAGCTCCGATAATCCAAAAACGCATCGTTACTTTTGTTTCCGGCCAACCTAATGCTTCGAAATGGTGGTGCAAAGGAGCGATTAGGAACAGCTTTTTATGGCGAAACTTACGATAAAACAATTGTAGAATATCAGAAACTACTTCCATCATCGGCACAAAAGCAATCAATGGCAAAACCGCCAATCCGACATTGCTTTGAATCAACATCGCCACCACTCCTAACGTCGCGCCCATAGACAAGGCATACGTATCACCTCCAAAAAACCGAGCCGGATAAATATTAAACCACAGGTAGGCCAACAAGGCCCCTGCCGCCGTAGCACAAAAGATGGCTAAGCTTATTTGACCATTCAAAAAAGCTAAGATGCCATAAGCCACAAAGGCAATACTCAATAGCCCCCCTGACAAACCATCTAAACCATCCGCAATATTAACCGCGTTAGCGGTAGCCAAAATAATAAAAATAAAGATGGGGATATACCACCATCCCACAGTAATATCCCCATAGGCAGGAATATGGAGACTGTCGATGCCTAATTTAGCAAAAAACCACCAAGCACCTAAAGCCGCTACACCAAATAACCAAGCCATTTTGTGACGGGCACGCACTCCTTTTATGCCCCCCACTCCCCGGATATTAAACCAATCATCTACCGCTCCTAAAATTCCCACCGCCACCATAAAAAATAGCGGCAAATAAGTTTGATTACGCGTCAGATTGAACAGCAGTGTAACTATCAAGATTGTTCCCCACACTAACACCCCCGCTAAAGTAGGGATATGGCGGCGATGCTTCTCGCCGTGCAACTTTTGAAAAACAGTGGCGTAACTACCATATAAGGTTTCTTCTTTGGCTTGTTTCCAAAATTTATACCGATACAAGATGTTACTCCAAAATGGCGTTGCCGCCATTGCTACAAGGAAAGAAATAACGCCGATAACGAGCGTACGAATTAAATTCCCTTGCTCAGTAATAATCTTAGTTAAATCATTCATTTAGGTGGTCCTTGAACAAATCTACAATTTTATCCATCCGGAGGGCTCGCGACCCCTTAACCAGTACTATACTATTATCCTGCAAAATAGTGGAGATTGCATCGGGGGAAAAATCTCGCGCCTGGCCAGGAGGCAATCCAGCCTGGACAGCTGCTTCCTTTATCAAAGCTCCCCCTTTTCCTACAACCCAAAGCTGATCTACCGTTTTAGCAGCATATTCCCCTACGCTCCGGTGTCCTTTATCATGAGCACTGCCCAACTCGCGCATTTCTCCTAAAATAGCAACCTTGCGGCGATTGGCACCCAAGCGAGCCAAACTTCTCAAAGCCGCTGTCACAGAAGTAGGATTAGCGTTGTAGGTATCGTCGATCACTATGATGCCCGCTAACCGGATAACTTCAAACCTACTCTTTGGCAAAGTATAGCGACTAAGCCGCTTGGCCATAGTATCCCAGGGTACCCCAAAGTAATGTCCCACGGTTAACGCCGTTAAAGCGGCGTAAACAAATTGGTAGCCATAGACTGGCAAGTCTATCTGGGTGACATGATTATCCGCTCGTGCACTAAAGTGAATACCCCCGCTACCAAAACCAATATCACTAGCCCAAACATCGCCTTCTCCTTCAGCACTGATAAAAACTTTTTTAGCAGATGTCTTGCGTGAAATTAATTTACTAAAATCGTCGTCTTTATTAAGGATGGCCAGTCCCTTTCGTTTGACATTGGCAATCACCAAACTTTTCTCTTCAACCAATTCCGATTTTGACCCGAAGAACTCCAAATGTACATCACCGATATTAGTCAGCACTCCTACTTCTGGAACAATAAACTTCATAAAATAGCTGATATCCCCTGGCCGATCAGCCGCTAATTCTAAAATGAATATTTGCGGATAAGAACATTTTCTAACTAATTTTTGGATGGCTAACCATGTTAGCCTCCCCACATCTTGCCAAGTTATTTTAACCCTGCCATCAATTTCAGTGCCGACAAAATCGGGATCAATAATTGTAGCCGTAACTCCAAATTCGGTATTTAGATTTCCGCGGGTAGCGGCGATATGAGAATCTTCTTTCTGCCCTCGTAGCACCACGAGAATAGCCTCTTTTGTGCTAGTTTTTCCGGTACTGCCAGTAATCGCCACAATCCGAGGGTGGTATTTGGCCAAAATTTTAGCGGCCCAGTATCTGAACCAAGTTTTGAGAAATCTTCTTGCCATTGATTATACTATATCTTATTTATCCGGAGGGATCTGCCAATAATCAAACAGGAATTTAGCGATATCACTAAATAACGGGGCAGCGGAAACCTCTGCAAATTTAGCATCCTTGGGACGATCGATGCGTGTCAGCATAACAAACCGCGGATTGTCCACCGGAGCAAACCCAACAAAAGTGCCAATGCTGACATTTTTCTCATAACCACCCGGGGAAGCAATCTGGGCGGTCCCAGTTTTGCCAGCTATGCGGTATCCAGGCACACCAGCCAATTGACCATGGCCACGTTCAACTACGCTCACCATCATCGCCCCCACCAATTGAGCTGTCTGCGGTTTCATCGCCACTCGTACTACTTGAGTATCTATAGAAGCCGCTCCGCCAGGATAAATAATTTTATCAACAATATGCGGTTTAACTAATTTACCCTGGTTAGCAATCGCGCCGACAGCCGCTATCAGCTGTATGGGAGTTACGGCTACTGCTTGGCCAAATGACATTGAAGCCAAGTCAATATCCGCCCATTCTCGGAATGACCGGACAGATGCCGCTATCTCCCCATCTAAACCAACATTAGTGGAGGCATCAAACCCTAAATCTTTCAGGTATTTATAGAAAAGTTGACGCCCCAACTTTTGCACCACAAAAGTAGCTCCCGTGTTTAGTGATTTTTCTAACACTTGGGTCATTGTCTGCACACCATACGCCGCTAAATCAGAGTTGCGTACTACGTCATCGTCAATTTTTACCTCTCCCGTATCAACATATGTAGTGCTTGGGGAGATTAACCCTGTATCTATTCCGGCCGCGATAGTAAATATTTTAAATACCGATCCCGGCTCGTAAGCTAAAGACACATTTGGATTGGCAAAGTTTTCTAAGGAATATTGGTTGTAATAATTGGGGTTAAAGTCAGGATAGGACGCCATAGCGATAATGCGACCGGTGGTTGGTTCCATAATAATAACGTCACCCCCAGTGGCTTCGTGTTTTTCTACTGCCTCTTTTAATTTCTTCTCCACATAATACTGGATTGCTCGATCGATGGTCAAAACGATATCGGCTCCATCTTCCGGATTAACAATCTTGCGATTTCCCACAGTAATATGCGATCCCAATGAGCTCTTTTCTACCTGTTCCAACCCAGCCTTTCCACTAAGCTCCTGATCAAAATAACCCTCAATCCCATACTGGCCCAACTGATCTCTGTTCACAAACCCTAACACTTGAGAGGCTAAGCTGTCTTCCGGATAATAGCGGTATTCTTCCGACCGAAAATAGACACCATCCAAGTTTAGATTTTGGATCTCTTCTTTTTCTTTCACCTCCACCCTTCGCTTCAAAGGCGGTGCATAAACCTTATTTGATTCGAGAATATCCAGTAGCTCCGCCTCAGTGATATCGAACAAATAAGGCATTAGTTTATTGGCGACCAACTCTGGTTGCTTAACTTGAGTGGGGACTACATTCAAACTATACAAAGCCACATTAACAGCTAAAGGATAGTAACTGTTAAGTTGGGGGTCATAAACCAAAATCTTGCCACGAGGAGCCGGAGTATTTTCATTTACCACATGCTGTTCACGGGCTAAGGCCGCGAAATTAGTGTACTCAATAATTTGCCGTTGGAAAATCTTGCCTATAACCAGGGCAAGGAAAACGGCAAAGAAAAGAGTTAACACATTAAGCCGATGTAGCTGTAGTGACTCATTTAATGCGTTATAAGCCATAAGATTATTATAACAATACCCTCTATTTTTTCCTGGAGAATCCCCTCGCTAAGCTCAACCTAATTACCTTTAACTAAAGCACGCCTGCTTACGCTTTCAGTCGCTTAATCTAAAAATAACTGAAATTATTTTTGAGCCAAAGGGCCACTCGTGTCTTCCAGATAAGTCAACGAACCTATCTGTATCATTTTCGGGACATAAGTAGTTTGATTGGCTGGTTCTATTTGATCCGTGGAAGATTCTGTAGCAGGCTTTGTCCGTCCAGTGGGCTGACCATTGTCCCCTATTTCAATCTGTTCAGTTGCACCCTTTTCAATCACGGCTAATGATTGTAGCCGGGCCGCTTCTACCGCCAATCTTTCGTTCTCAGCCGCTAATCCTTTCTTGGTCAAATCTAAGGTATGGATTTGGGCCCCCTTGGTTGAAACTACATTGATAATAACGATGTACGAGCAGGTCAAAACTACAAACAGTACCAAGGATATTGAAGTAACTGAAATTGCCCCCCATTTAATTTTGTTGAACTTACGAAAACGGACTGCTTCCTTTGATTTAATACCGCCTTGTTTGGGAGACCAACTTGCCATAACAAATTTTTATATTTTCTCAATAACTCGTAGCTTAGCACTTCGGGCCCGGGGATTGCTGTGAATCTCGTCCGGGGTAGGCACAACTGGCTTTTTGGTGATCAATTTCACTAATTCAGCCCGTGCTTGGTCACGAAAAACATTTTTCACAATTCGATCCTCTAAAGAATGGTAACTGATGACTGCCAATCTGCCTCCCTGATTCAAGCAAGCTATCGCCCGCGGTAACGCTGTGGTCAATAAGCCTAATTCGTCATTAACGGCGATTCTTAGAGCTTGAAAAGTTTGAGTGGCTGGGTGAATCCTACCGTGCCGGCCGCCTTTGGCGGTGGCTACAATATCGGCTAATTCACCAGTAGAAGTAATTTTCTCTCTCCGCCGGGCAGTAAAGATAGCATCAGCAATTTTGCGACTGGCTCGTTCTTCTCCAAACTCCCAAATTATCCGGGCCAGCTCTTCTTTCGGATAGGAATTAACAATTTCAGCGGCCGTAAGCTCCTGATTGGCATCAAAACGCATATCTAAAGGTGCATCTTCTTTAAAGGAAAAACCTCGCCTCCCACTTAACTGGCGAGACGATAAACCCAGGTCAAATAATATTGCGTCAACTCGCTTATGTCCATGCTCTTTAATGAGGTCACCAAGATCATTGTAATTGCCAGGGATAACAACCAGTTCAACTTTCGATTTTTGAGAAGATAATTTTTCATAAGCACTTTCTACTGCTTCCGAGTCGCGATCCAATCCAAGGAAAAACCCTCCCGGGCTAATCTGGGGGAGAATTTTAGTGGCATGCCCGCCACCCCCCACTGTGGCATCTACCACTGCTTCACCGGGACGCAAGTCCATCAGCGCAATAGCTTCTTCCACCAGCACTGGAATATGAATTAAATGGATTTCCAAATTATTAAAACTGATAAAATTGTCATCGGTAGTCCGCGCAGGAAGGCATTCTTTTTTGTTCCCTTGGGTGGAGGGAAAATTTCACTTAGGAGGTGAAAATTGTTGGCTAATTGTTGCACAATAATGACAAATTGTCGCCTTCCTGCAGACTACCCCGTAAATAAGAATTAAATGAACAGCTGCTCGACAAGAGTTTCGCTCTCTTTTTCAGTAGATTCTTTGTATTCTTGCCAGACTTTTGCATCCCAAATTTCTATACGACTCAAAAGTCCAGCAACAATTATGGCACGATTTAGATTAGCATAATCCATCAAATATTTTGGCAAAATGATCCGACCCTGTTTATCCAGTCCCACTTCCATCGCTCCCGCTAAAATTAAACGAGAAAAGGCTCGGGCGCTTTTTTGGGAGATCGGTGTGCTATTTAGCTTATCTACCAATTTTTGCCATTCGGTCAAAGTATAAAGGAACAGACAACCATCTAAACCCTTTGTGACAACCGCTCCGCCCGCTAAATCAGCACGGAACTTGATGGGAATTGCCAGCCTACTCTTTTCATCAATTGTGTGTGAATACTCGCCAATAAACATTTATCCACTTTTAATCTCCACTTATCCCCACCCTTCTCCACATCGTTATTATTATAAACCACACCAACCCATTGGCAACCATTAGATATCCCCACTAAATGAAAATTGGCTCTGGAAGCCAAGACTTTTTAAATTTATTATTGCCAAACCCGACTATTTGGATTGTAGACTTACAATAGGGCTCTCTATTACCTATCTTAATACCGAAGGTGGTACCTTTTGACATCCATATCATCTACCCTCTGACTGGCTGGGTGGCTATTATTACTCTAATTCTATAAAATATAAGTGTTAATAGGATAACCTTTTATTTATGAAAAAATCGCGACCTTCTTTAAGCACTGAAGCTCTGGCAGTAATACTGTTGGTATTAGTTTCTGCCGGATTAACTTGGGCCAATACCACCAATAACACCGTCTCCTCTGCAGTAACTTGGCCCGGTATGACCTCCGATACTTTCACTATCCCTTCTGGGATAAATACGGACAACACAACCAGCTCCAGCACCAGCGGTTGTTGTAGCAAACGCGTGGTTAATGGCAAAACCAGTGGAATTTGTGTTAAAGGCACCGGTTGTCCCAGCAACAATCAATGTTCCAATATCGGCGGGGCTTGTAGTAACTACAGCGGCAGTGGCGGATCTGGAGGATCTGGCGGTGGCACTACTCCCACTCCCTCTACCCCCACCACCCCAACCCCCACTCCGGTTGACCCCGACCATGATGGTAAACATTGGGCCTGCGTTCCTGTTAGTTATGGAACGATAGCCTACAAATGCGTGGAAGTCAACGGAGAAGCTGAAGATACTTGCGGAGAAGAAAAAGGCCCTTGTCTAAACAAGCCCGCTGGCACTCCCGCTGATTATTATTACACTTGCCGAGCAAACAAATGTGTAGCCGTTGCTAATATACCAGGACAATTACCTGGCAGAAGCAGTTGTAGTAGTGATACAGATTGTACCAAAAACGTTTTTACCTCTGTAGGCAATAGCATCGGCAATTTCTTCGGCATGATTTGGTCTACTGTTCTTTCTTGGTTTGGTCGCTAATTATCGGGGTTTTAATAATGGGGATCGTCCCCTTCTACCTTCCCAACGGCTCTCCGATGAGTATCGGAGAGCCGTTGCTTTTTTGTTTGGTGTATTAAAAAACCCGCATTTCAGCGGGGTTTTTAAAATAAAAGAAAACATTCGGTGGGCACCTAATTGGGTGGATAACAGACCCACCCTGCTACTTCCTGACATGGTCGTCTGGAATGGTGCGTACTTCAGGGATCCCAGGTTCACAACAAGCTCCACCAGCCAAAGGTGGCTCCTCCCAGTATGGCACCTCCGCCAAAGATAAAAGCTATTCCGATGAGAGTGGGACCCAACTCTTTTTTGGTGGTGCCGATTACCATGAGGATAAGACCAAGAATAAGAACAGCGGCTCCGAAGATTTGAGCGGATGACTCGAAGAATGACATTTCTTCCTCCTTAAGGTGCGACTACTTTTTCTCTATCTCCGTCCTAAAGACAGAAACAGGGAGAAAGGCCAATGCGAGAAGCATTGGCGGATGAATTTCTGACACAGGATGATTAGGACTTTATGAATGCATCGTATTCCGGGCGACCGAATAGCTCCACTGTGAGAAAGTTAAAGCCGCCTTTGCAGCTAGGGCAAAGATTTAATTTAGCTAGCTCCTTATAGAGAACGATCGCTGCTTTTCGTTCCGGACTACCGTTAGGAGCATTCTTGGCGGCACAAAGGATTTTTTTGCCTTTCTCTTGAAGCTCCGATTTGTGTCCGCAGGTGCACTTATTATTTTTTCCTACCATGGTTTCTCCTCCAGAGAAAACAACAAGGGTTACAAGCCCTTTTGCTGCCGGATCACTCGCAGAGATGCGCCTTCAGTAAAGACAATAAGATATATATGGGTGTCAATCCATATACAGAGATTATCGCTTTACCTACTCAACCACATCTGTGTGCCTGATTAGATCCGATGATACTGGACAAGCAATCCAGTCCCTTTCCAGGGGGTTCTATTTGAATGACTTTATTTTCAAGATACGATTCTTTCTCTCTATCTCAATCGGGTTGATTGGGACAGGGAGAAAGGCCAATGCTTCTTGCATTGGCCAGGAGAACTTATGCATGGTCTCTCCTGGTAACCATATAACGGCGCACCGTCTCACGCCCCATCTATATACGTACAACGTTATTCCGGCTTCTCCATATGGGTTTTTGTTTATTTGTACCCACATGGTGGAACTAACTGTATATACGATGGACTTACGATGCACCGTAAGAAGAAACTGGGCCAAATAAAGCAGGGGTTTGCCTGCTTGGATTTTTGATGTGAAAGTACAATCTTTCTCTCTATCTCAATCGGGTTGATTGGGACAGGGAGAAAGGCCAATGCAAGGCATTGGCGCTGGGAAGAGCAATTAAATTTCAAAATGTAGTGTGCTTCGCTTCCGCAATGAGCTCATTCTCGCCCGTCATGTCCAACAGCTTGTCAAAGCTATCGGGGAACCCTGTCTGGAATTTAATCCAGTCTTGGGGCATCAGATACACATGACGCCCATCGTGAGGGTACATCCCGCATTGACCATTGGACATTAGGATAAGGGCTTTTCTAGTGACATCTTCTTCAATCACCTGGATCATGCCTCGGCAATCGAGACAACCCTCTCCAGAATCCACGATGACGTAGTCGAGGGATTCGGAAGAAAACACATTTACGCATTCCTCGTGGACTTGAAATCCGAGAAAATTACCTTTGCTACCAGCGACAGGGCCCCTTATATTGGCAGTGAGTTTTTCCCATTTACCTTCAGGGAATGTCATGGATGCCATGGATGTCATAACTGATTTCATTTTTCTCCTCCCAGAGAAGCTCAGTTTATTTACTGGTCATGAGCTTGACCAGGCCAGCTTATATCCATAAACAGTAATTTAGATGGATATACATGCAAGGCATGTATATCAGACGTAAGCTGTTATGGAGTGGCATAAATTTTTAAGGAACTATTCCTTTCTCTCTATCTCCGTCCTAAAGACAGAAACAGGGAGAAAGGCCAATGCAGAGTACATTGGCACCGACCAGTTGAGGAGGAGAATTTTTTCAGGGATAGGCATCTCCTCGTAACCATTTTTTGTTAGCTACAGCTAACCCCTTCGCTGTCTACATGGTGATACATGGGTATGAGTGATATACTCACTCTGCCCATATAGCCCATGGCTGATCAGCATAATAATAATGACTCTTTTGCTTAAGGTACTTGTGATGGATTAGTGGCTCTCAGAGCTAACTTTGTCCATCAACGTTAAGCCGAGTATACGCCCGACTACGATTTTTGTCAATTTGAATTATCTCTTAGTTGGCTTTTGCTCGTCTGACATTGGTAATTATATCTGTCAAAATTGTCAAAGAGTATTGACAGATTAAACAAATAAGAGTAAAATGTAACTATGAAACTACCATCTCAAGATAGCGTATTGCAAGCTTCTTTAGAAGCCATCGGCTTGTCGGAAAAAGAAGCTAAAATCTACATCACCTTAGTTAAATTCGGCACCCTTACCCTATCTATGCTGGGCAGACACGCTGGGTTAAAACGCGGGATTGTTTATGATTTAACTAAAAAATTAATGACGAAAGGAATTGTTTCTTTATTCGAAAAAGACAAAAAATTAGTGGCTCAAGCTCAACCCCCGGAAAACTTACGAGCATTAGCAGAGGCGCAGGAAATGGAAACCAAATTAGCTAAGAAGCAACTAGAACAAAATATTGTTGAACTAAAGAATATTTATGAGAACATCAACCTTAAACCTAATATTTCTTATTTGATTGGCGACACATCAATAGATTTTTTACACAATGATATATTATCGGATAAGAAAACAGTATTCTTAGTTAGATCACTATACGATAGGATTATGAGGGAAGATATTCTATACTACATTAGTAAAAGGGCTAAATTAGGTATCTTAACAGAAATTACAGCTCCAAAAGATCCCAATAGAACTGACAAAGAACTATTGGAAAAACATCCACCATCGCTAGATAAGAAAAGATTGCTGATACGCAAATGGTTGCCACGAGGAGAATATGACTCACCTATCGCAATCCAAGTTTACGGTAATAAACTTTCTTTTATCAACTACCGCGAGAATAGAAAAATGGGGTTATTAATCGAAGACAAAGACATTGCCGAATCAATTAGGCAAATTCTGCAAGCTCTGCGAAAGAGACTGGATTGAGACAACTAACAATTCAGCTTATTTTTCAGCCAGTCCCCTAACTCGGTAATATTTATCCGGTCTTGCTTCATAGAGTCGCGGTGGCGGATGGTGACAGTTTTGTCATTCAGGGAATCAGAATCTACCGTGATACAGAAAGGCGTTCCGATCTCGTCCTGGCGGCGATAACGTTTCCCCACTGTGCCGTCTTCGTCATATTCCACAAAGAAATGCGGTTTTAACTCTTCGTAAATTTCTTTGGCGATCTTGACTAATTCAGCATCTTTTTTTACCAACGGCAGAATGGCGGCTTTAATCGGTGCTAATTTTGGGTGCAGAGATAGCACCACTCTTTGTTCGCCCTTAACTTCTTCTTCTTTATAGGCATCCACCAAAAAAGCTAAGGTTGCCCGATCCACTCCGCCGGAAGGTTCTATAACAAATGGTAATAGTTTTTCTTTGGTTTCTTCGTCAAAATAAGCAAGATCTTGGCCACTCACTTTTTGGTGTTGAGCCAAGTCGTAATCTCCGCGATTGGCAATCCCTTCCAATTCCGACCAACCAAACGGGAATTCATATTCTATGTCGCTCACCGCTTTAGCATAATGTGCTAAATCTTTTTTATCATGATCCTGGAACCGCAATTTATTTTTAGTAATACCTAAATCGCTGTACCAATCAAACCGAGCCTGCCGCCATTTTTTGAATTCGGCATCGGCATTTTTGGGATAGCAAAAATATTCCAGTTCAAATTGTTCAAACTCCAGTGTCCGAAAAGTAAAATTACCAGGGGTAATTTCGTTTCTGAAGGCTTTGCCGATCTGGGCTATGCCAAATGGAAGTTTGACTCGGGTGCTGTCCAAAACATTTTTGAAATTAGTAAAAATCCCCTGCGCAGTCTCTGGCCGTAAATAAGTTACGCTTTTTTCATCTTCAACTGGCCCAACAAAAGTTTTGAACATTAATTGAAATTCTTTGGCTTCGGTTAGTTCTCCTTTGCAATTAGGACATTCGTTACTGGTAATATCATCAGCCTTGAAGCGTTGCTTGCATTTCTTACAATCTATCAATGGATCGTGAAATTCCTTAAGGTGACCAGAAGCTTCCCAGACTTTGGCATTCATTAATATGGAGCTATCCAATCCGACAATGTCTGCTCGTTCCTGTACCATTGTGTGCCACCAGGCCTGTTTGACATTATTCTTTAACAAAACTCCGTAGGGCCCATAATCCCACGTGTTGGCAAAACCGCCGTAGATTTCGGAATTAGGGTAGATAATCCCACGGCGCTTGCACAATGCAACAATGTCTTTCATTAATTCTGGTTCTTGTTTAATCATATTCTACTTTTTTGTCATTCTGAGCGAAGTCGAAGAATCTACTAGCACAAACCCCGAGATCCCTCCACTCCGGTCGGGATGACAGGAAGGAAATCCTGAATCCCGTCCTTCGCTCTCCGAGCTTCCGGCCTTCGCCCAAGGGCTACGGCGGACAAGACGGAGGACTGACACAAGTTCCCGCCGTCGCCAATGCTATGGCGGGCAGGCAGGATGACGGAAAAAGGGGCCTGGATTCCCGATCAGGTCGGGAATGACAGATGAAGTTAAAGATGACACATTGCTGTTGTTATCAGTGAAATCTGTACCCAATCAGTGTTATCAGTGGTTTTATTCGGAGAGGATGGTTATTTTTAGTTCGCCTTGGAGTTCGGGAGAAAAAACTACTGGCACAGTGTGTTCACCCAATTTCTTGAGAGGTTTATTTATCCTAACGGCGGCCGGATCAATCCGGCTTTTAGTTTTATCCGAGAGTTCAGCGGCAATGTGATCGGCCCCTACTCCCGCAAATAGTCGGCCCAATTTAGAGGCCTTGCGCTGAAAAACAAGATGGATCTTGGGCAATTCGCGAATGATATCCTCCCATTTTTTATGGAGCGTTTCGAATTCCTTTTTCCGCTTAGCTTCCCGCTTTTTGAGTCGTTCCAGCCTTTCTGGAGTTGCTATCTCGGCTAAACCCCTAAGAACCAGAAAATTCCGAGCGTAACCATCGGCTACCTCCTTGATATCACCATCGTGGCCCAATCCTGCCACTTCTTTAGTTAGAATAACTTTCATCCCGTTAGAAGCAGGAAACCTTTAGGTTCCCGACGTTTAATAATAAGATATCTGATAATAAATGGGTTATTGAGTAATTCATAGAATTTGATACTGAATAGAGCACTTCTAACGGGATGGATCATTTTATTAGTTTCTTTAGTTCTTCTATAGCCTTATCTAACTGCACATCTGTTGCCTCGTCCTGACCCTCTTCTATTAATATATCAGGCTTAATCCCCCCCTGGCTAATGGATTTACCGGAAGGCGTATACCAATGTGCTACTGTAATCCGCAGAGCGGAACCATCTGGCATCTCTTCAATCTCTTGGACACTTCCCTTGCCATAGGTGTTGGTCCCCACGATTGTCGCTCTCCCATTGTCCTTAAGAGCACCTGCCAAGATCTCTGCCGCCGAGGCACTACCATCATTCACCAAGACAACCACAGGGATATCTGATAATTTCCCGGAACCATCAGCATAAAAAGGTGTCACTCGGCCATCTTTGAATCGCTCTTCCACAATCATGCCATCAAACATAAATTCATTGACGACCTTAACCCCAACATCCAAAAACCCGCCGGGATTATTGCGCAAATCTAATACTATCCCGGTAACGCCGCCCTTGACTATAGTGCTAACAACATTGCGAAACAATTTTTCTGTATCACTGCTAAATTTAGTGATTTCAATAACGGCCAACTGGTCCTCAAAAGAAACTAAAGTAACACTGGGTATTTTAATTAGACCACGAGTCACCACAAACTCTAACGGATTGGCTTCCCCTTCCCGGCTGATAATCAAAGTAACTTGGCTACCGCGAGCCCCCTGAATGAGCTGTACCGCCCCATCTAAACCCAAACCGATTGTGATGCGGCCATCAATGGCCATAATCGTATCGCGCGGCTTAATGCCGGCCTTCTGCGCTGGCGAACCTTCCATAGGAGTAATGACTACTAACTGGCCATCAATATCATCCATTTCGACACCGATACCTTCATAAATGCCGTTTAAATTAGTAAAGAACTCTTTGCTTTCGGCTGGTGTGCTAAACGAAGTGTAATGATCCCCTAAAGAATCTACCGCCCCCTTAATACTGCCATATAACAAATTGAGCTGATCTATATCACCGTAATATTTTTCTTGCAATAAACTAATCACGTCCTCATACAAGGAAAAACTGGGGGTGACTTCACGATAGTTGCTGATCTCTTGTTGCCAAGCCGCTAAAAGATTCTGGTTGGTAATGCGATGATAATATCCCCGAGTTACTCCCAACCAATAGCCCATCAACAAGGACACTAAAATGCTTAGGATACAAAGCGCGTTACGAGTTTTGTCATCAATTTTAAACATAACCTTAACTTATCAGATAAGCCAGGGGATTACGCAATACCCCTTCATACCACACCTCAAAATGTAGGTGCGGCCCGGTGGTGAGCCAGCCTGCACCAGGAGTGCCGGGAGTACCGCCGCTATATCCAATTACTTGGCCTAAACTCACTCTGGCTCCATTGCCTACTGCGAACCCGGATAAATGCATATAAACTGTAGCTAAGCCATTGTCATGATTAATCACTAAGTAACTCAGGCCTTTGGCCCCACCGTTCACTATTTTAGTTACCGTTCCACTAGCAGGTGCAGTTATCGGCGTACCTTGGGGACAAGCAATATCCATGCCCGTATGTTGCAGGCCAAATCGTTTAAAGTAATCAGGATCGCGAAAAGTAGCAGTGATAGTTCGATACGGAATCGGCCACATTAAGGTCAAAGGCCCCACCGGATGAGTGGAAGGGGTCTGCCGTATTAAAGTGGCAACGGCATCCTCGACGGCCACTGCCTCTGCTTTGGATTCGGCTAATTTTCCCTGATATTCCGTTTCGCTTAATTTAAGATCCTTCATAATCTTATTTTTGGCGTCAACTTGAATACCCAAACTTTGTTCTTCTATTGTTCTTTGTTGACGGATATCTAACAAACGTTCGTTTTTATCTTCCAGAAAAGCTTTTTTGGAAGATAGTGATTCTTGGATTCCCTTCAAAGCCTGCAGATTAGTAGTGATTTTGTTTTGGATATAGTTAATATATTCCATCCGAATCCAGAAATCGGCTATGCTATTAGAACCCAAAACAATCTCGATTAAATTATTTTGGCTATATATATAAGAAGCGCGGATGGCCTGTTTAAGATCTATGCGCCGAGCCAAAGCCTGTTCCTCCAAATCTACTAAATCGTGATTGATAGTATTTTTTTCTATACCGATAGTAACAACCTCAGCATCAATAGCTTCTAAAGCCAATTGAGCCGTAGTGATTTGTTGGTCAAGCAACTTAACCTGATTGTCCAAAGTAAGCGTTTGTTTGCGAATATTGGATAATGTTTCTTCCTGCTGAGTAATTTTTTTTTGGATATCTTTTAGCTCTTGCTGTTTATCGGACAATAAATCGGCCCGGGCTGGGCTGTTTGTCAATATTAATCCAGCTATTAATGCTATGTTGAGTCCAAAAAGTATTTTTTTCATCCCGTTAGAAGCAGGAAACGCCTTCGTTTCCGTCGTTTAAAGATAAAGTGGTTAATTGGTTAGTCATGGCACAAGGCATAGCTTTTATTAAGTTGGAATCCTTTGCTGCTTCTAACGGGACTCATATTCTTAGATATCGCCGGGTAGATAAGTAACTGCTGATGGCTCCTACTGATACTCCGAAAAACAACTGAACAACAAAAAGCTTCACTGCGAAAACATAATCAAAAATATTGTGAGCACCGACCAAGGTCTGTAATGACCAGTACTGTTCGCCCAATAATAATATTATTCCTTGATACACACCCAGGGTAAGCAAAAAAGCTAACACCGCTCCCAATAATCCGTAAATTACTCCTTCTAAGATGAGCGGCCACCGAATATACCAATCGGTAGCTCCAACCAGCTTCATAATTTCTATCTCCTCTTTATGGGTAAAGATAGTGATACGGATAGTATTAAAAATAATCAGCAGGGCGATAATAATCAAAATCAAACTTAGTGCTAAATTGCCCCAAGCCAAAAACCAATTGAACTTGCGCAATTTATCTACAACGACCTGATTATTTTCTAAACTGGTTTTGGTGACAATGTGATTGGTATCTTGATCCTTCACCCGCTGCACCACCGTTTCCAAGAGGTTCGCATCGGTTACTTCAATCTGTAAACTCACAGGGAAAAAGCTACTGTCATCCCCGACAATATCTAAGAGAGCCTGATCGTGCTGACTACTGGTAGTATATCTCTCCAAAGCTTGTTCGCGTGAAATAAATTGGACATCTTTAACTCCTTTTAGATATTCAATCTTGTCCTGGAAAGCTAAAACATCGCTATCCGGAACATAATCTTCAAAGAATACAGCCACATTAATCTGTTCGTTAAGGGCCTGAATAGCCTTATTAACTCCCAAATTAACCGTCAGGAAAATTCCCACTAAAAGCAAAACCTGCATCATAATAAAGATCGCCACGAGACTTAACCAACCGTTGCGCCAAAAACCATGCCAAGCCGTTTTTATAATGCGTAAAAATATTTGCATTGATTGGGTAATTAATTTAACCGATATTTTCCGTGCCTTTTGTCGCTAACCAACTTTCCATCCTTTAAAGAAACTACTCGTTTTCCAATTGAATCAACAATCTCCCGATTGTGAGTAGCCAAAATTACTGTTGTGCCTAAGCGATTGATTTTTATCAACAATTGCGCGATCTCCCACGCATTGTGAGGGTCCAGATTCCCAGTCGGTTCATCTGCAATTAATAACCGAGGATGGAGCACTAAGGCACGGGCGATCGCTACTCGCTGAGCCTCTCCTCCCGATAGTTCATGCGGAAAATTATCGGCCTTGTTTTTAAGACCTACTAAATCTAATATCTTCATTGTCTCGGTCCGAATAGCCTCGTCCGAAGCCCCCGTAACCTCTAAAGCAAAAGCTACATTTTCATAT
Organism: Patescibacteria group bacterium; assembly: GCA_043802665.1. Lineage (GTDB taxonomy): Bacteria > Patescibacteriota > Kazan-3B-28 > Kazan-3B-28 > UBA10110 > UBA10110. The sequence continues at coordinate 42,650 of JAZDKW010000020.1, forward strand.
ACTGTTTTATTGGGCAATAACTTAAAATCTTGATAAACTACGCCAATCTGTCTCCGATAATAAGGAATGTATGCCTTGCTCAACAAGTGAATGTCCTTTCCGTCAATAGTGATTTGACCAAAAGTGGGCTGTTCCTCACAAGTCAGCAAACGGATGATAGTCGATTTGCCCGCTCCCGATGGCCCCACCAAGCTGATGAACTCTCGCGGCAGAATGGTAAAACTAACCCCGTCTAAGGCTCGGACCGTCCCATAATGTTTGGTTACCCGATTTAATTGAATCATAATTTATTATCCTGAGCGTAGTCGAAGGACTTCATTTTTATTATATGCTTACTTCAACCTATCTTTAAGATTTAAGGTAACACTATTAATTATTTCGTCTAAATTACCCTCTTCCAACACCTCTTTAACCCGGGTGGTAACAAAACCACTACGATGATCTTTAATTTGATGGTATGGGTGCAGTACATAAGAACGAATTTGTTGGCCAAAATCGCCTGACTCCCCTGCGCCTTTCAGGCCCCGCTCTTCATTCTCGCGTTCTTGTTCCTTCAACAAATAGACACGGTGCTTTAGGACACGCATAGCGATTTCCTTGTTTTGCGCTTGTGATCGTTCGCCCTGTGCTGATGCGGATAATTTAGTGGGTAAATGAGTAATGCGCACAGCCGAATCAGTGGTATTGACTGACTGACCACCGTGTCCGGAAGAACGGAAAACATCAATGCGCAGATCTTTAGCTGGCAGTTCGGCTTCGACGATCTCCCCTAAATCCGGGATAACTTCTATCAAAGCAAATGAGGTCTGCCGCAAATTCTGGGCGTTAAATGGCGACAACCGAATCAGCCGATGGACACCTTTCTCCGCCTTTAGCAGGCCGTAAGCTAAATCACCTTCTATTTTGATGGTAGCGCTTTTAATACCCGCTTCCCCACCGGCGGTTTTTTCAATTAACGTAGTGCGCCACCCTCTCCGAGCCGCATATTTTGTATACATTCTGAGGAGCATCTCTGTCCAATCGGCGGCATCTACTCCTCCTGTCCCGCTATGTAAAAAGAGGTACGCATCGCGCCGGTCGTAGGGACCGTTCAGTACCGTCTGCCGCTCCAATTCATCTAATCTCTTTTGTACTTTATCCAGCAGAACCACTGCCGCTTCATCAGTACTGGTAAAATCCTCATCTTTCATTACAGCGGATAGACCCCCCAGTTGGCTGTCTAAATCACTGATTTCATCAATCAGTTTTTTATTCCGCTCAAATTCAATAGTTAGCTCTTTGGCTTTCGCTGGGTCTTGCCAAAAAGCTGGTTCGCTCATTTGTTCAGCAATCGATTTGTTTTTTATAGATAGACCCGCCGGGTCAAAGATACCTCCGCAATCTATCCAACTGATCCACTGCCTCTTCCGCTGACAATTTTAATTCCTTCATCCCGTTAGAAGCAGGGAGCCCAGGGCTCCCGACTGGTTAACAATATAGTATCTGATAATAAATTAATAATTAAATAATCCATAGGTTTTATACGTAATGATGTGTTTCTAACGGGATAAATTATTTTGGATTTAATACTGTAAAAAGTTGTCGATTTTGGATTGCAGGTGTTTTTTCTAAACTATAAGTTTGTTGTAACATCCCCAAAAATTTGTCTAGGACCCGTTGACCTAATTCTGGGTGAGTGATTTGACGCCCTTTGAAACGAACCACCACCTTTACCTTATGCTGTTTGGCGAGAAACTGATCGACTTTTTTAGCTTTAACTATCAGATCATGATCGTCAATCCCGAGGCTAAGCCGCATTTCTTTTTCTTCACGGTTTTTTTGTCGCTTACGTTGTTGTGCTTGAGATTTCTCCTGTTCGTATTGATATTTACCGTAGTCAATAATTTTACAAACTGGAGGCCGTTGGTTAGCTACAACTTCGACAAGATCCAAGCCAACTTCTTTAGCTTGTTGTAGTGCTTGAGAAGTGGCAATTATTCCTACCCGTTGTCCATTCTCGTCGATTAATAGGACTTGAGGTAGGCGGATTTGTTCATTGATGCGCAAACGTGATTGTGAGGTCATATGAAGTATATATAGACACTATCATAAGAGGTAGCTAGCGTCAACAAACTTGCTAGCTGGTCTGGTTAGGTGATTTAGAGGAAGTTAGGACAGTAATGGTTTTACCGATGGCATGGATCTTGACAGGAGTATGAGCCACCGTATCATTGCCAGATATTATAGGCATATTTAAACTGCTCTCAATTTCTATATGATTTGCCCGAAATATACTTTTTTCAGGGCTCTTTTCGTTACAGGTATTAAGATAGATTTTCATCTTCTTGCCAAATTCATCTTGAAAATAAATGGCCATAGTATGTAATTGGCATTTGATGACAAATTCGTTGTCTATTTTTATTGTACAAGCAACATGGTGTTCTTCCTTGGGGATTGCTCTAGTATTGGCCCCGATGAAGTTGCGCAATAGGCTTTTCTTTTCGAAGAGATTAGCTAACAGGGTGCGTTTTGGGCTAATCAAAAGTGACCCCGCAAAATATCTTTCCCCAATTTTACCCAGACGTAGTTGTTTCTTTTTGTGTTGAGCTAATATTTTAATCCCAGTTTTCCAATCCCGAGCGCCCAGTGTATTAGCCAGCAGGTTGGCTTTGCTAATAGGAATAATAGCTAAAGGCAAATTGCGGTAATCTGCCAAAGCATCAATCACAGCATTAACAGTACCATTGCCTCCCACTGCCACCACTGCCTTTAAACTAGTTTTGGCATGTTGTTTAATTAAATCTTCTACATTAGCTAAATCGTCGATGATAACTATTTTATATTTAATATCCAACTTATTGAGTAAGCTGGTAAAAGGTCGTTCAATTCGACGGTAGCGCTGATTTCCTGCTTTGGGGTTGACTAGAAGAAGGTACATTTTAATCTAGTTTTTCCTCTTCTACTTCGAAAGTTGGTTTAGCTGTTGGCGTGTCTTCGGATACATTTTGCATCTGACTGCTACCTTTTAGAATGCCCCCGGGTTCAATTGATAAAGCTTGGCTAGTAACATCACCCATAACTCTTCCAGTTTCAAGAATTTGTAATTTTGCTTGAGCTTTGATGTCTCCATCAACCTCGCCACTCACATAAACATTTTTGGCATCAATTTCTGCTTTGACTTTACCATGTTCTCCCACAATCAAATCTCCGGAAATTTCAATTTCGCCAGTAAACTGTCCATTAATTTGTACATCACCTTCTCCTTTTAACTCGCCTTCTACAACAACCTCTTTGCCGATCAAAGTATCGAGATGTTCGGAGTCAGCAAAATCTTTGCGATCTTTTGCCATTAATTGATTTTAAATACCACAAATATTATATGTGTTAATCCAAAGTTCGTAAAGATAAACTATTTTTTAAATAATGATCAAAAATGGCTCTGAGATTGACATATTTGACCATAATCTGCATAGGGGGTATAATCTAACTTCTGCTCAAATCTCTTAATCTTTAGATTAAATATGAAAGCAAGATACATTATTATACCAGTAGCGGTAGTGGGAGCAATTGTGCTGACTATTTGGTTATTGGGCCGAGCATTAAATAAAACTCCCCAGTATGAATTATATGAAGTGCGTAAAGGGTCAGTAGCTAAGACTGTTTCTGTTTCAGGGTCAGTCATCAGTGACCAAAAATTTGAGTTAGGTTTTTTGTCCCCCGGTATTGTTCAAACAGTTAATGCAAAAGTTGGAGATATTGTAAAACAAGGAGATTTATTAGTAGCATTGGATACTAGTATTTTGCGCGAGCAAGCTAATCAAGCTAGGGCCAGTATAGCCGCGTCTAGTGCTATGCTGTCCAAATCTCGCAATGCTTTGCGCCCGCAAGATGTTACGGTATTAAATCGATCTTTGGATAGTGCCAGAGTTGCTTTGAATACTGCCCAAAAAAATTTGCAGGATGCATATCGCACCAGGGATTTAGATATTAATAATTCTGTTGCTAGTTTAGCCACTGCTGAAACTGCTTACCAGAATGCCATTAATACTTACAACGCTCGCCAAGCTGTTATTGACCAATCGACAGTTAGTGCACAAGTGGCGCTAAATAATGCTAGCAATGCTTTAAGTATCGCCCAATCTTCTTATAGTCAAGTTCTAAATTTGTATAATTATGGGCAAGCGACGATGTTTGATCTGCAACAAGCCCAGTTGGCATTAAATACTGCTAATAGTGGTTATCTGACTGCCCGATCTACTTATGACAATGTCATACAACAGGCTAATTTAGAGAAAGTATCAGCTAGCGCTAGTGTTAATAGTGCGCGAGCCCAGTTAGATAGTGCTCGGGCAATGTATAATTTTTCTCTTTCGGGTATTGATACAAAGATAAACAGCGCTCAAAATGCTTTGTCGGCTGCACAAGCCACTTACAATTTGGCGACTGCTCAATATCAGCAATCATTAGCGCCAGCTCATTTTGCAGATGTCGCATCAGCCTCTGCCCAAGTAGCTTCAGCTTCAGCTTCGTTGCGGGCCGTGCAAGCCCAAATTGATAAGGCTTATATCAAAGCACCAATTGACGGTATCATTACGGCAGTTAATGCTACCGAACACGAAATTTCGCCAATGAGTGCGCCAGCCATAGTGTTGGAAACAGTCGGTGCTTATCAAATCGAGGCCTATATCTCCGAAGTGGATATCGAAAAGATTACCCCAGGAGCAGAAGCGCGCATTACTTTAGATGCGTTGCTTAATGTCGAGGCCCATGGCAATGTTGCGCAAATCGATCCAGCCGCCACTATTGTTTTGGGAGTAGTGAATTATAAAATTAATGTAGCAATTACTGATCAAATCGACCAATTAAAATCAGCCATGACGGCAGATTTAGAAATTTTGACTGAACAACGCGATGATGTTTTATTTGTTCCGCGCAAGGCAGTTACTCGCTCAGAGGGCAAGTATTCAATTAAAGTTTTAGTTAATGATAAAGTTGAGGAACAAGAAGTACAAGTAGGTTTAGTGGGCGACAATGAATTAGAGATTTTAACTGGGTTAATCGAAGGCGATCGTATAGTGTTAAAAGAACTATAAAATGACCAGCTTGGTGAATGTGCATGAATTGTACAAAGCCTATGGTAGTGGTGACACGCAGACTGAAGTTTTGAAAGGAGTGGGTTTAACCATTCAATCAGGTGAATTCGTAGCGATTATGGGACCATCTGGTTCGGGCAAATCAACCTTAATGCATATCTTGGGTTTATTGGATAAACCCACGAGTGGTACGTATGAATTGGATGGGGTAAGAACTGATAGTTTATCCGAAGATCGTCTAGCAGAATTACGCAATCTTAAACTTGGATTCGTATTCCAATCGTTTAATTTATTAGCGCGGACGTCGGCTTTAGAAAATGTTGAGTTGCCTTTGATTTATAATAATAAATTTTCTTCTAGTGAACAGCGCAAAATTGCCGAACAAGCTCTGCAATCAGTCGGGTTAAGCCACCGTCTCAAATCATTTCCTAACCAGTTGTCTGGTGGTGAACAGCAAAGAGTAGCAATTGCACGAGCTTTAGTCAGCAACCCGCAAATTATTTTTGCCGATGAGCCTACTGGCAATTTAGATACTAAGACCAGCATTGAAATTATGGAAATTTTGAAGCATCTTCATCAGCAAGGTAAAACAATTATTTTAGTTACTCATGAAACAGCTATCTCCAAATTTGCCGAGCGAATTATTAATATTCGTGATGGTTTGATTATTAACGATCAAACCAATAATCAATTTACTGATGAAACCATTAGTTAATGTTAAATTAGCTCTGCATGCCTTGTGGATCAACAAAGTTAGATCTATTTTGACTTTATTGGGTATTGTTATAGGTATCTCTGCGGTTGTGATTATCGTGGCATCGGGAGAAGGTGTTCAACAATTTATTTTAAATCAATTCCAAGGCGTGGGTACAAATATAATTGGTATCACCCCAGGTGGCTCAGAAGGTGACCAGATTGGTCCACCGGCTTCTGTGATGGGAGTAACAGTCACTACGTTAACCATGGATGATGTAGAGGCTTTGGGGGATCCTAGGAATGTACCAGATGTTATTGATGTGGGTGCAGCTTCTTCGGCGGTTCAGGTAGTAGTCAAAGCCATTGATGGTGATATGATCACTAATGTTTTTGGGATCACTCCCAATTATTTTGATTTGATGAGTTTAGATTTCGCAGATGGGATATCTTTTGATGATGATGATGTTAAAACTTTAAATAAAATTGCGGTGTTGGGAGACACTATCAAAAAAGATTTGTTTGATGATGAAGAAGCTATAGGTAAAAAAGTCAGGCTTAAAAATAATAATTATCGTATTGTTGGAGTATTGGGTAAAAGCACTGGTTTTTCTTTTGGGATGGATTATGGTAAATTCATTTTTGTGCCGGTAACCACCGCCCAAAAATTTTTGCTGGGTGTCGATTATCTTTATGAAGCCATGGTGAGAGTCGTGGATGAATCACAAGTAGAAACAGCTCGTACTGATGTGGTAGAAACTTTACGTATACAACACGATATTGCCGAAGGCCAAGGTAGTGATTTTACCATTCGGACTATTCAAGATGCTATCGAAATTATTCGTTCGATTATGGGTGCGTTAACATTGTTTTTGGCCGCGATTGCTGGTATCTCATTGCTCGTTGGTGGTATTGGCATCATGAATATTATGTTAGTTTCGGTAACTGAACGCACGCGAGAGATTGGTTTGCGTAAAGCCTTGGGTGCTCGTCGGCGGGATATTCTGTTACAATTTTTGTTCGAAGCAATTTTGTTGACTCTGATTGGCGGGCTAATCGGTTTTCTCGTTGGTATTTTAGGCGCATTTGGTGTTTCTCAGGTAGGGAATTGGGATTTTCGTATTAGTTGGATAGCGATTGTGTTGCCTTTGGCGATGACAGCTGGATTTGGGATTGTTTTTGGCATGTATCCAGCCATTAAGGCTAGTAAATTAGATCCCATCGTTGCCTTGCGATATGAATAAAATCAGCTTTACTTTTTGGTTAATTTCTTTAATATATAAAGAGTAAATTGAGACAATGATAGGAAATATTTTGATGATTGTACAGGTAGTTTTAGCCATTATATTAATGGTAAGTATTTTGGTTCAAGGTCGCGGGGCATCGTTGGGGGAGGCATTTGGCGGCAGCAGTTCTTTTTACACTACGCGCCGTGGTGCGGAGCGGACATTGTTTGTTATTACGATTGTAGTAGCAGTTTTGTTTGTGGTGACTGCGTTGCTCAACCTCTTCTTTAAATAAAGGGAGGTCAAAATTTTTAGGGTCAGGAAAAGGCTTAGCCAAGAATTACAACAGACTCACCAGCTTTTGCGCTGGCTATCTGGTAGTCATCGGGTTGGTTTTGTCGGAATAGCTTTGTTAAAGGTATTTGCTGGTAGATTTTCGCGGGCCGAAAAATTAATTATGGCTGGTTTGTTAGTGATGATTACAGTATCACTAGGAACGTTGGCAATTTGGCGAGATAACATAGGTACCGAGCAACCTCTTAAAGGTGGGGTATTTGTGGAAGGTGTGATTGGCAAACCGCAGATTATTAATCCTTTATATACCCGCGCGAATACTGTTGAAGGAGATCTTGTTAAATTGATTTTTGCTGGTTTAGTTAAAATCAATGCTTCCAGAGAATTTGAACCAGATTTAGCTGAGAATTGGGAAGTGCAGAACAAGGGCAAAACTTATTTATTTAAATTACGAGAAAATCTTAAATGGCAAGACGGCGAAAAAATTGATGCGGACGATGTTGTGTTTTCTATTCAAATTATGCAAAGCGAATCCTACACTGGCCCGTATCGGGCAGACTGGTTAAATACGGTTGTGGTTGCAGTCGATGACAGAACAGTCAAAATTGATTTGCCCGATCCTTCCACCTTCTTTTTAGCTAAAGCAACCATTGGTATTATCCCCTCACATTTATTTGCATTGTTGCCAGTGGCAGAAATTGGTGATCCAACTAACAATACTAAACCGATCGGAGCTGGCCCTTATCGTTTAGTACAATCATCTTTTGGGCAAGAAACTATTAATTTAGAGCCGAATCAATATTATTATGCGGGCGCTCCCCTAATTGATAAAATCGTTTTTACTTCTTTCGATAGTCAAAAAGAATTACTAGTTGCATTAGCTAATGGCAATATTACTGCTGGTGGATTTTCTAATGATATCTCTGCTAGTGATCTTTTGCTCCCCAATCTGAATAAATATATTTATCCTTTGCCGCAGTATCGGGCTATTTTCTTTAATCAACTAGGTGATAATAAAATTTTGGCCGATATTAATGTGCGCCAAGCCTTAGCCTATGCCACCAACAAAGATAAAATTATTAAAGAAGTAGCGGGTGGTAACGCCGAGATTGTTGATAGTCCAATCCTTGCTGGTTTTTGGGGGAATCTTCCAGATGTTGCTAAATATGATTACGATTTGGGGTCGGCTGCCAGTGTTTTAACTAGAGCGGGATGGAAAGATATTGATGACGATAAAATTTTAGAAAACAATAAGCAAAAATTATCTTTTACGCTGACTTTTAAAGATGATAAAGCTAATACTACGATGGCAAAAATTCTTCAAGAAGGTTGGCAAGCGATTGGCGCCGAGGTTAAATTAAATCCTGTAAATTCTAATGATTTGGTTAATACAATTATCCGTCCACGCAATTATGAGGTATTAATTTTTGGTCAAAGTTTAGGAGCTGATTCCGATCCGTATGCGTATTGGCACAGTAGTCAAACTGCTGACCCCGGCTTGGCTTTATCAGTAATGTACGACAAAGATATTGATAATCCTCTCGAAATGGCGCGCTTGTCTTCCGATTTAGGCCGAGCGATTAGTTACTATCATAATTTTCAAAATGCCTTTGCTAAAACTGTGCCAGCAATTTTGTTATATCAGCCAAATTATACTTATTTAGTAGATACAAAAGTTAAAGGTACAACAGCGTCAATTAATATCAGCAGTACCTCTGACCGGTTTATGAATATTGAAAAGTGGTACATCCGCTCCAAAAAAACGATGAATTAATTGTTAGTACCGAGTATCTAATGGCAGGTGTTAGAATAAGATTATTCTAAGAGTGTGATGTAATAATTATTTCTTTGGTTGTTTTTGTCTGCAATTTTTCCCCCTGTATGTTTCAGTTAAACTATGGCAGTTCGGGCAAAGAATTCTTAGATTTTTAATTCGATTATCGTGCCTGTCCCCATTAATGTGGTCTAACTCTAATGGCAAATGTCCGGTAGCACTACATTTAGCCCAGCCACATTGTTCACAATACATAGGTTTTAATTTGGCACTAAATAATCTTTTTTTAAGCTTGAAGCTTTGGAAGTTACTATTTTTAGTGAGAATTTTATCTAGGGGAATGCGCGGTTTACCGATACCTTTCATGCCAGCATTCCAGCCTTTACCTCGAAAGTGTTGAATATCGAGATTAAATTCTTGAATATATTTCTGAATCTGTTCATAATTGCCACCAGCAGGACGCAATCCTAGTTTTAGCAATACTTGGCGTATGCTAAAAGATTTTCGCACAGCTTGCCTCAATGCTTTTATTGTCCATTTTCTTTTACGCATATTATCATTATACGATAAGGGTAAAGGCATAAGTAATGCTATTTTTGTGCGTGTTCTATTTGGTGGGCAGAGTGGGACTCGAACCCACAAGCCTTGCGGCACAGCATTTTAAGTGCTGCGTGTATACCATTCCACCACCTGCCCATCAGGTATTTATGTGGAGCGGGAAACGGGATTCAAACCCGCGACCTCTTCCTTGGCAAGGAAGCGCTCTAATCAACTGAGCTATTCCCGCAGAAAATCTATTCTTAATTTATCACATATTAATGCAGTCAAGATTTTATTCAATCAACCCCGAAGGGGCCCCGTTGGGGATGAGCTATTCCCGCGTAGCAGTTTAATAAAAAGTTTGAATAAAGAGATTGTGTGGTGCCGCGGGACGGGATCGGACCGCCGACGCATGCCTCTTCCGAAGCATTTGGACTATCTCATTCTCCATTTAGCAATGGAGATTGGGCGCTAATGTGGGATTATCGTTGGGACTCACCCACTAGTCTCTACACCTTCCTCGCTATCATATGCCCGGCGAGGCTTGGCTCGGGATTGTCAAACACATGGCGTGTGTTTGGTTTTCCCCGAATTCACCCAATTTTTCAATCCTAGTTACCTAGGAAAGCCCCGAAGATTCCAGGGCATCGCTCTACCACTGAGCTACCGCGGCAATATTTATTCACACCAAAATAATATCAGCATTAAACCTATTTTTCAATGCCGTATCGGTAGAACAGAAAACTAGATTTCTAATTAACTGTTCCACAATTAGTTATAAAATAAACCCTTGATCTTCGGGGGATTTTGGGTTGTGGTATAGGAGGAAAGTGGGTGTGGATATCACAGAAAGTGGCTCTGGGAGTATAATATTCTTGACAGGAACCTCAATTAGGAGTATGCTTAAATTATAAGGGTGATAAACAGATTTGGTTGATTCGGCAGATTAAAAATTAGGTCTAAGAGGAGAGACGCGAGATCGGCGTTACGGATCACATTAGACCTGGGTCTAAATAATTTAGATCTAAGGAAGCTAGCAGAGGTCTGCTACGCGACTGCATGGCTAATGGCTACTAACTGTAAATAATAAATTTTATCGTCATTCTGGCTTGTCCAGAATCGTATAAATAAAAGAGCAGTTGGGAGATCTCTTCTTTGGTAAAAATACGAACGAAGAGATCTCTTGACTGCTTTTTTGTTTACCCCGTAGCTCCACTACTAGCGGATGGTATCGGGGTTTAGTCGCAGGAGACGCATTCTGTTTGTCATCCTGAGCGGATCCGCCAGTTGGCGGAGGAGTCGAAGGATCTGTCTGTAAGATCCTGACCTGTGCCAGCATGACTGAATTGAAAAATTGTTTAGTCGCAGGAGACGCGAAGAGGAGAAATATAAATGGGGAATCCAGGCACATAATTATGTAGGCCTAGGTAATTTCTCTCAAGCACTCATCTTCGCATCTCCTCTGATTATGTTATTCGTCATCCTGAACTTGTTTCAGGATCTCAGATATCACATCGGAGAGAACATTTGAAAAAATCTGGTGACGCAATGTCGCCATTCCCTGGGAGGGGAAAAATGGAAGAGAAAGACGGACAAGAAACTCAACAAAGTACTTCTGATGATTCGACGGGCACGACGGATTCGTTCGATGGTGATCGGTCGTGGGACACAGACCGCAATAACCACCGGTTACCCCTTGGGAATGGGGGGTATGTGTTCGCATAAAACGGCTAGGGGAGAGCCATCAATCTCCCCAAAATCTTTCTTTGCGGATTCTGGCATTTCGGGTCGAATCTGCAGGGGTTCGACAATGATCGGACGAAACTTTCCCTAACGGGAAATGATTAACAATATCTCTGAGCCCTCAGCCTCTGCGTAGAGATACGGATTGGCGCTATAGGGCAAGTGGAATCGGTCGGACTGCCACTTTAAATAAAGAATCCGAAAATGGGAGAGCTCTGTTGCTGGACACGCATTACCCAGCAAACCATCTCTCCCCCTCTTCTGAGTTTGTTACTTCGATAAGATAAAGTAGCAACTTCAGATGAGGGCTTGCTCTCAAAACGAATCTTGAAAATTAAATTCAATCCAACTCTTGTAGAGAGCAATTTGGGTATAAATTATTTTCTGAAATGTTCGTATCCAAGTTGCTCTCTAAGAAGAGCAAAGGAGGCATGTCAAATGCCTAAATTAATTAAGGTCGCCATTGGTGGCCCACCGAAATCCGGCACGACATGCTTTCTTGCCGGGTTATGCGAAAACCTTCCGAGGTTTTCGCGCTATCTCTTCCGGGCTTGCCCGGACGGAGAGGGAACTTGGACTTACAGGTCCGAGGCCTCTGCCAAGTATCGTCGCAAGGGGCAGTTCGCCCCGGGGCTGGTTGACTGGTACTGCCAGTCGCTAGCCAAGTGCGTGATGGCCCCGATCGTCCTCGTGGACATCGGTGGCCGTTGCTCTGATGAGAATTCCCGAATCCTTCGCGAAGGCGGAGTACAATTCGGGATAATCCTTTCCCCATCTCTGGAAGCAATTCCAGAATGGGAGAGATTTTTCCGCTCTTGCGGAGTGGAAGTAATCGCTCGAGTAATCAGCGATTACAACGGCACTGATGACATTACTATTGATGCCGACCCGATGGTCGTGCATCATCTTGATCGGGAGGTAAGCGCAGAGGAATTGGCAACTCGGCCAACCATTCAGAAGGTGGCTGAAATTATTTTGGGGTTGATCGCCCCGGAGGAAACAGAAATGAACATTCTTTCTTCATTGATTACTCCCGACGGGGTCATCACGGTTGCCGCTCTTGCGGCCGCCCTCGGTAAGACTGCAGTTGAAAGGGCTTTGCCGAATGGCAAAGTCATCCCCCAGATCGTCTGGGAGGGTGCGGACTTGGTCCGCATCGCCGAGCTCCTGCACAACCGCTCGGCAGAAATGCCGGAAGTTGTGAGGATCGACGGCCCCGCTCCGGCGTGGCTCGTTGCGTCGCTCACTCACGAGTGCCATCCGCGGATGGTGGCATTGAATAGTGCTGACGGATTCGTCAATGTTGGGTGCCGCCGGCCTTCCGGCGGCGGCGAGGGGATCAACTTCAAGGTTGAGACCCGTCCCGACGACTGGAAAGTCGTCACATTCGAGCTGGACCCCTCGGTCCCGCTCTCTCCGGCCGATCTTGACCGGATTGCCCCACCTGACCTGGGCACCCTTGACTCGAAAGTAGTCCTTTCGGGTCGGGGGCCAAACTGGCTCTTTGCCAGTTTGGCCTTGGCATACCACGGCCGCGCCGGGGCCGTGGCCCGCTTCCAGCCGGGGACTGGTAGCACGGTCGTCTGGACCCACACTCAGAGTGTGGTACTCGGGGATAATATCCCTGAGTAAGAATTGCACATTTTCAGAGGGAGAGCTTCGTCTCTCCCTCCTTCATCCGAGTTCACCATTATTCATTGTCCGTCATTCCGGCCTACGAGCCGGAATCTAGATCCTGAATCGTATTAATTATACGATCCTGGACAAAGCCAGGATGACGAAGTAAGGAATACTTCATCAGTTCAGGATGACGCATAAGTAAATGATGAATTCAGATGAGGGAGAAATCTCTTAACACCGAATCTTGAAAATTGAAAATTATTTCTCTTGTGGAGAGTCACATCCTCACAATCTATTTTGTGATGAGCTGACTCTCCATCAGGAGAGAAAAATATAGCCGGAATGCCCTGTAAACCGGTCAAGGGGCAAGGAGGCCAAAAATGGCCAAAAAAATATTACGTCTGAATGAAGAGCAGTTTAATCTGCTCAGGAACGCTGTGCGAGAGAATCAGATTAAACGGGATAAGTTGAAGAGTCGGATGGTAGAAATACTATCCGAACTCAACTCTCTTTGCCGAGGCTTTATTTTCTCGGATGGTACTTCTGTTGTGTCAGTTAATTTCTATGCTTTCTGGTCTTTTTCGACCGGGAGATGGAATTGCGAGGATCTGGGGTATAAGTCGGGTTTTCCGACTATCCCCCAGCGCGACAAGCGTTGGCCGGAGTTGACTGTTGCCGTGCCGGAACTGTCGGCATTAATGACGGAGTATGAGTTAAACAAGAAGGCAATGGGGGAAATTGCACATCTCACCATCGCGCCTCAGTACAGGAAAGTGCGAGGGTACTATGAAGTTGACTCAACAGAGTGGGATCGTCTTGTAGATAGCCCCAACACCTCTTCTGGATTTTTCTGGGAAACGGAAGAAAGCGGGGGAGGCATGACAAACACCGGCTATAGCCAGGTTGTTTGTCTTCTGAGCGGTAATCCCGCAATTGCATATTGTCTTGGACATCACGCAAATGATGTGCATGCGCGGTTCCGGTTCAGGTCCAAGTTCAGGTGGATTGAAGTTCGTGTTAAACGCTATCGGGAATCAGTTGAGATATCTGGTTGCGAAATGCCGAGTGGGGAAGAAATCTTTTATGCCACATGCATCGAAGAAGTTCCAGAATTTCTTCTGGACGCCACCAAAGCGGCGATGGCCAAGGCAGATGATTATCACTGCCGGAAACCATATTTCATTTTTTGACCACCTTGTTCTTTCTTGGGTAATAAGACGGGGGCCTTACGGCCCCCCTTTCATCTGAGTTTACCATCTGTAAATGATGAATTCAGATGAGGGAATCATCTCTCAAATTTTCTCGGCAAAATGCCGAAATGAACCTTGAGGTGTAACATGGCTGTTGGTAAGTGGACCACTACTGTTATCGGAGTATATTGGGACAAAATGATCGACGGTATAGCTGAGGAATTTGTCTATAGGCTATACAAAGAGTTATCTGCCGAAGAGATCAATATACTTGTAGATGAGGCGTTCAAAAATATGTCTCTTTTGCCACCACAACTTGCAGATTGTATAAAAGCAACGGTTGTTGAAATGAAGAACCGAAAACCGATAATTGCTTATCCTCCTACCACGGGAGAATCTGGATAGATTCTCCCCCTTCATCCGAGTTCAGCATTCGGCAAGCTCATGACAGAGCACGAATAATGAATTCAGATGAGGGGCAACTCTCAATTCGAAATTTGAAAATACAAGGAGGCACGAAAATGCCGAAAAAGCCATGGTTCATTAAGATTTTATGCTACGGGATGATTATCGGGAGCATAGCATTGATTGTTGTTATGCTCTCGAGTGGTTTCTATTCTGAACTATTCATTTCCCCAGCGGAGTCACGCTGGTGGTGGGTGCTAATTAACCCAACACCAGAAGCTATTGATCACGGGACACTGTGGATGTGGGTGCTTGCAGTGTTCCCAGTTGTGACGGCGATACTTGGGGTTCTGGGTTTGGGTCGTTGCTCCCTCGGGGCATCATCCCCCTTGGTCTCTTAGCTCTCTGCTATCCTCTTTGTTCTTTTGTGGATACACGGGGGCCTTACGGCCCCCCCTTCATCCGAGTTCAGCATCTACAAATGATGAATTCAGATGAGGGAGATAAGCACGCAAAAAATATAATAAAGAATATAATAAAAATAGATTAACAAATAGTCGGTGGGAGGCTGTAAGAAATTTGAAAGGAATTTTACCCCGTAAAAAGTTTTACTTTTTTCGGGGCGAATCAGGGTTCAATGTTTGGTCCCTGAAACCGAAAGGAAGAGGGGATTAATTTCTCTCCTCAAGAGCATCGGTTCTTGATTCGTATAATTTCAATCTAAATTTTCTTACAGCCTTCTGTTGGCTATTTTTTATTGTTGTACTTTTCTGTAGAATAGATGTAGCTTATCTTTGAGAAGATATGGGCACTTAGCTCAGTCCGAACGGGACCCCTTCGGGGTTGGTTACCCGCCCGTACCGAACGGGTACGTTCGGGTGGGGAGCGTTCGGTTTACATCCGAAAGGTCGGGGTTCGCCCCGCATCTGAAGATGTTAATGTATAACTAAACAAGATTGATCTACTATTTTTACAATATTACTGAAATAAGTAGTAGCGCGGGGCGCCCTGCGAATGCTGGGGCGAGCCCTGAATAGATATTTAACTAAAATAATGCGGACGATTAGCTCAGCGGTTAGAGCACTCGGTTTACATCCGAGGGGTCATAGGTTCAAATCCTATATCGTCCACCACTTTAGGACAGGTGGCGGAATGGCAGACGCGCTAGGTTAAGGGCCTAGTGAGAGCAATCTCGTGGAGGTTCAAGTCCTCTCCTGTCCACCAAAACACGGTGCTCTGCAAAGCAGGGCAGTAAGTTTTGGTGTGGATGGAGTGGATTTGATAAGTCCTCCCTGCCCCGTCTCATTTGGCGAAGACAAATGCATCGGGGTCCTGTCCACCAGCCGGCGCTCTCCGAGCTATGGCTGGCTACGCCATTTTTTATTGTTCACAAGAAGCCCCGTGTATACTGGGACGACTGACATGGTCCACTGATTAGATATTGGAAATAGCTATTGACGCAATGGTGTTTTGGTGGTACACTTTTATTCGTACATTTGAACCTTTGAATTCTTTGAATTCTTTCTTACACTGAAAACATCGAGGTGATTCTCGTGTCTATTACTCTAGACTTGGATAATCGTACTCAGGCATGCCAGTTGATGGGTAATCTTGTCTCTCGCATAAAAGCGGGGGATAAAACTATCACGACCAAAGACTTGTTAGTTGCGTATACTCATGCGCAAGATTGTTCCCATTGTTCTCCAATGGCAGGTGCCATATCAGTATTGATGTTTTATAAGTTGGCTGGCGTTCTAAGAAGTTTCCCACCCCCAACTGGGGGAAGATATCTTCGCCATCATCGCTGGTAGCACATTAATGTGGTCCCCTCCTCCCCTTGTGATAGCGCCCTCATGAATTTAATTGAGGGCGCGTTTTTTTATATTGAGAAATTTTATTTGATTAGGGTACACTATTAATTAGTAGGGGATATTAAAATAGGCCTGGTGGCCGAGCGGTTAGGCAGGGGTCTGCAAAACCTCGTATAGCGGTTCGACTCCGCTCCAGGCCTCCATACGTGGTTGATAATTTTCGGTCGGGTCTTTGACCCGGTCTCCGACTCGGATAAGTCTCCGACTTGGAGAGAGGTCCTCCAGTCGCCGAAAGCGGCTCCGGACCGGAGGGGGCGGATGGCGGAATGGCAGACGCGCTAGATTCAGGTTCTAGTGAGAGCAATCTCGTGGAGGTTCAAGTCCTCTTCCGCCCACCAAAACTTAATTATTCAAGTCCTCCCTGCCCGGCCGAAGTTCTGCTATATAGCAGAACGAAGGAGGGTTCCGCCCACCAGATATAAAACTATAATAGCTTGGCTTTTTAGGGTAGGGGAGTTTTGGTATGAAAAATCCTATACCTATAACTTAAACGGCTCAACGACGTTCTCGTTGAGCCGTTTAGGTATGTGACATAAAAACAGGTCTGGGAGCGTAAAAACCTTGACTCATAGGAGGTTTTGTAGTATATTTAATTGAGTTTGCTAGGGGATGTCTGGATGCAATAAGTTAAAAAATAGCTAGTCGGTTAGAGTTAAATCCTATCCCTTAGTTTTCTTAAGTATTTTGCATCTTAAATTTAGTTTTTGTTCAGGACGATTTGGTCATAAATCAGATAGTTTGGGTTTGATTGTGCCTAGATTGTCCTGAATAAATCGGGACGGTTGGCCTAGAGTCGCCAGCTAACTTTCATACGGGGTGGATAATGCTATGGGAAATTCTGTTTTTGTTCTTGGGAGAGAGCCCATGACTGTTGCGAGGATCGCCGCGGTATTGGGTGATTTGCCCGATGATTTCATCGGGCCGCTAGAATGGAAGCGTTTTCCTGAGTATCCAGATGAATTGCACCATCTCTTAGATTGCAACCCCTGTGTAATAGATTTCGATACTCTCGATGATGAGAGTATCGAAATGGTGTGCAATGCAGCGCAAAATTCATCTGGCATTATCTGCAGTTTCTGGATTTATTCCAGAAAAGATGGCACCATGAAACTTATTATGCGGGGATACAAATCCCCACTAGTTTCAATGACTGTCGGCTAAAACGAAGGAGTTCCCGTTCAACCAAGATGAGTGGAAATAACGAAGGAAGGATTTCCACTCACTTTCTCTTGTTTGTTCATTGTTTTCGATCAGTTACTGGGGATAGACCAAGAAGTTTTTTAAACTTGAGCCTATCCCCGTTCTTTTTTCAAGCAGAAGCTTGGAGATAAATTTAAAGTAATTTGTCTCTAAACTTCTTCCTGGCTAGAGTAAAATCGGGGTCAGATAGTATCTTAAAATTTTCCCTGCCAAAAATTGGCCGGGATATCAAGGAGAACCTGAATGTACAGGACAACAATTAATACGACTCTTATGTCGTTCCTGACAAGAGATGGTCGGAAGGAATTGGCGGGGAAACTCGAGGAACTCATCGAGTGGCTCGAAACCTTCGCCAATGACGCCTTGCGATTAGAGGATGGATGTGTCGGTAAGTACACCACAGAGATTATTGGGTTGATGTCAGCCGTGAGAGATCTCAAGAAAGTCATCTTGCGTTATTACAAGCAAGATGAAAAAGATGTGTATTTTAGCTGGTCCGAAATACAGTACAGCATAATGCACCACGTTCGGGCATGGCAGTGGACATTCCGCGCCATTCCTGAAGCCGATGACCACGCTCGGTACCTCGAAATGATATTGAAACACTGCCGAACCGTGATTGTATCTTTGGATGGCAATTTCTGGGTATATGAGGAAGGCGATCATCTCCCTCAGGAAGTGCTGGATAGATGGTTGGCTGGCAAACGGCCAGATCCAGTCCAGACAGAAAGTGGCCCGGTCTCACCGAGCTGGGGTTATGAGATCGTAACGATTGTTCCTGGGTTTGTCATGCACCCGACGTTGGAACTATTTTTTACGAT
The DNA here is from genome assembly GCA_043802665.1 of Patescibacteria group bacterium. GTDB lineage: Bacteria > Patescibacteriota > Kazan-3B-28 > Kazan-3B-28 > UBA10110 > UBA10110. The sequence continues at coordinate 61,099 of JAZDKW010000020.1, forward strand.
CAGTCCGAAGGTGGATATCAAAATAACGGTCTACCCGGTTTCGGGAGAGGTTGAAGAATCTGCTGAAGTACCGGCGACAGTATAAGCTAGTTGTCGATCATATCTCCTTAATTTGCACACAGTCAAGCCCCGTCTTAAAGATGGGGCTTTTTCGTATCTAGAGATGTTGTATAATCAATGATGTGTTGGTTGCATCATTTCCGCCAGTTGGCGGACTGGTCTTATTCAGAATCGTATAATATATAATGAATCTATAAGATTCTGGACGCACTTTGTTTGCCAGAATGACGAATTGGAGAAAAAAATGAGGAAATACGAGAAATTAAGCCGCAAATATAAATATCGGATGAAGCAAAAATATTCCGAAGATCCCTTCGCTTTTCTTATTTTATGGTCCCTATTTTTCAGCGCAGTTTTTCTGGTGTTTGCCTTTAGAGGATTAATTGCGGCAATTTTTATGCCAAAGGTAGATGTATCCGATCAACCAATTGTTAGCGAGGATACTCTTAACCCCAACTCAGCAAATTCTACAGATAAATCCCCTGCCAATAATTCTGATTTATCAAATACAACCGAATGAAGTGGTTGTTTTGGTTAATTGGTTTTCCAGTCTTGCTGGTGGCCGTTGTCATAAGTGGCATTATTAGTGCCGGATTTTTCTTGTCTCCACAGGATGCTTTAGAAAAAAGCGATGTGATCATTGCTATTTCGGGTGGAGAAACTCAACAACGGGTGGCAGAGGCGGTGCAGTTGTATCGAGATGGTTGGGCCCCTCTAATGATTATGTCGGGAGCGGCGCGGGACGAAGGCCCGTCCAATGCTTTAACGATGCAAAATATAGCAGTAGCGGCTGGTGTGCCCAAGAATAAAATACTTATTGAAGAGTCAGCTACTACCACTGCCCTTAATGCAACTTTTGTGCGTAATATTATTGAAGAGAAAAAATTTACTAAAGTTATTTTAGTCACTTCGCCTTATCACCAACGTCGAGCCAGTTTAGCTTTTATTAAGGCCTTAAAAGGTTTGCCAGTAAAAATAATTAATCATTCTTCTACTGACTCGATTTGGCGTAAGAAAGGTTGGTGGTGGGATGAATGGGCCAGAGAATTAACCTGGACAGAAATTCAGAAAACTATCTATACCTGGGCTATGCCTTTAGATAAATTAACGTAGGCTATAATAGATGAGGGTGTTTTAATCTTAATTAGAATAAAATGAATACTTTTTTGTGGATTCTATTAATACTTGTAGTTGTAATTGTGTTTTGGCTGATCGGTATTTTTAACGGCCTGATTGTTTTAAAGAATCGAGTAGCCGAAGCTTTTAGTGATATTGATGTACAGCTTAAGCGTCGCTATGATCTCATCCCCAATCTTATCAATACTGTTAAAGGTTATGCAGAACATGAGCGGGAATTGTTTGAAAAGGTTACCGAAGCGCGGACGGCTGCTATGGGCGTTCCCACTAAAGATGTAGCCGAAAAAGCCAAGCGAGAAAATGCTTTAGGCGAAACATTAAAAACCTTGTTCGCCGTAGCCGAAAATTATCCCCAATTAAAAGCCAACGAGAATTTTTTGGCTTTGCAGGAAGAATTGTCTGATACCGAAAATAAAATTATGTCGGCTCGCCGTTTTTACAACACCAATGTAAAAGATTTTAATACCAGACAAGAAACCTTTCCTGCTAATACAGTAGCCAATATGCTAGGTTTTACTAAAGCTGAATATTTTGATTTGGAGTCTAATCCAGCCGAACGCGAAAATCCTAAAGTCGATTTTTCCACTAAGGAATAATAATCTTTTTCGCCATCCATGTATAAAGAGATTGCGGCGAATCGCCAGAAAACAATTTTTCTTATCACTGTATTTTTGGTGATATTAATTGGTGCAGGTTATGCCGCATCGGTATATTGGGATAGTCCAGATGTGTTGTTTTTGGCTGTGATAGTTAGCATTGGGATGAGTTGGTGGAGTTATTTCGCTGGTGACAAGGCGATTTTGTCTATGTCGGGAGCCAGATTAGTTCGACAGGGTGCAAAGTTAAAAGAAACTCAGATTGTACATTTAGTTGAGAATCTTTGTATTACTGCTGGCTTGCCCACACCAAAGGTTTATTTGGTAAATGATCCTGCCCCCAATGCGTTTGCAGTGGGCAGAGATCCCAAGCATGCTAGCATTGCTCTGACTACTGGCATAGTAGAAAAGCTAGATAAAGTTGAACTAGAGGGTGTGATTGCGCATGAATTATCGCATGTAAAAAATTATGATATTTTATTGGCCACGGTAGTTATAACATTGTTAGGTGTGATTACTTTGGTCGCTGATTGGATGAGTCGGCGTAGTCGATGGATGAATTTTAATAACAACAACCGCAACAACCAGGGCAATAATATTATGGCGATAGTTGCAATCGTCTTCTTAATTTTGGCGCCAATATTTGCTCAGTTAGTTTATTTAGCCATCTCGCGTCAGCGGGAATATTTAGCCGATGCATCGGGTGCTTTGCTTACTCGATATCCCGAGGGTTTGGCTAGTGCTTTAAAAAAATTAGCCGCTGATACCAATCAATTAAAATTTGCTAATCGCGCCACCGCCAGCTTGTATATTGTGAATCCTTTCAAGAAAACAAATGCCATGTTGGCAGAAACATTATCTACCCATCCGCCACTAGCAAAACGGATTGCAGCACTGGAGCGGATGAATGTTTAGTTTCATGATAAAATGATAAAAACGATGGGGGAGCTATGAATTACAAAAAAATAATATTTTTAGTCGCGTTATTAGTCATTTTGGGAGCGGCTAGTTGTAGTAAGAGCAGTTCATCAATTGCCACGATTGGTGAAATGGCAGTAACAACTCAAATTAATAATGATAATACTCCAATCAGCAGTTTGCCAGTTATTTTGGATACCTCTCAAAAGATTTATGCCACAGTTGAATTAATTAATATCCAAAGAGGGGACAACGTGCAAGTAATATGGAGTTATACTCCCAAAAATCAAATTATTGCCACTGAGACATTTAATGGTCGGCGCGCATCGGATCAACCATATGATTTTATTGGTGGGCCTAGCCCAGCCACCAGTTGGTTGGCTTCTTCCGTAACCCTAACAGATTTAAATTGGCCCAATGGTGATTACGAAATAGTAGTACAGCTAAATCGTAAAGAGATTAAAAAATTAGGTTTTACTGTTACTAATGAACATGAATTAGATACAGTCACCAAACAAGCCATGATTAAAAATACATGGCTTGGTAAAGGCATTAACAGTAACCATCAAATTACTCTGCCAACTACTAATTTTTCCAAAACAGATGACAATATTTATGCTGTTGTGTTAACCAAAGATATTCCAACCAATACTCGTCTGAAAGCCCAATGGGAGCTTTTAGAAACAGGTCAGATTATTAACGAATTTATTACCACTGTTTCGGGCAGTGAGTATGTCCCATTTGTGTTAAATTTACAACAATCCAACCGAACAACTTGGGCCAAGGGGAATTATACATTCAGTTTGTTTGTGGATAATGTCATGGTTGGTACCAAAAATTTTCAGATTAGTTAAAGAGATTATTATAACGGTTATCCCCAATTTATAGGAGAAGGTTACTTTTTCATTGCATCTAGCGCAGTAAATTGTTGACAAATCCCAGTGTAATTGTTAATTTGGGATTATGGCAAAATTTTAAACTAAGGCTCCTACCCTATCTTTTTGGTAAATATAATCAAAAGGGCAATTTTTATGTTAGCCAAATCATCTTCATTATCTACAATCGACAACTCAAATTTTGTTGATAAGTGGTACGCGCCAGCCAAAGACTTGGCTATTTTGCCTGATTTAAATTCTTTACAAGTTAATTCATACCAGTGGTTTATTAAAGAAGGGCTCAAGGAATTATTTGAAGAGATTAGCCCTGTAGAAGATTTGACTGGCAAAAATCTTGAGTTGCATTTTGTGGATTATTATTTGGATGAATCCAAGGTAGATGAAGATACTTCCAGAAATTCAGATATGACTTACGAAGCTTCTTTGCGGGTCAAATTAAGATTAATTAATAAAGAAACAGGCGAAATTAAGGAACAAGAAGTATTCTTGGGCGACATTCCTGTTATGACTGCTGCGGGCGCTTTTATTATAAATGGAATTGAACGAGTAGTTATTTCTCAATTAATTCGTTCAGCAGGGGTGTTATTTACCAGAAGTGAAGGGTTAACCCATGGTCAATATGGCACTAAAATTATTCCTGAAAGAGGGGCTTGGCTAGAGATTGAAACCAATAATAAAGGTATTTTAACGGTTAAAATTGATCGTAAGCGCAAAACCTACTTAACTACTCTGTTACGTGCTTTTGGTTTGGGTAGTGATAGTGAGCTAATTGAAGCGTTTAAAGATGTTAACACTAATCCTAAAATGGATTACATCCAAACTACTATTGATCGTGATCCCACCAAGTCTAGTGATCAGGCTATCTTAGAGGTATATAAAAAGATGCGCCCAGGTGATTTAGCCACTGTGGATAATGCGCGTAACCTTTTCCACAATGTTTTTATGAGTTTGCGTCGTTATGATTTAAGCAGTGTTGGACGCTACAAGCTGAACAAACGCTTAAAGCTGGATTTACCTAACAATAAAGAATTCCGAGTTTTAACTATAGATGATTTAGTCGCTATCACTAAAGAAATTATCAGGTTAAATAATGAAGGCGGTCCAGCTGATGATGTGGATAACTTAAAAAATCGTCGGGTTAAAGCTGTGGGAGAGTTGGTATTAAATAGATTTCGCACTGGCATGATGCGAGTAGAGAGAATTGTGAAAGATCGCATGAGTGTATCTGATATCCACACAGTTACTCCGGCTCAATTAATTAATGCCCGTCCCATCACAGCTATCCTACAAGAATTCTTTGGTAGTTCGCAGTTGTCACAGTTTATGGATCAGACTAATCCCCTATCTGAGTTAGAGAATAAACGCAGGATGTCCGCTATGGGTCCAGGTGGTCTTTCGCATGAACGGGCTGGTTTTGAGGTGCGAGACGTTCACTCGTCGCATTATGGTAGAATTTGTCCCATCCAAACTCCTGAAGGACCTAATATCGGTTTGGTGATGTATTTGTCCTCGTTGGCCAGAGTTAACCACTATGGGTTTATTGAAACGCCTTACCACAAAATTATTCACGAAGTAGCCAATGACGGGAAATCACTTGTTGGCCATGTGTTATTTAAGGATATTGTGGCGCCAGGCAGTACTAAAGTTTTGGTATCTGCCGGTCAATTAATTAGTACCGAAACTGCAGAAATGTTGACCAAGTATAAAGACATTACAGTTATCCCAATAAAATCAAGGATTCTTGATCATATTGATTATTTAGATGTTTACAGTGAAGAAAAGGCTTTGATTGCTCAGCCCAATATTTCTCAAGATGAAAACGGTGTTATCTTGTGTGATCGAGTGATTGCCAGAGAGGGCGGCGGTGGTGATCCGCTGACTACTTCGGTAGGGCATCTGGACTATGTTGATGTATCTGCTCGGCAGACACTCAGTATTGCTGCATCGTTGATCCCGTTCATTGAACATGATGATGCTCGTAGAGCTCTTATGGGTGCCAATATGCAACGCCAAGCTGTTCCTTTGGTCAAACCACAGGTTCCCTTAGTGGGTACTGGCATGGAGGGTGCAGCGGCGGTAGGTTCTGGCTGGGTCATTACTGCCCCCGTAGCGGGGACTATTAAATACGTTGATGCCAATAGAATTGATTTAGTTGGTGATAAGGATAGCAAAACACACACATTTAAACTAGCTAATTTTCGTAAGTCTAATGCTGAGACAGTTTTGCACCAGAGCCCAATTGTAAATCTTGGTCAAAAAGTTACCAAAGGACAAGCTTTGTGTAATGGCCCAGCAATTAGTAATGGTAAATTAGCACTTGGTCGTAATTTGCTAGTTGCTTTTATGCCATGGGGTGGGGCTAACTATGAAGATGCCATTATTTTGTCAGATAATTTAGTCAAAGAAGATGTTTATACATCCATCCATATTAAAAGACAAGAAATTGATGTACGAGAAACTAAATTAGGTCCAGAAATTACCACCAGAGATATTCCCAATGTAGGAGAAGATGCCGTAGCAGATTTAGATGAGGATGGAGTTGTCCGAATTGGTGCCAGAGTTAAGGCTAATGATATTTTAGTGGGTAAAATTACACCAAAGGGAGAAACAGAGCTAACAGCCGAAGAAAGATTATTGCGTGCTATTTTTGGCGAAAAAGTAAAAGATGTGAAAGATACTTCATTAAAATTACCTCATGGTGGATATGGCAAAGTGGTTGCGGTAAAAATATTTGATCACGATAAGGGTGACAAATTGGAAGTGGGAGTGATTAAGCGTATTTATGTTTATATTGCTCAAATGCGCAAAATATCAGTTGGAGATAAGTTATCTGGTCGCCATGGTAATAAAGGTGTTATTTCGCGAATTATGCCAGCTGCTGATATGTCATTTATGGCTGATGGCACACCAGTGGACATTATTTTAAATCCACTCGGTGTTGTTTCGCGGATGAATTTAGGTCAAGTATTAGAAACCCATTTAGGTTGGGCAGCTGCTAAGCAAGGATTTAATAGTAGTAATCCGGTATTTGAAGGTATTGATATGGATGGTATTGTTGATGAATTGAAAAAAGCTGGTTTACCAGAAGATGGCAAGATTCAATTATTTGATGGGCTGACTGGTGACGCATTTGATCAGAAAACTATGGTGGGTATGATTTACATGCTAAAGCTTAACCATATGGTTGATGATAAAATTCATGCTCGGTCGATTGGCCCTTATGCTCTTGTTACTCAACAACCATTAGGAGGTAAAGCCCAACTTGGCGGTCAAAGAGTTGGAGAAATGGAAGTTTGGGCCCTAGAAGGCTATGGAGCCGCACATATTTTACAAGAAATGTTGACAATTAAATCTGACGATGTGTTGGGTAGGTCCAATGCATATAAATCAATCATTCGGGGTGAGGAAATTCAAAAACCACAAACCCCCGAAGCCTTTAACGTTATTGCGAAAGAATTGCAAGGTTTAGGTCTTAATATTGAATTATTAGATGCTGATGGTAAATCAATTGGTGATAGCCCGGCGCCACGCAAATTTAGAAAAAAGTAATTATGAGTATGATCACCGAAAAAAATAGTGATAAGAAAAATATTTCCGATATGTTTGAATCGGTGCGAATATCATTAGCATCCCCAGAAAAAATTTTGGAATGGTCTCACGGAGAAATTACAAAACCCGAAACGATTAATTATCGCACACTTAAGCCAGAAAAAGATGGGTTGTTTGATGAAAGGATTTTCGGGCCCACCAAAGATTGGGAATGTTATTGTGGCAAATATAAAAAAATTCGTTACAAAGGCATAGTTTGTGATAAATGTGGTGTAGAAGTTACTCGATCATTGGTACGACGCGAGCGTATGGGACATATTAGTTTAGCAGTACCAGTAACTCATATTTGGTATTTACGAGGCGCACCATCTAAATTGGCCTTGGCTTTGGATGTACCTTCGCGCAAATTGGAACAGGTAGTTTATTTTGCCGCTTACATTGTTACCGAAGTGAATGAAGAAATGCGTCAGCAGGCGATTAATCAATTAGCTTCAGAGTATGCTCAGCACACTAAAGGAATTAAAAATGATTATAAAACGAAAATGGATGGGGCTAATAATCTTACTGAGCGAGAGCGCATCAGTAAAGAATTAGCTGAAAAATTAGATAAACTCAAAGTAGCTTATAATACTGCTGTTTCAGAAATTGGTAGTATTAAACTTAAAACAATTTTGTCAGAGTTAGAGTATCGTGATTTAAGTTTAAAATACGGAGGAGTTTTTAAAGCTAGTATTGGTGCAGAGGCAGTCTATGATTTGGTTGGTAAATTAGATGTTGTCACTGATATGGCTGAGTTAAGCAAAGCATTAATCGATGCTGTTGGGCAAAAGCGTAAACGTTTTCAAAAGAGATTGCGGTTACTAAGAAATTTTCATGAGGCCAGTATTATCCCAAGGTGGATGTTATTGACCAATTTGCCAGTTATACCTCCCGATTTGCGACCTATGGTTCAGTTGGATGGTGGCAGATTTGCTACATCAGACCTCAATGATTTATATCGTAGGGTAATTAATCGTAATAATCGACTTAAGAAACTATTAGATTTAGGTGCCCCAGAAGTTATCACCCGCAATGAAAAAAGAATGTTACAGGAAGCTGTTGATGCTTTGCTAGACTTAACTGCTAGAGAAACTTCTACCTCGACGGTTAGTAAACGAAAACTAAAATCTTTATCTGATTTATTGCGCGGGAAACAAGGTCGTTTCCGTCAGAATTTGCTTGGTAAGCGGGTAGATTATTCTGGCCGAAGTGTGATTGTGGTGGGGCCAACCCTAAAGCTTGATCAATGCGGTTTACCCAAAACGATTGCTTTAGAAATATTTAAGCCATTTGTAATTGCTAATTTGATGCGCAATGAAATTGTGCATAATGTTAAAACTGCTAGCAAAATGGTTGAGCGTCAAGTGCCAGAAGTATGGGATGCCCTTGATGAAGTGATTGGGCATTACTATGTATTGTTGGATCGTGCTCCAACTTTACATCGTTTAGGCATTCAGGCGTTTAAACCTATATTAGTAGAAGGTAATGCTATCCAATTACATCCCCTAACTTGTCTTGCCTTTAATGCTGATTTTGATGGTGATCAAATGGCTGTTCATTTGCCACTTTCTCGCGCGGCTCAAGCGGAAGCAAGAGATATTATGTTATCAACTCATAACCTACTGAAACCGGCTACGGGTGATCCCATTATTGTACCTAGTCAGGATATTGTGCTGGGATGTTATTACGCTACGTTAATGAAACAATCAACCAAGAGCACAATTGTGAAAGCCTTTAAAAGCGTTGATGAGCTAACCCTAGTTCATATAAATGGGTTAATTGATTATCATGACATTATTAAAATAAAATTAACTGCCGAAAGTGATTGGTTAGAAACTACTTTGGGGCGAGTATTATTTAATCAAATTATTCCCGAAGGTATTGCTTATGTTAATGCACCAGTAGTAAAGAAGACGTTAAAAAATATAATTCGTGCGGTCTATGAAATGTATGGTGATGAGGTAACTGCTAAATTCGCCGATGATTTAAAAAATATTGGTTTTAAATTTGCTACAGCTTCGGGGGCCACTTTTAGTGCCACTGATATTATCATCCCTCCAGAAAAAACTCAGATAATGCAAGAAGCGGAAGATAAGGTTGAACAAATTCGGTTGCAATATAAAGAAGGTTTAATCACTACTGAAGAAAAGAAAAGGTTATCTATTGAAGCATGGTCTGATGCTAAATCTGATATCGAGAGTTTTGCTCATAAAAAAGATGATCCATTTTTTTCAATTAATCTAATGATGGATTCACAGGCTCGTGGCAGTATGGAACAACTCAACCAAATGGCTGGGATGAAAGGTATTGTGGTGAACCCAGCTGGTAGAGCGATTGAATTGCCAGTTAAATCTAACTACAAAGAAGGTTTAACTCCACTGGAATACTTTATTTCTACTCACGGTGCTCGTAAGGGTGGTGCTGATACAGCTCTCAAGACATCTGATGCAGGTTATCTTACTCGCCGGTTAGTGGATGTAGCCCAAGATATGACTGTTATGCAAGCTGATTGCGGTGTCAAAATCGGTCGTACTATTACCAAGGAGTATGTTGAATCAATTAATGATAAACTTTCGTCAGTTGTGGCCGGTCGATTTACTCTAGAACCAATTATTAGTGCTGATGGCAAAGAAGTAATACCTACTGATACCTATATAGATAAAATAGCAGAGCAGATTATTGAAGAATCTGGCGTCACTGAAGTTGCTGTTCGCTCAATTCTACATTGCCAATCCGAACATGGTGTTTGCCAAAAATGTTACGGTGAAGATTTATCTAAAGGTAAAGTTGTAAAGTTGGGTGAAGCGGTGGGAATTATTGCCGCCCAAAGTATTGGCGAACCAGGTACTCAGTTAACTATGAGGACCTTCCATACTGGTGGGGTCGCCTCAGCTTTGGATATTACTCAAGGGTTACCTCGGGTAGAGGAATTATTTGAAGCTCGTAACCCCAAAACCGAAGCATTGTTAGCAGAAAAAAGCGGTACGGTTAAGTTGACTGAAGTTAACAATAAAAAATTCTTGCAATTATTAGTTGATATGGACAAACATATGGAATTACCAACGGGCAAGAAAGTAACTCTGAAGGTTAAAGATGGGGCTAAAATTAAAAAGGGTGATGTTATCGCAATGGATGTCAATAATGAAGAGATTAAGTCTCTTGTTACTGGTACAGTCAATTTGTCTACTAAAAAAGGCTATATTGTATACACAAAGAAAGAAATGTTGGAATATCCAATTACTTCCAATATGTATCTTAAAGTTACTGATGGTCAAACAATTAAACAAGGTGATCGGTTGACGGAAGGTCATTACAATTTAAAAACTCTCATGCGCCTTATGGGTGATAGTCCAACTAAACAATATATTTTAAGTGAGATTCAAAAGATTTACGCATGGCAAGGTCAAAATATTAATGATAAACA
>JAZDKW010000021.1:0-7746 GCA_043802665.1 Patescibacteria group bacterium
GATATCTACAGTTTTCCGCATGCTTTTAATTCTTGCTGAACTAATTCTATTATTTCGCGACGAAATCTTTCAGGATTAAATTTATCTGCATGTTGGCTGATTAATTCAGCATCAAATTGATCAGCAGATTGAATAAATTTCTGCAAAGCTTCTCGCAGTGCCAACACAGTAGGCTGATCAAAAAAGATTCCTGTTTTACCATCAATAATAGTTTCCAGGGCGCCCCCTTTGCGGTAAGCGATTACCGGCTTGCCTGCCGCCATTGCTTCAACCGGAACAATACCAAAGTCCTCTTCCCCCGGGAAAATAAGCGCCCGACAGTTGCGCAAATACTCAATTTTACTGGGTTCGCTTTGCCAACCCAAAAACTCTATGCTAAATCCAGCCATTTTTTGTAATCGATCCCGATCTTCCCCTTCACCAATAATAACTAAAGGAAGCCGCAGATCGTTGCAGGCCTGAATGGCCAAATCGATCCGTTTATAGCTGGTCAAACGGGAAATCACTAAAAAGTAATCGGCCTGATTCGCATGAGGTTTGATTTTATCTGTATCCACCGGCGGATAAATAACAGTGGCTGGATGACGATAATACTTATCAATCCGCCTCTCGACATATCGGGAATTAGCAATGTATTTTTGCACTCTCCCGGAACTTAATTTATCCCAAATGCGCAAATCGTTTAACAATAAGTTAAGAAAAAATTTGCCTATGCGGCCTAACTTTTGTTCATCAACATACGTATGAAAAGCGTCCCATAAATAGCGCGTGGGTGAATGGCAATAGGAAATATGGGGTGTTTCCGGAGGAGTGATAATACCTCCAGCAAAAGAATTATTGCTGGAAATCACTAAATCATACCCCGTGAAATCAAAACTTTCAATTGCAGACGCCATCCAAGGCAATAAAAATTTAGAAGGGACCTTCCACGTTTGGTACCAGCGTTGTAAAAAAGATACGATAATTTTTTTGCGCGGGAACAAACTATCAACTTTTTTGTTGTACAACAAAGTATAAATTGGTGCTTGTGGAAAAATATCGCTTAGAGCTTGGGTAACTTTTTCAGCGCCGCCTACCTTGGTTAAAAAATCATGGACAATAGCGACCTTCACCCCGTTAGAAGTTAGTCGCTTTTGAAAATCAGACACTAAGTTATCCGTAGTATTACTATTTATCACCATAATAATGAATCAGAATGAACTTCTAATAGGGTAAATCCTTTCATATCCATCAAATTTTTCCCCATAGCTCAATCATTTTTTGGGCCGAGCGTTCCCAACTAAACTCTTGGATCCTTGCTTTACCCTTATCTATTAATTTTTGTCGCAGATCAACATTGATAAGCAATTGGGTCATGCCCGCCGCGATCTCATCCACATCATCTGGATTGACTAACCAAGCGGCCTTCCCGGCTATTTCTGCCATCGCCCCCAGATTGGACGTCATCACTGGCACCCCGCTTGCCCACCCTTCCAAAATAGGCAGACCAAAACCTTCATACTTAGAAACAAACACAACCCCCAACGACCGACTATATAACATTGGCAGATGACCGATAGGGACATAGTCCAATAAGATGATTTTATTATTTAATTTTAAGCGATTGATCAATCTTTTGATTTTACCTGCTCCATAACCCGCTCTCCCCGCCAAGACCAATTTTACTTCGGGATGATTAGTGGCAAATTGACCAAAAGCCCGCACGACATTGAGCAGATTCTTGCGTAGCTCGATGCGCCCTACATACAAAAAATATTTATCCAATCCCAGATAGCAAACAGAAAAATCAACCTCTTGCGGAATGAAATCTGATCGCAGGGCGTGATAAACTACTTCAATACGCTCTCCAGACACATTAAAATATCTTTTAAGATCCTTTTTGGTTTGCTGACTAACCGCCACCAACTGGCTGGCTCCGCGCACCGCTCGCATTACTGCCCAACTGGATAACCACCGTTCTTTCCAGGCATAACTTTGAGGGTAGAGATGAAAAGCCAAATCATGAATGCTCGCCACTGTTTTGGCCGGCACCTTTGGAGGCAAAATATGACTCGGCGACCAAAAGATATCCGGGGGCCGTTGACGCAATGCCCGGCTAAGGTGCCACTGGGTCCAGCCTATACGACCAGGCACCACAATATTCTTAACCCGATCCCCTTGTGTCCAAGTCTGTTCCAAGGGTTGAGGAGAATACAACCAATAAGTATTCTCTTGGTCCTGACGCAAAATCGCCGCCAACAGATCGGCAGTAACTACTTCTACTCCCGTGGCTTGATTGCATAATAACTTGGAAGCATCAACACCAATAATCATTAGTTTTTCCTTTCTATTTTGGCTCCTAATTGTTGTAGCTTTCCTTCTATATCTTCGTATCCGCGATCAATCATTTCGGCATTAGTGATTATACTAGTTCCTTGAGCCGTAAGAGCCGCCAGAATCAACGTAGCACCGGCTCTAATATCCAAACTGGTAATTTCTTTTCCAAATAAAGGGGTTGGGCCAAAAACTACCGCTTCGTGTGGATTAAGTATTTGGGCACTGGCCCCCATTTTGCTTAATTCTTGGAAATAATTTAGGCGTCCTTCATACATTGTTTCATAAATCTTACTAGTCCCGGCGGCCTGAGTTAAAAGAACTGCAAACGGGGCCTGCAGATCGGTAGGAAAACCAGGATAGATGTCTGTCCTAATATCAATGGCTCTAAGATGCGTCGTACGAGCAATCCGGGCACAGTTATTCGGGGCTAATTGAATTTGAACATTAGCGGCTAACAATTTGTTAGTCACTATATCCAAGTGATCATGCGTATAACCGTCAATTAATAAATCTCCGTGCATTACTGCCGCCGCTACGGCAAAAGTCCCTGCCTCGATCCGATCTGGGATAACCGTCACCTCGGCGGCATGGAGTTTATCTACTCCGGTAATAGAAAGGTTATGTGTCCCACCCCCGCTAATCTTCGCCCCCATTTGATTTAAACAATCTATCAGATTGACAATTTCCGGTTCAGCGGCGGCTAAACGAATTTCAGTTACCCCAGGAGTTAGCACTGCCGCCATAATGGCGTTCTCCGTTGCTGTTACACTCAACTCATCTAAGATAATCTTACTCCCTTGTAGACCAGGGGATTCTACATAATAAAATTGATCATCTGAACGTACTTTGGCCCCCAAAGCCTCAAAAGCTTTCAGGTGGGTATCAATCGGCCGGGCTCCAATATGGCAACCACCAGGATGAGTCACCTTAACTCGTCCGAATCGAGCCAACAGGGGCCCTAAAATCAGGACTGAGGCGCGAATTTGCTTAACTTTGACAAAATCAGGATCGCGCCCATCAACTTTACTACTATCAATAATTAACTTATGATTGGAGAAGTCTAAAACCGTGCAACCTAAACTCTCCAACACCTCAATCATAGTGCGAATATCTTGAATATTGGGGATGTTGTTGATAACCAAAGTTTCAGGGGTAAGTAGAGCAGCTGCCAGGATGGGCAAGGCCGCATTTTTGGCTCCACTTACTCTGATCTCCCCTGATAAGGCGTTGCCCCCCTCGATGATAAATCTGCTCATAGCAATTTAGGCTATCAGTTTACGCTTTATATCTTATCAAAAAACGTTTACAAACGAAATGCGACCCCGCGGACTCACTCTTATTAGCTATACCTTAGCTGTCATTATTTTTGTCGTGGTTTCCACTTATGCCATTTTATACGCTGTCGGCTACAAACTGAATTGGCAAACCTGGGAGCTCAAAAAGACCGGTTTTATCTTAATTGAAAGCTACCCGCGAGGTGCCAACATCAATTTATCTGGCAAAGATATTGGCCGTACCACTCCTGCCACAATAAAGCGTTTACTGCCAGAAGACTATGAAGTTCGATTGACAAAAGATGGTTATCGGCTCTGGCAGGGAAATATTACGGTTCAATCCGGCTTAGTCACAGAACAGCGCAATGTTTTGCTGACTATGCAGGATTGGCAATCCGAAGTTTTGGTGGATCAAACCATCACCGCCTTAATGGGAAACGCCGACAACACCCGAATTGCTTATACCACCAAGAATGAGATTTGGCTTTGGGATCCTCGCAATAAAAAAGCCGCCGTTGTTGCTAACGCCGCTCTTATCAAGCAGCAAGTTAAAGACGCTAACATCAACGACATAACTCGCGGGACTTTAGAGTTGATAAATTTTGCTCCAGATAATCAAGCTCTCCTTTTTAGATCAACCAGTTATCGCAATCAATACTACCTTACTGTTGATACTGGGGGCGGAGTGATAAAATCGGTGACTACTGGCCGTCTATTAACCAACTGGGGATGGTGGAATAATAACGAATTAGTTTTCCAGCAGGCCAACAAAGTGAGCTTAATCAATATCGCTACCCAAAAAATTACTCCGCTGGCCACTGGAATTGGTGATTATCGACTCCAGGACAATAGTTTATATTTCACTATCAAAAATAAAACTGGCCAGACTGTACTCGCCCAATTAGATAAAAATGGAGTTGTGAAAGAAGAGATTGCTGTCCTCCCGTCGGCACAAATTTATGCCTTTGGCAGAATTAAAAACAACTGGCTATTAATTTCTACTACTAACAAGCTATCCAGTATCTGGTTGGCGGAAAGAACTGATGGCCAAGTTACCTGGAAACTTTTAGCCGACAAAGTGAAATCGCGGGTCCTCTGGGACGACAAATATCTAATCTACAAACAGGGAGAGAAACTTACTGTGGTGGAATGGGAAAAACTTACCTTGCCCCGTCCAATCGCTGAATTACATGGTGGAGAACTCATCCACTTCAGTTTTGACACCATTCTCTACTGGGAAAATAAAACTCTCAAAAGTATTGATCTGACTGGTAGTAATCAATATGATTTAGTGGCTTTGTCTGCTCCGGGCGAGTTCATCATTAGCGAATCTCAAATGAGTAAATTAATCCTCATTGATGCACAAACTCGCCAATTGATTGAAGCTACCTTGCGTGATAAAACTTCTCTTTTCTTTTAGAGCGGGAGGAAGATTGGGATTTTAGGAATGTTGGCAAACTCACTGAGTTTACTCGTATCTACCGGCGGCGAAGAGATTAGATCGGCACGTACCACCAATCGCTTTAAGTTGGTACCGACGGGAGTGCAAGTCATCAACGACAAAGTAGCGGAAGCGGTGGGATTCAGCACGTCGGTTTGAGAGGGCAACACGATAATACTGTCACGGACTTTATAGATGTACTCTTTGCCTTCGTAATAAACATAGACCAGGTCATTGGGTTGAAGTTTATCTAACAAAGTAAAGATGCGGTTGTACTTCCCACCACTCCACCAATAATAAGAGCTATGGCCAGTAACAAAAACATTACCGACTCGTCCGGGCAGAGCAGTCCCCGGATAATGCGCCACCCCATTTTGGATCGCGTCTAAAATGGATTTATTAGCGGCTGATTGGGGAAAAACAATTGGAGCATCCACATTGATTTTAGGGATGATGATTTTGCTTTCTTGGGTGATGGGTTGAGAGTCAATCCCCACCTGAGGAGCAATTGTCTGATAATCTGGCGCTGAAACAGGCAGTCCCAAATTAATATTCGTCTCTTTAATCTCTGGGGCAAAGAAATAATAGGTAATTTTAGAATAAAGAGTTGGCCCCATAACGACCAGCGAAGACAAAGCAAAGAAAAACAAAAACAGCCCTACAAACTGTAAAGCATTTATAATAAAACTTCGCGCCCGAATTTTCGGTTTACTTTGGTGGGGTGCTTGGATATGCCCCGACTCTACTTTAATGTAATGTGGCTGATTCACCCATTAGAGGCACGTGGCCTTAGTTAATAATAAATAATTAGAAGTAATGTTGTCTAAATTAATACTCGTACTACTAACCCACGGAACCTCCAAGATTCCTGCCTCTAACGAGATTCACCTAATTATATCGCTGGACAGCCGCTGACTTTAGCCAACTCTTCTAAGGTCATCACGCCAGGGACTTTATTCCCATCGGGATATTCCCAGGTTGGATACATTTCAATCCCCGCTTGAGTACAGACTTCAGTCTGATCATTGCCATCATCTGTGGAACATTCAACATAATTAATCAGAGCGACGGCTTCGCCAAACATTTCTTTTTGTTCCTGACAATGCCCACACCAAGAAGCCCCATAGAGCTTGAAGCCTTGGTCGGTAAGACACTGAGCTAAAACCGCAACACCCAGGCTACTGGAATCGGTGGCCTCTCCCTTAACCGCGGTATTCGGTTGATAGTTATGCACTCCATAAATCCCTAACCAAATCACTACTAAAACTAACAAAGCAACCCCTAACCAGTTGTTCTTGAGCGTATCTTTCATAGATTAATCAAGTTTAGCCTAATAATATATCTTTATCTATCTTACTATCTTATGACAAAAACTGGCAATCGCAACAATTTTTCATCCTGCTCTGTGTCATTCCCGACTCGATCGGGAATCCAGGCCCTTCACCCGCACAGTCGTCTCCGGTCTTGGAAGGCCTTCTCCGAACCGGAAGGCTGGCCTGGAAGGAAGGATTTCCTCATTCAGGTTTAATTTATAACAAGAAAACCCCCTACATAAAGCAGGGGGTTTTGCTAAAAGAAAAGTACAGGGGAAAGGCTGGGCCGAGGCCGAGAGGCAATTTTTATCTATCGTCCAACCCCAGCTTATGGGACCAACTGTCATCGACGAGCACCAGCTCGCCGTCAACAGTAATCCAGTCGCCACCTTCACCCATAAGCGGGCACGGATAGTGGGGAGGGTAGGATGGCCAAGGCGGGCAAGGGCCCGGCATTGGGTATTGCACATATTCCTCGAATCTGGCCCGTTGGATGTCTGTGGTCGAAGAGGATGAGGCTTTGGTTTGTGCCTCCGCCTGTGCCTTGGCAACTTCAGCCAAGGCTTTAGTGGCTACCTCGTTGGTAGAGGCAACCGCCTTGACTAGTTGAGACTGGTCCAAGGCAATTTTTGCCACTGTCCCTTGGAGCTGGATGTTTTCTTGCTCCAAGTGCCTGACGTATCCAACCGCCAGGCAGTTGATAAACTCCCGTTGACTCATAGAGTCGTCGGGATTCGGCAATGCTGTCGTCGCCGTATCCGTGACGACGGCATCCGTCGTCGCCGCTTCTGGCTCCGGCGCTTGTTTTTTAGCAGCAGCCCAGGGATGCCATATCAACAACATCACTACGGCTATACCCATCCACGTATACCCGTGGGTCAGGAACTTTTTCATATCAGTTCCCTCCTTTTTCAAATTTCGATCTTACTTTTAACATACTCCAAAATGACTCTTTTGTCAAGAGTTTTCCGCCCTGGAAGCCAAAAATCACCTATTACAGCTGTAGATATAGAATAGGGCAACTTTCACTATCTTGTACTAAGAACTGGCAAGATATTTGAGCGTCAGCGAGAATATCGTAGCCAACCGTAGCTCGTAAGAGCAAAGGTTGGTGGCGCTGATCGGAGTTGAACCGATACGGGTTGCCCCACACGATTTTGAGTCGTGCGTGTATACCATTCCACCACTTCGGCCTAGATGAATTATACCAAAGCCCAGAGAAGGAAAGCGGCTGTTATGATTGTTTGGGCAACTAACCCCCACGGAGCGGCTTGACGCGCGTCAAAGCCCAAATCGTGAATCCAATGCTGGAAACGGTATGAGAAACTGGAAACTGGATTATTAAATCTTGGTATGATGTGAGGGGCTTCCAGCCAGTCGGGCAATTGTGAGAGACTGACGG
>JAZDKW010000022.1:0-11570 GCA_043802665.1 Patescibacteria group bacterium
GGCACTTCTAACACCAACTCGTCGTGAACCTGCAGAAGCATTCTGGTTTTGGGGCTAACCCGAGGCAGATTTTTGGCGACCTCAATCATAGCGGACTTCATAATATCCGCGGCTGTGCCCTGGATTGGCATATTAACAGCGGCTCGTTGTGCGGCGTTACGCACGGCTAAGATTCCCGAAGATAATTCGGGCATCTCTCGTTTTCTCCCGAATAATGTTTCCACATAACCGTGCTGTTGGCCAAAAGCGACCGCATCTTTCATATATTTTTTAATGCCGGGATGTAGATCAAAATATTTTTTGATGTACGTGCTGGCCTCGGCCACACTCATATCGGTATTAGCGGAGAGGCCAAAAGGACTTACTCCATAAATGATGCCAAAGTTTACCGTCTTGGCGTTGCGGCGCTGGGCTTTGGTCACTTCGTCCAAAGTTACACCATTGATTTCTGAAGCTACCCGAGCATGGATGTCTTCGCCGGCCAAAAAAGATTCTATCATTCGCTGATCGTGAGAGAGGGAAGCGACAATTCTAAGCTCAATTTGGGAATAATCTGCCGAAAGAATCAAAAAACCCTTGGGGGCGATAAAAGCTTTGCGGATTTCTGCGCCGAGATCAGATCGGATAGGAATATTTTGCATATTAGGATTGGATGAACTAAGGCGGCCCGTGGAAGTATCCTGTGCGTAAGTGGTGTGGATGCGATTGTCTTTGCCTGTTAGGTTCGGCAGGGTTTCTAAATAGGTGTTGCGCAGTTTTTCCCACTCGCGATATTGCAGGATGTTTTTGATAATAGGATGCTCATCAATAAGTTTTTCCAACTCGCCGACAGCGGTAGAATAGCCGGTTTTTATTTTTTTAATATACTGAGCAGGTAGTTTGAGTTTGTTAAATAAAATTTCGGAAAGCTGGAGAGGGGAGTTGATGTTGAATTCCTTGCCGGCTTGGTGGTAGATTTTTTTGGTGAGAACGGACAAGTCTTTTGTAACCGCTCGGTTAAGCTGGTGGATGAATTCTACGTCCAACAAAATCCCATTTTTCTCCATTTGGCGGAGAATCGGGTCTAAATCACGGTCTAATTTTTCAGTGAAGCTTAGCTTGCTCTTGGTCTGCGAGTCGGCCGCCCGTTTTGCGGCGGCTCCTTCAAAAAAAGATTCTTGCTTCCTTGCGGTTAAGGTGCCATTGGGAATGCGGTCCACTAAACTTCTAAATCCCAGCTTAAAAAACAAATCTTTTACTTTATCGGCATCAAATTCTATTGCTTCTGCTTTTTTGAGATCTAATTCAATTGGGATATCTGTTAAAATAGTGGCTAAACTCTTGCTTTGGATGGCACTGGCTTTATGTTTGGTCAACAGTTCGCGCGTTTTTTCGGGCAGTTTGTCTAAGTTTTGATAAACCTCATCAATCGTTCCATACTCAACCAACAACTTTTTGGCAGTAACTTCTCCTACGCCCGGTACCCCAGGGATATTGTCCGAAGGATCGCCCCGAAGACCTTTAAAATCAATGATTTGGGAAGGTTTCAGCCCTTTTACCTTCTCTATTTCAGTGGGATCGTAAATAACGATATCAGAAAAACCTTTGCGCGGCGCATAAACAAAAGTGTGTTGATTTACCAGTTGCAGAGCATCCATATCCCCAGTGGCGATGTAAGTGTCTATGGTGTCAGGGGCTTGGTGGGAGAGGGTGCCGACGATATCGTCTGCTTCAAAACCATCTTTGACAAAAAGAGGGATATTGAACGCCTCCAGCAAGTCTTGCACACGGGGAATCTGATCATATAATTCTTGAGGGGCTTTAATGCGAGTGGCTTTATAATCTTCATATTCTTTGTGGCGGAAAGTCGGGGCAGAGGTATCAAAAGCCACGGCGATATAGTCTGGTTTTAGTTTGGTGAAGATATTAAGTAGCATCACCGCGAAACCATAAACGGCCCCGGTGGGCTCCCCAGTGGGGGAGGTCAGATTGGCTTGGGACAGGGCATGAAAAGCCCGATGCACCAGGGCATTCCCATCTATTAATACTAATTTTTTCCTTCCCTGTGCCATGCCTTAATTATACTCGTAAATTAAAAAGGAGCCCGCTTTAGCGGGCTCCCCAAGAGGTGTGCTCCAAATAAGGTGCAAGAGTTAGGTGTCATCGATGTCCCCACAGTCGGGGTATTTCTCGTCGTCTGAGAGCTGAGGAGGATCGCTCTCTGGGTTGGGGGAGAGTAGCGCCAGCGCTTCCGCGGAGAGCAGCGCTAACGCTTCCTCAACAGTAAGAAGTTTTCTTGCTTCTTCCGTGAGTCCTAGGTCCATAAACCAATCATGAACGATCTGATATTTGGTTTTGCGAATTTCTTCGGTGTTTTCGCCAGGACGGTCTTCGGCGTGGTCGGCCATAATAAGTAGCCTCCTTTCGGGTAGATTAATCTCGTGTTCTTTGCCCCACGCTAACCAATATTCGGTCATCTTGCGCATATTCCCGTGGCAATCTTCTGGCACAGGGTCTTCGCCGGTGATCTCATAGAGGGCCACAAACCAGTGGCCGGGTTCGATGGACAATTCGCCTAAAATGAGTGGCACGGCATCCCAGCCCATTGCAATAATCTCTTGGTAAGCGGGATGTTGTGATATTAGGGTGATGGAAGAAGCAACGCGGACTCCCGGATCCTCCTCCCACTGTTTGGCCAATCGATAGAACCTGTCTTCCAGTGATTCTACTAAATCATGATTCATTTGCCAACCACATCCTTTGAAACAGACAGTTTGTGACTCAAGTGATTGATAGGGATTATTAGGATCTCTGCTTGGCCATAGACATTTCCTGCGGGGCCATTTTTCGGGTGAGTTAATCTGCCAGCCCAGGTCAGGTTTTGAGCTGATAGTTCGAACAATGTATTTAGAACAGTGTCGTCTGGGGGTAGGCCGACGCCAGGTACGATTACGTCTGTGACGTCGAAAACCATAATGCCACAGGCGTAGTTAATGGAGCCCGCGATCTCTAATACCCCGAGCAGAGGGCTTTCTAATTCCCCAAAAAATTCCCAGTCATTGTCTATTGCACCCCTTTCTGTGACGATCTCATCGTATGGGGGCCCGGGCATTTCTTGGCTTTGTTCTTCGTCGTCAAGGGGGGCTGGTTCCAAAGTACCTACTAAAGAATAAAGGATATTCTCCTGGTCGTTATATCTGAACCAACCAGAGAGGATATGGGTATCGTTTGGGCCAATTCGCATTGTTGGTCCTCCTTTTTTTGGATTGTTGTCAAGATGCCCCGATTTGTTCGGAATTTATTTCAAGGAATATATCAAAGTGACATTGGAAGTTACGGATAAACTGCCACTTTCAACTCCAGGGCTGGATCCGCCACCGCCCATGCCATCCAGTATTTGGGAGACATTGTCAGTAGTCGGGGTAGTTTCTTCCTGAATAGACAAAATTTTTCCTAAAGTAGCCCCATTTAAATTGGCGAGCTGGGTGGCCATATTTTTAGCGGCCAGAATTGCTTTTTCTCGGGCCTCGTTTTTCACTTCGGCTGGATCCTCGATGGTAAAACTGATTTGGCTGATATCAGTGATCCCGGAATTACCCAAAGTTTGTAGAATAGCATCCACGGTGTCCAGGCTTCGCATGGTGAGGCGCAGGAAATGATAGGTAGTATATCCGCTTAAAACAGGTTTTTGATAAGCTGAGTAAATATAGTCCGGGTTAATGTTGTAGTTGATGGTCTGGATATCCTCCGACTTAATATCAAATGGGATCAGATCGGTTTTGATCTTAGCGATGGCATCGGCGTTTAATTTTTGGGAAGTGGCTAAGTCTTTGGCAGTGCTCCGGACGCCAAAATCAATTTTAGCGACATCAGGGGCGGAATAAGCGATCCCGGTTCCGCTAACAGTAATACTGCGATTTTTCCCCAAATCAAACCAGTCGCCAGCGAAAGCCAACGCAATACTGGCCAAGGCAATGATGAACATCATTACAAAGATTCCCATCGGAAAAGAGGGGCATGGTTTGGATGAGAGGGATGGCTCAACCGGTTTAGGAGGGACAGGGGCAGAAGGTAAGTTGAACATAGGAGCAACAGGTGGAGTTGGCAAATTTGGTGGGGGAGTTGGTGTAGGAGTCGGTGGTGTGGGGGGAGTAGGCGCGACAGGGGCCCGATAAGGCACGGGTTGGTCCCACGGTGAGGGCTGGGTGGTAGAGGGGGGCATCGGATTCAGATTTTCATCAAATTCCATAATTCTCCAAAAGATTAATAGATAGAACAGCCTATTATGCCATACTTTGGAGAATTTGTTGAACGATCTCGCGTTCACTGTAAGGTATTTTTTTGTCTTTGCGCACCATCACGGTTTGGGCCCCCATCGCGAGCAATGCGATGGTATCGCCAGGCTGGGCGTAGGTGAGGGCTCGCTGGATTGCCGAACGCCGGTCTAAAATGATATGGAGATTTTTCCCTTCGACGAATTTATTGCGGTCGATGCCGGGGAGGATCTCTTTGATGATTTGTTGAGGATCTTCGGAGCCGGGATCTTCTTCGGTTAGAATAATTTCATCGGCGAACTGGGAAGCGATTTGGCCCAAAATCGGCCGTTTTGTTTTGTCTCGGTTGCCAGCAGCGCCGAAAACAGCTATGAGTCGGCCGCGTGCAAGTGGGCGCAAGGTTTCAAAAACCTTAGTAAAACCATCCGGAGTGTGGGCATAATCAATAATAACGTCTAAATCCCGTTGGTTGGGAATATATTCCATCCGTCCAGGTACTTGCCAAGCACTTTCGATACCTTGTTGGATAGTTTGCAGATCTATTCCCAGGGCGAATGCTACACTGGCGGCGGCCAGAGCATTCTGTACATTAAATTTGCCTAACAGATGCAACTGGATATCAATGCTGCCCTTAGGGGTGTTGAGGGTGAAGAGAGTGCGCTGGCGTCCCTCGTGGATGTTGTTGGCCCATAGCAAAGCATCTGGAGCCTCGGGAGTAGCGACCTTATCAATAGCAAAATAATATTTTTGGTCGGCCGGAAATTGATAGAAATCCGGCGCATTAGGATCATTCAGGTTGACGACAGATATTTTAGGCATACCCGGTTTGCGCAAAGCTTCGGTAAGTTCGCGGAATAATTTGGTTTTAGCAACTTTGTAATTTTCGAAAGTTTTATGGTAGTCCAAATGATCGTGAGTGATGTTAGTGAACACGGCAACATCATAAAAAATGCCCCAAGTCCGATGTTGAGCAAGAGCGTGAGAGGTGGTTTCTATAATAGCGTACTGACATTTATTATTGGCCATTTGGCGCAACAAACCTTGTAGAGCAAAAGGGCTGAGGGTGGTCATTTTGGTTTCGTTGATCCATTTTTTCGTTCCGGTCCAGATGTTGACTGTAGTGGCTAAACCTACACGTGCTCCACTAACTTCCAGAATATGGGCTAAGAAATTAGCAGTAGTAGTTTTTCCATTGGTCCCGGTGATGCCAATCACACGCATTTTAATAGAAGGAAAACCAAAAACAGTCGCCGCCATAACGCCTTGGGCGCGATGATAACTGTCGTAGAGCCAGGGCATACTATACAGAATGGGGCGAAGCCATTTTTTCAGGGTTTTAAGAGCCATATTTCCCTTGGGTTAATAGTCGATATAATTTGAACCAGGTTGGGTGAAGGGGTAGTTCCAAATTTCCTACATATTCTGTGATATTGCCTCCAAAACCTAATTTAAACCGAGTGATACCAGCCCAAGTGTGGCGCGGGTCCAAATTGACCCCTCCTAAATCATAGTGGGCACAATTACGCTCTTGAGCGGCTTTAATAATGTCCCAATGTAGCAGATAAGGGGCTTGTTTCTCTCTACTCACTTGGCTGGAGGCACCATGTAAATAGCTGGCCGTGGAACCAAACCAAGCGACCAGGGCGGTGGCCAGTGGAGTTTGCTCGTCGTAAGCAATAAACAAAGACAGGAGATTATGTTCTCCTAATACCCGGAGTTGCTGACGATAGTATTCCTCGGGATGGGGAGTAAAACGATCGCGAGCGGAAGTAGTATGCATTAGTTGGTTAAAAATTTCTATATCATCCGGTTGGGTAGTAGTACGGATAATAATACCTTTTTTCTCGGCCAAACGAATGTTGTAGCGAGTTTTTGGCTTCATCTGCATTAATAAATTTACCGATTTGGTACTGACATCTACAAGAAGACTACTTTTAGGCTGAGTAGATTTAGAAGACAACACAAACCCTAACGATTTATAGATGGATAAAGAAGTAGCGTCGCTGGAGAGTAGCGGAGGATCAGTACGGAAGAATATAACTTGTTCAGAAGAAGCCAATTGGCGGATATGATTGATGATTAGTTCCATGGCCTGGTGTTGTTGATGAACTGGCGCCAATCTATTTAATAAAAGCGCTCGCGGGGAATAAAAAATATTCCAACCAAACCTAAGCGGCATTTTGATTATAAGCAATTGGGCTATTGTCTGGCCGTTCTCGGTAACTCCCAATCGCCAGATTTTGTAGCCCAGGGATTTTTGGAATTCGCCCCAGTACCAGCTCTGGAGTAAGGTACTATCGGGGTGATGCTGGACAAAATCATCCCAATCTTTAGGGTCTAAACCCTGATTTACATGTAATTCCATAGCTTTATTATAAACCACTGATTACACTGATCTGGGAATGATACCACTGATTACACTGATCCGGGAATGATATCACTGATTCCACTGATCTGGGAATGATATCACTGATCTTTCCGTCATCCCGGATCGGATTGCCGTAGGCAAATCAGCTTGCCCTGCGCATGCTGGGGGATTCGGGATCCAGACAAAAACAGAAAAAGAAAATACTTTGTTTATTTTTCTGTCTGCCTGCCCGCGGACGAGTCCGCGGGACACGGCCAGGGGATTCCCGCCCCACGCCTTCGCGGGGGCAGGCTCTGCGCGGGAATGACGATGCAAGGAATACCTCGTCAATTTGTTTGCTCTGGGTGTGATATACTTGCCCCTTTAGAAATAAACCACTGAAAGTGGATAATCAGCATAGATCTTAATTAACTAAATTAATCTCACAGATTCATACCAATTTAGCACATAAATTTCTAACGGGGTGAATATTATTTTGGGAATTGAAACCAGTTGTGATGATACGGGAGTGGCATTAGTCAAAGATGGCCGCGAGATTTTGGGTTCGCTGGTTGCCTCCCAAGTGAAATTGCACGCCCGGTTTGGCGGGGTAGTGCCAGAAGTGGCTTCCAGAAAGCACATGGAAGTCATTTTGGCATTAGTTGATACATTATTACGCCAGACGAAGGTGGGGAGTCAAGCAATCGATGCCATTGCGGTAACTTCTGGCCCAGGATTGCTGGGATCGCTGTTGGTGGGAATCAATACCGCCAAAACCTTAGCATATTTATGGAATAAGCCTTTGATAGAAGTCGATCATCTTATCGGACATATATATAGTAATTGGCTGACCAATAAAATCTCTCCAGGGTGGCCCATATTAGCCTTGATTGTGAGTGGCGGGCATACAGAATTAGTTTTGATGAAAAACTTTACTCAATTTCAAAGCGTAGGAGGAACGCGCGATGATGCTGTGGGGGAGGCTTTTGATAAAGCCGCCAAGATTTTAGGATTGGGCTATCCTGGGGGTCCTATAATTGCTCGGATAGCCAAAAAAGGGACAGCGCCTAAATTGCCGCGCCCAATGATAGATAATGGATTGGAGATGAGTTTCTCTGGCCTTAAAACCGCACTCAGCAGAGTTGCTCTCTCGTCCAATAAATCTGCTTTAGCTCACGAGTTCCAAGAAGCGATAGTGGAGGTATTGGCTACAAAGGTGAATCGTGCCATCAAGAAGTATCATCCTGCCGTACTGTTATTAGCTGGCGGGGTGGCGGCCAACCCAGTTCTTAGAGAAAAATTAAAAATATTAGCTAAAACCCATAAAATAAATTACTTTATGCCGGAAATTAAATATTGTGCCGATAATGCGGCGATGGTAGCTCTGGCGGCTTATTATCTCAAAAATACGAAAAAAGACCTCTGGTATAATGTAAAAGTCAAAACCAATACAGTAATTAATTAATATGCAACGTCTTCACATTTATTTAGTAATAGTGCTGATAGGTGTCTTGTTGACCAGTAGTTGTGCCAAAAGAAGGACTCTTTTGACGAATACAACTTCTCTAGAGCAACCAGAAACTATTACTTTGACTTACTATCGTTGGCAAGACGATGGCTATTTTTTAGATAACGCTATTGCCAAGTATCATCTCCAACATCCTAATGTCAATATAGCAGTGAGCCAAATTAAATTACCATATTATTATCCTCGTATTGATTCCCGCTATGATTACCAAGAATATATGGCCGAGCAAATTGCAGACGGGGCAGGCCCTGATATTTTTGAGATCTATCATACTTGGGTACCTCGGCTGATGAAACAAATCATCCCGGCCCCAGAAAATTTAATAACTGCCGCCCAATTCAAGGAAGAATTTTCTTCAGCTGCGACTGATGATTTAGTGATAGGAGGAAAAGTGTATGCCATACCTTACTATATAGATAATTTGGTATTGTTTTATAACCCGGCTTTGCTGGCCCAGGCAGGGATTTATGCACCGCCAGCTACTTGGGGTGAATTAATTGATATGATCCCTGTTCTTACCCGCATTGATAAAAATGGAACTCTTATTTCATCGGCAATTGCGTTAGGGGCAGATCAAGCCAATATTCCAAAGTTTGCAGACATTGTAGCGACTTTAATTTTGCAGTTTAATGGCAAATTGACTTCCGCGGACCATACTCAGGCAGTTTTTGATAACAAGGTTGGCGCTATAGTGCCGGGAGCAGAGGCACTTGATCTTTACACGAGTTTTGCTAATCCCAATTCTCCCAATTATACTTATACTGACGCCACTTATTTTATGGGTTTTCGCCAATTTCCCTCTGATGTCCAAGCTTTTGGCGAAGAAAAGACAGCGATGAATGTTCATTACAGTTCCACTGCTATGAATATCCCTAAAATGTATCCTAACCTTAAGTTTGCTCTTGCGCCCTTGCCTCAACTAAGGTCTGATCGGCCCGTGGTTTTGTCTGGGTATTGGGCAGAGACGGTTTCTCGGAATTGTGCGCACCCGGAGGTAGCTTGGGATTTTATCCGATTTGTTGCCCAAGAAGACAATCCTAGGGATATAGCTAACATGAGGGGGTGGATACCTTCTTTGCCAAAACTATGGCAAGAATATGAAAAGACATTTTTGGGTCCGGTAGCTATCCAGGCCAAGTATAGTACCACTTGGTACCAAGGTAATGATCCGGAGTCGGTAGAAAATATTTTTGCCCAAGCAGTGAATAATGTGTTGCATTTTGGTATTAATGCCGAAGATGCTATCAGAGTAGCAGCTATTGAGGTCAGCCAAATCTTTTCTATCACAGACTAACTAAAAAATATGAAAGAAATTCCTAAGACTTTTGAGCATCAACGGGTCGAGGCGGACATATATGCCAAATGGGAGCAATCGGGTCTGTTCACTCCTAAAATTGACCCAAGCAAAAAGCCTTACACCATCATTATGCCGCCGCCCAATGCGTATGATCAGCTTCATATTGGTCATGCTTTGTTTGTGGCAATCGAGGATATTATGGTGCGGTATCATCGATTAAAAGGTGAGCCGACCTTATGGTTACCAGGGGCCGATCATGCTGCTTTGGCTAGCCAGATTTTCTTTGAAAAAATTTTGAAAGAAGAAAAAGGATTAACTAAATATGATTTAGGGCGGGAAGAATTTATAAAACAATTAGGAGAGCATATTAGTGCGAATCGGGAAATGATGGAAAGTCAGCTACGGCGCTTGGGGGCCAGTTGCGATTGGACACGCAAGAAATTTACCTTAGATGAGGATGTAAGTTATGCCGTCCGGTATACGTTCAAAAAAATGTATGACGATGGTCTTTTATATCGAGGGGAGCGGGCAGTGAACTGGTGTCCGAGATGTGAAACTTTTTTGTCGGATTTAGAGGTGGACCACAAAGATAGTGCCGGACAACTAACATACATTAAATATCCCATTAAAGGTGAGGCCAATAAGTTTATCGTTGTTGCCACTACTCGGCCGGAGACTATGTTGGGAGATACCGCTGTAGCAGTGAATCCAGAAGATAAGCGATTTAAAGATATGGTGGGCAAAACTGTCATCTTGCCACTGATGGATCGAGAAATCCCGATTATCGCGGATGAATATGTGACGACGGAGTTTGGCACCGGGGCGGTCAAAATTACTCCAGCCCATGATTTGAATGATTTTGAAATAGGCAAGCGGCATAATTTACCAGTTATCTCTGTAATCGGTCCTGACTTAAAGATGACCGCCGCCGCTTCTCAATTTGCAGGGATGAAAACTAAAGCTGCGGCAGAAGCAATTGTTAAGGAACTACAAACCTTGGGTTTGATTGAAAAAATTGAGCCTTACCAAAATGCTGTTAGTATCTGCGAACGATGCAAATCTACTTTAGAACCGCTGCTGTCTAAACAATGGTTTGTCAAAATCAAGCCTTTAGCCGATCCGGCGATAAAGGCGGTAGAAACCGGGGAAATTAAATTTATTCCAGAACATTTTAAGAAAGTCTATATGAATTGGATGGAAAACATCCATGATTGGAATATTAGTCGGCAGTTGTGGTGGGGGCATCGCATACCGGTTTACTATTGCCAAAGCAATCCCGAACATTTTGTGGTGAGTGTTGACCCAGTAGACCAATGCCCTGAATGTGGGGGGAAAACAGTACAAGACGAAGATACGCTGGATACCTGGTTTTCTTCTGGGCAGTGGCCGTTTACGACTCTGGGATGGCCTAAAGAAACAGCAGATTTTAAGTATTTCTACCCCACTACTATGATGGAAACTGCCTATGACATTATCTTTTTCTGGGTGGCGCGGATGATTATGATGGGAATTTATTGCACAGGCAAGATACCTTTTTCATACGTTTATTTTAATGGTTTAGTACGAGATAAGAAGGGAGTCAAAATCTCTCGTTCCAAGGGTAATGTGGTAGATCCTTTAGCGATGGTAGAAAAATATGGCGCCGATGCTTTGCGGCTGGGATTACTCGCCGGGATGGCGCCAGGAAATGATAGTATAGTTTCTGAAGAAAAAATCCGTGGCTACCGTAATTTTGCTAATAAGATCTGGAACGCTGCTCGTTTTATTCAAATGAATGCTGGGATGGAAGTAAAATTAGAAGGCGTCAAACTAAATACCGAAGATACACAAATCATCGCCGAATTCCACAATGTTATTAAACAGGTCACGACTCATATGGACAAATATCGGCTGGCCCCAGCAGGAGAAGCACTCTATGAATATTTCTGGCATCAGTTTTGCGATCAATATATTGAATCAGCTAAAAATCGACTGAAAACCGATCAGTCGGCTGAGGCCACTCTTCACTATATTTTAAAAAACTGCCTCATTATGTTGCATCCCTTCGTGCCATTTGTGACCGAGGCAGTCTGGCAAGAGTTCTATCCGGGTTTATTGTTGGGAGAAAAATGGCCTCGTAATTGAAGTTTCAGGTTTGGCAATCTT
>JAZDKW010000023.1:0-2321 GCA_043802665.1 Patescibacteria group bacterium
CATTCGGGCTCCAATGACGAGTTGAAAACATAAGAAACGTCATCCTGAACTTTCCACCGGCTGGCGGACATCGGCCTTAAACATCTCCCCGCGACAAGGATTTGGCTCAATTCATCACATCCCTCCTCCAATGGCTGGAGCTAAAAACTAAAGTCATCTTTCCTCCAATGCCCGGGTAGAAAGGGAAGAATCAGTACATTCGGGCTCCAATGACGGGTTGAAAACATAAGAAATGTCATCCTGAACTTTCTTCTCTGTCATCCCGACCGTAGTGGAGGGATCTCCCCCTCCCGTCATCCTGCGAAGCCCGCCATAGCCTTTTGGCGACGGCGGGAACGAAGTCGAGGATCTCCTTCTCTGCGTTACAAATAAGCAATAAATATAATGGGAACAGAAACATTAGAATCTATTGATGAAGAAATAGAAGAAATTGAACTTCTTCCGGCAGAAGTAGCCGTCTTGCGTGCGGAAATGCAAAGTAAAATTGCCGAAGCGGTTGCTTTGGGTGTATTCACCGATAAAGAAGCCAAAGAATGGGAAAATGGATTTGAGGCCTGCGACCGCCTGGAATACATGGAAAACTTGGTGGAAATTGTGGACGATTTTATCGCATCCGGCTTAGAAGTAGTGGAACAAATTGCCGTAGCTTTAGATACAGATTTATTAACCGATCGGGAGAAGGCCGCGTGGGAAATCCAAATGGAGATGCTCAGTTTCGAAGATAAGCGCGAATTGCTATCCGAGTTAGTCAGCATTATTAAACAAGTGGCTAATTACAAACAACAATTACTACAGCTTCTAAAAACTCATTCTTTGCCGGTTAATAAAGCTAAAGAATTGATCAAGAATTTTGAGTCCACGGAAGCCGATAAAAAAGAAGGGGTGGTCACCCGGACGGCATTTGAGGTGATAGCGGCCCGAGACCAGTGCCAAGTCGTCCAATCGCAGGTGCGTGGTCTGGTGTCTACGGAGCAATTTTCTGCCGCGCGGAAAATATTGAGCGAAAATCAGATTTTTACTTCCGGAGAATATGCGGAGTTGGTGGGGGAAATTGATGCTGCGGAAATTAACCAAGCCCGGCAGTTGGCTCAGGCTGCTTAATTTTTTATTAGCTTAATTGTATAGTGATGAATATCTGGTTTTATCTCATTTATCTGGTAGTTCTCGCCGCAGTTTTTGCTTTATTAGAAATTAACATTGAAGGGGGCGAGGGCTGGGCGAAAAATCTCCCTACTTGGCGAATCAAGGGAACTTGGTTAAATAAAATCTCTGGCCGAGTAGAACTAACCGGTTACCACACTTTCTTGAGTCTGTTTGTCTTAGTATTTTTGCATTTGCCGTTTGTGTTCTTTGGAGTCTGGAGTTGGTGGTTAGAACTACGCATCCTGGGCAGCTTTTTATTATTAACTGCCGCAGAAGATTTTTTGTGGTTCGTGTTTAATCCTAATTTTTCTCTGGCTAAATTTTTCCGGCATGAAGTCCCTTGGCACAAGTTTTGGCTTGGCCCCTTCCCTGCATTTTACTACTTAAACTTAATCATCGGTGGCTTGTTAATGTACTTTTCCTATCTGCGATAGCCCGCCATAGCCTTTTGGCGACGGCGGGTCATGCTGAATTTATTTCAGCATCTCTCCCCGTGTCATCCTCGACCGGCGCACGTAGCGCAGTCCGGATCGGGGATCCAGGCCTTCCCCTGTGTCATTCCGAGTGTAATCGAGGAATCTCATAAATAAAATCCTATGACCAAGGAAATATTAGATGTTGTCGATGAAAACGATAAGATCATAGGGCAACAATCTAGAGAACTAATTCATTCTCAAGGTTTAAAGCATAGGGAAGTTCATGTTTGGTTTTTTAATAATCTTGGGCAAGTATTATTCCAAATAAGGAGCAAAAAAGTAGAAACCAGCGCGGGCAAACTAGACGCAACCGTTGGTGGCCATGTAGATTTGGGTATTTCATATATCCAGTCTGCTGTGAGAGAAGTAAAAGAGGAAACAGGCCTCGATATTCGAGAGAAAGATCTTATTTTTCTTGATGTTATTTATTTAGAAAGAATAGATGACAATGGATTAATCAATAATGCTTTTAAGGGGACGTTCGCGTATGAATATAATGATTCGTTAGACAAATTGATTCCGGAGCCAGGTAAGTCCGATGGTTTTAAGTGGGTGAATATTGACGAATTATTACATTTATCCCCAGATGATAGTCGTTTTTCAATAAATGCAAGAGACTCAACATACATCAAGACAATTTTTGGCAAAGTCAAGGATCTAATGAATGAAAAATAAGCATTACACGCATCTCTATTACGGATT
>JAZDKW010000024.1:0-11933 GCA_043802665.1 Patescibacteria group bacterium
AGGCGATCCCAATCCCAAATCCAGTTGCCAAAAACTAAAATTGCCCTTTCTGGATTTAACCGCAAACTCCTCCTCGTTCTACTCGTCGTCAGACATGCTCATCCATACCGGGCAATTTTACTATTGGCAATCTGAATTTACTCAATGGGGTTAAAAGACAAAGACATTTCTCCTCTAATAGCTATTTAGGGCATGAAAGTTCAACGGCTCAACGGGTTGAGCCGTTGAGCAGAGGGGTTGAGCCGTTCAAAATCAGTTCTGGGAGCGGAAAACTTTTTCCTAAAGAGCGGAATTCGTGATATGTTAAAAATATAAGGTGGCATCATCTATAAGGATGATAAATCTAACCACTGGCACCTTGAAAAAGGTGAACTAAAGGAGGCTGTCGCTATGACACCCACAGACAATGAGCTGATGCTCGATGTCGGTCAGGCGAACGAACTCAAACTTGCTTTCAGGCGAGCTGGCTATACTAACGCCGAAATCAAGAAGCTTTGCGAGGGAGACATCCTCGCCACACTGCTTCCCGTCATCAAGGGAAACGCAGAGGTTGTCACATCAAAGCACATCATCGACTGCGATGCTGATCCTTTCTTGCCAACTGGTTGGAAAGTAGAACAGCACAACAAGGGTGGTCAGTTCGCACTGGATACATCCAAGATCCATTTTTATCTGTCTAAGGGGCAGAAAAACGGCAAAACAATCGGGGGCAATAAGCTCCGCAAAGAGCTTCAGAACAAACCAGTTCTGAATGCCAATGTCCTAGATTGGCTATTGGATCACCCCGAATTTATCCCCGAGGAATGGAAAAGCAAGTACGTATTTTTCTGGGGGACGATTTATCGGAGCGCCGGTGGCCACCTCGTTGTCCGCTCTCTCCACTGGCATGGCACGAGGTGGGACTGGAACTACGACTATCCCGACGACGATTGGTACGGCTTCTACCCGGCGGCCCTCTCCGCAAGTATTTGATTCTTGGTCCTTGGCCTCTTGGTGCTTTTGGGCCTTGGATCTTTGAACTTTGTTTTTAAGTCCCCGCACAAGTGCGGGGACTTTCATATTCTGTTAAACTAATCTTGGAAGTAGGTGAATATGACAGGGATCAAGGTTCCTGACTACCGAACCCAGTATCCATACAATGAGAGTACTTCCGACCAAGGTTTGGAGTAGAGGTTGTATGTAGAAACTTCAAAAAATGAAGATACTTGGTGTGAGGCGCTAAGACATTTGAGATGTCGCATAAAATTCAACCCTGATGATAGCCATGGGCTTTCGAAGGGTGGTGGTATAGATGGCGCTTGGCATGGAATCGGAACGCCGATGGCAACCTCGTTGTCCGCTATCTCAACTGGAATGGCACGAGGTGGGACTGGAACTACAACTGGCTCGACAACGATTGGAACGACAACAACCCGGCGGCCCTCTCCGCAAATCTCTTCGTTTCTCTCCTGACTTTCGGTCGGGGGAGTTTTCGTTATCCTTTTATTTCTGTCTGGATCCCCAATGTCGGAGTGCTTCGCTTCCGGCTTGAGGATGACGGAGGGATATGAGAATGACGAAGCGGGATGTTAGAATAGAGGTATGATTACATCTGTTTCGGGGAATATTATTCACAAGGGAATTGATTATCTGGTGGTGGAGACCGGCGGGTTGGGCTACAAGGTGTTCGTGGTGAGCGATGTAATCACTAAAACTATTTTGGACCAGCCCATCAAACTATTTACTCAGTTAGTGGTCAGAGAAGATAGTCAAGCCCTTTATGGATTTCTGACTTTAGCCGAGTTAGAACTTTTCAATTTGTTAATCAGCGTATCAGGAGTCGGCCCCCGGATCGCTTTAGCAGTGCTCTCGGCCGGCAAAGTGGAGGAACTGCAATCCGCCATCGGTCGGAATGACAGCGCTCTATTTACAGCGGTCAGCGGCATCGGTAAAAAAACGGCGGAGCGCATCATTTTGGAACTAAAATCTAAAGTGGGCGAAATTGGCGTCAGTGAAATGGCGGGCAGTTCACAAGAAGTTATTAATGCTCTCGCGGGATTAGGTTATAATATGTATGAAATTCGCGAAGTGATTAGAAAAATTTCTCCAGAATCATCATTGGAAGAAAAAGTAAAAGAAGCGTTAAAGTTATTAGGTTAATAATTATATAAAAAAGTGGCTCCGATGTCCCGAGCCGGGAAGCGGAGCACATCTAAAGATGTGGAGGGTTAGATGAAAGACGGTAAGAGTTGTATGCATATTTTTGACGATTGGTTTTATATCTTATTGCTGTTGCTGGTTGGTTTTGTTCTTTTAGGGGTTAATTTAGGATTAGTTGGCGGTTACATCATCAACTTTTGGCCGATTTTGTTGATCCTGATTGCCTTAAAAGAGTTGCTGGATCGGCGGTAGAACAAAGCATTGATAAAATGCTGACGCTTTGGCCGGCTGTTCGCCTGTCATTTTTGGGATGGTAGAATAAAAACATTATGCGAAGGCTTTACGGCATCATTATTGGCACTGTTGGTATCCTGGTGGTTTTAGCTGGGGGGTATTTTCTTTGGATGGCCCCTGTGGCCACTCAGGGTCAGCCCCAGCAGTTTGTAGTGCAATCCGGGGAGAGTATCAGCTCTATCGCCCAGCGCTTAGAGGACAGCCGGCTGATTAAATCGGCCGTGGGGTTTAAAATCTACCTCAAATTAACCGGTAAGATCATTGTTCAGCCGGGAACCTACGAGCTTTCCCCTGCCCAGGCTCTGCCCACTACGGCCAACATTATCGCAAGCGGTGAAACTACTAATGTAACTTTAACCATCCCCGAAGGTTATACTTTGGCCCAGATCGCCGAGCAGGTGGCCCAAAAAAACATCTCCACCCAGAAAGAGTTTCTTCAAACAGCCGAGAACTTTCCTGCCGATTACGATTTTTTGAAAGCACGTCCCTCTGGTCAGTTGTCCTTAGAAGGATTTTTGTTCCCAGATACCTATCGTCTACTAAAAGGCGAACCCGTTTTAGCTATGCGCAAAATGTTGGATAATTTTGGCAGTAAGTATCGGTCGGATATTCAGCCCAACCTGGGAGATAAAAATCTCTACGAAATATTGATTTTAGCTTCAATGATTGAACGCGAAGCCCAAAAAGACGAAGACCGCTATCTGATTTCCGGAGTTTTGTACAACCGGATTAAGATAGGAATGCGTTTAGATGTAGATGCCACGGTACGCTACGTAATTAATAATTGGAAAGATCCTCTGACCCAAAAAGATTTAGGGGTGGACTCTCCGTATAACACGCGGCGCTATGGCGGTTTGCCGCCAGGACCGATTTGTAATCCAGGTTTAGCTTCGATTAAAGCGGCCATCAATCCAGCCAGCCATAAATATTATTATTATTTGACTGATTTTGAGGGCATTACTCATTACGCCAAGACTCTCGCAGAGCATAACCAAAATAAATTAAAGTATTTGCTGTGAGGCAGGTTACCATTTTAGTGTGCGTTGGTTGTTTAGCGGGGGTGGCGGCAGGAAATGTTTGGGCCGTTAGCCATTGGTGGGAAGCGGCTTATTTTGTTTTAGGGATATTAACAATTGGGTTGCTTTTATATCGTTGGCGTCGCTATGTATGGCCGGGGGCAGTTTTTTTGTTGGCAATGATTTTAGGAAATTGGCGGTTGGGGGTGGCCCTGATAATCCCCGATGCGGATGTTAGTCATTATATTAACCAGACTATTTCTATTCACGGAATTATTATTGATGATCCCCAGACGAAAAGCAGTGATGTCCAATTTACCTTGCGGGCCGCGACAGTAGAAGATGATTTAGTAGTTTCTGGAAAAGTCTTGGTTAAAACAGATCTTCATTCTGATTATCAATATGGCAATGTGGTTACAGCGATATGCAAACTGACTTCTCCCGGAGATAGCAATCAATCCGGCTACGCACGTTATTTATCGCGGTTTGGAACGTATGCTTTATGCGACTACCCCATCGTTACAGTGGAGCAAGAGTTTGCAGGCAATCCAATTTGGCGTTGGTTGTATCAGATTAAGCAGTATTTTCTGGAGATGACAGAGCAAGTTCTTCCTGAACCGACTGCAGGCCTCTTGAGTGGATTGTTGCTGGGAATCGGTTCTGCCCTGCCGGATAATTTAATGGATAGTTTCAACGCCACTGGCTTAACCCATATTGTGGCTTTGTCTGGTTTTAACATTAGTATTGTAGCCGGCGCCATACTCGGTTTGTTAAGATGGTTGCCTTTATCTGGACGAGTCAGTGTCGCCATAGTGATGATTTGGTTGTTCGTACTTTTAACGGGGGCCGCTCCCTCAGCAATTCGTGCCGCTATTATGGGGGTGTTAATTTTGTCAGCAGGTTTGGTTGGACGTTTAGCCGATATCACAACATCATTGAGTCTGACAGCGGCCGGGATGGTAATGGCTAACCCTAAAATTTTAGCCGGGGACATCGGTTTTCAACTATCCTTTTTAGCTACCGTCGGCATTATTTATTTAAGCCCGGTGATGCGTAGATATTTACGGCGATGGCCAGATCTATTGTGTGGGTTGGCCTGTCCCACCTTGGCGGCGTTAATTTTAGTCACTCCTCTTTTAGCGCTTAATTTCGGTCGTGTTTCTTTAATTGCGCCAATCACTAATGTTTTAGTAGTGCCTTTAGTGCCAATAGCAATGTTGTTAGGGTTTTGGGCGGTAGCGGGAGGTTTTATCCAGGCCGACCTGGGGGCGATTTTGGGCTGGATTGCCTGGGCGCCCTTGCGGTTGATGGTCGTTTTGGCAGAATATTTTCGCGGTTTTCCGGGAGCGAGTATTAATATAGAGGTGCATTCAACTTGGTGGATTTGGTTATATTATTTAGGGATAGTGATCTTTTTAATTAATTATTATGTTCAGCAAAAACCGCCTCCGCTTAAGCCTGTTAGCGTTACTAATTTTACTTAATTATTTAGTCTGGACGGCGGGCAGTGAAGCTAACCTGCCCAACTTGCGAGTTGATGTTTTGGATGTGGGGCAAGGCGATGCTATTCTAATTCGTACTCCGAGTCAGCAGAATATTTTAGTAGATGGGGGACCAGATAATAGCGTGAGTGCGCGGCTGGGGGAGATTTTGCCTATCTGGGACCGCAAATTAGACTTGGTCGTGGCTACACATTGGGACGCCGATCATATCACCGGCTTAGTTACGGTGTTAGATCGTTATGAAGTAAAGGAAGTCTTGATTACGCATCCCAATGTTTCTCTCACTAAAATCGGCAATGCTTGGCAACAGGCTGTGGCCCAAGTGCCAATAGTTAACTATGCCGATGCCACAGATGATTATGAGTGGGGAGAAGTAAGTTGGGATACTTTGTTACCTTTAACCGAAGACGCTGTTGCCACGGATAGCAATAACTCTTCTATTGTGGCCAAACTTACTTACAAAGGTGAGAGTCTACTTTTAACTGGTGATATGGAGGAACCGGAAGAAGATTTACTTATGCAGATTTATCCAGCCATTTCCGCTGAGATATTGAAAGTGGCGCATCATGGGAGTAAGTATTCCTCTACGGCAGTATTTTTGGATAGACTGTATCCACAAGCGGCGCTAATTTCAGTGGGGGCTCATAATAGTTATGGCCATCCCTCGCTGGAGGCCTTGGCTCGTTTGCAGGCCGAAGGAGCAGATATTTATCGGACGGATGAGGATGGTACAATTGAGGTGATTTTTGGAGACAATGGTTATTCTGTTAAAGCCGATGGAAAAGAAAAATTTTATCAAAACTGAAGAAGATTTTACCTGCGAAAATTGCGGGTATCGGGTCAAAGGCACCGGTTATACCAATCACTGCCCTCAGTGTTTATATAGTAAACACGTGGATAACGTTCCTGGCGATCGTAGCAACCCTTGCGGGGGGCTAATGGCTCCAGTGGGCGTAGAATTGAAGGGAGGAGAATACGATATTATCCATAAGTGTCTTAAATGCCACGCAGTAAAACGCAATCAAAGCACGCCCGAAGATGATTTTGATAAAATCATTAAATTAAGCACAAACTTCCTTGTCTAATTTAATCCCTATCTCTTGGTCCGATTTTCTCCCTCCTTTCTTGTGGGCGGTAGGGTTAAGTTTGACTTTAACCGGTGCGGTGAAATGGGTTGCTACCAAGTTCAGAATCTATGGCCCTACCACTCAACATCACGATGAACGGCTAATCCCCCGTTTAGGCGGGATCGCTATTTACATAACTTTTCTCGCTACGTTCTTGTGGTTTGTTGATCTTACCCCGCCGCGACTGGGTTTTTTGTTAGGGATGAGTATAATCTTTTTGATGGGACTGTTGGACGATCTGCGAAGTATGCCCGCTCCGATAAAATTGTTGTGGCAAGTGACCGCCATTATTATTGCGGTAAGTTTTGGAGTACATATCGGGCAAATTACTAATCCTTTGGGCGGGGTTATTATTTTGTCTCCGCTTTTTGACTACGGTCTTAGTGTGCTTTGGTTAATGGTAGTAACTAATGCGCTGAATATTCTGGATGGGTTAGATGGTTTGGCGGCAGGAGTAACCAGTATCTTTTCGGTTATTTTATTCATTCTGAGTTTATTTATTATTGTTAATCAGCCGGCTACGGCAACGATGGCTGTTATTTTGTTAGGCAGTGCCGTAGGCTTTTTATGGTGGAACTGGCATCCGGCTAAAATCTTTATGGGCGACTCGGGCAGTAATATGTTGGGTTTCATGATGGGCGCATTGGCTATTATCAGTGGAGCTAAAATCGCCACTGCTGCTTTGGTTCTGGGTTTTCCCATCTTTGACCTGTTGTGGGCGGGTTGGCGCCGATGGCGCCAAGGTCGTTCTCCTCTGGCGGCTGACCGAGAGCACTTGCATCATCGCCTGTTGGATGCCGGGGTGTCACACCGTAACGTTGTCTTGATTATTCTATCTATAGCCGGGGTATTCGGGGCAGTATCATTATTATCTGGCACTTGGGCCAAAATATTGGCCTTATTTGGAGGTGCCTTACTAATGATTATGCTTATCAGGACTGTATTTTTCATTCAAAGGAGGAAAAGTAGTTGACAAATCATCTTTGGTGGGGTACAATGAGATAATAGTCAATTAAAGACTAAAAACCAAAATAAAATGAATGAGCAACAGTTTGAGAAGTTAGTAGCCAATCTGCAGGATGTTATGCGCTGTCCGAACTGCTCTTCGGCGTACTTTTTAGACGACATTCATTATCTGGGGCAGATGGAGACAATGACCTTTTTGCATCTCCGATGCCATAAATGCGGCACCCCAGTGTTTGCCAGTGTAGCGGTAGCTACAGGAGATGGTACTATTTTGTCGTCAGATGTCATAGAAGAGCAGATCATCAAAACCCGTAAGTTCTCCCCTCAATCAGATGGAGCGTCTCCTTTTTGTCGCAAAATCACCCATAATGATGTCATTGATATCCACCAAATCTTAAACAAAGCCGCCCAGGATGCAGATTTATTTCTGCACCCTTAAAATCAGAAAAATAGTCTGATAGACAAAAAACCTTGCCTTGGCCGGGTTTTTTAGGGTATATTGGCAAAGTCAACTTAGCTTAACGATATGGAACAGATCGACCTAACAGTAGAACCGCGTTCCCAAGACTTGCCCTTGCCTGTTTTAAGGAAACAGGGATTTGTGCCGGCAGTAGTTTATGGCAAAGGTGAAGATGCTATATCTTTGTCAGTGCCCTTGGCAGATTTTCAAAAAGTTTTTAAGGCCGCTGGAGAAAATACGATTATTAATTTACGCATTGCGGGGGGTGAACCCAAGATGGCACTAATTAAGGATGTGCAATTAACTCCCGACAAGGGTGAATATCTCCACATCGATTTTTATAAAGTTAGAGTTGGCGAAAAATTACGTGTGGCGATTCCTTTGCAGTTTGTGGGCGAAGCGCCAGCCGTGAAAGATGCCGGCGGAATTTTGGTGACTAATAAAAATGAAGTGGAAGTAGAATGTTTGCCACAGAATTTGCCTCACGAAATTACTGTAGATCTATCTTCCCTATCCAATATCGATGACTCTATTACAGTAAAAGATTTGATCGTGTCGGCAGGGGTGGAGATTTTAGATGATGCGGAAGAATCTATTATTGTGGTCACTCCGCCTGCTGCGGAAGAAGCAGAAACACCAGTTTCAGAGGAAGAAGCGGTGGCGGCAGTGGAAGCGACGGAAGAAAAAACCGAATCGGGCGAATCAACATCCGCAGAAACCGCCGAGTCCAAAGAATCCAAAGAGTCAAAAGAAAGTTAAAATTGATTCGGCTAAAATTTATTATTTTTTGTGCAATAGCTTTCGTCATTAACGACGAAAGTTTTTATTTTTTGACAATTTGACATTTTTCTATTGTATTTGCTAAATAAAGTATTTATAATTTTAGTTGTTGTCGCAAAACAACAAAATAATATTAATAACCCAAGGAGGGTAGACAATGGCTGCAAAACGTCGTAAGAAAGCGACCAAGGCCAAAGCGAAGAAGACCGTCAAGAAGAAGAAGGCGGCTCCTAAGAAAAAAAAGGCTCGTCGCAAGAAAAGAAAGTAAAAGATTCACTTAAGAATCAATAAAGAATGCTCTTTTAAAAAGAGCATTCTTTATATTTGTCCTGCTGTAGAAAAGACAATAGTATAGGAGGAAATTTTACTCTCCAGGATAGTAATATTATGATAGAGCTATGACCTATCCAGAAGTTCGGCAAAGATTTATAAACTTTTTTATAGAACGCAAGCATTGCTTAGTTCCGTCGGCGTCTTTAATTCCCAAACACGATGCTTCGGTTTTATTTACTACCGCCGGTATGCAACAATTCAAACCGTATTATACGGGAGTCCCCTCTCCGCAGGGCGATCGAGTTGCAAGTATTCAAAAATGTTTTCGTACTTCAGACATTGATGGTGTGGGCGATGCCACTCACCTTACTTTTTTTGAAATGTTAGGCAATTTCTCTTTTAACGATTCTGTCAGCAAACAAGAAGCGATTATGTGGGGATGGGAATTTCTTACCTTGCCAGCCGGAATGAATATAGAAAAAGACCGCATAATGGCAACTTATTATAATGGCAATCGTCCCGGTACTTTTTCGGATGATGAGGCGAAAGAATGCTTAGAAAAATTGCGCCGTGATGGCTTGACTCAGATTGTGGCACAATCGGATAGCGATAATTTTTGGGGACCGACTGGAGATGAAGGACCGTGCGGGCCAACGGTAGAATTTTATGTGGACGGCGTGGAGATCTGGAATATTGTATTTAACCAATTTTATTGTGAAGCTGGAGCTAAACTGCGGCCATCCGATTTTGGTTTAGGCATTGATACGGGGATGGGTCTGGAGAGATTGTTGGTGGCAGTAACTTCGGAAGCTGAAAGTGTCTATGACACCGATGCCCTGCAGCCAATTATAGAAAAAATCCAAGACCATACTCCTGATATTGATATTGGTACTGATCGCTCAATGCGCATTGTGGCCGATCATCTCCGGGCCAGTGTATTTTTATTGGCCGATCATGTTCAGCCCAGCAATAAAGAACAGGGCTACCTGTTGCGTCGTATTCTTCGTCGGTCCATCCTTCATTTAGATAAATTAGAGGCATTGGCGGGGTACCAGGAGATAATAGAAACCATTACCAATTTTTATGCGGAGTTTTATCCGGAATTACTGAAAAACAGAGCCACTATTATTCAATTTGCTAATCTGGAAAAGGAGAAATTCTTGAAAACCATTGCTCAAGGTCGCAAAGAATTGGCTCAGGTTATTGTTCGCGCGACCGGTTCTCTGGTAGATGGGGCTACGGCTTTTGAGTTGTTTTCCACTTATGGTCTGCCATTGGATTTTATTAAAGAAGAGGCTGTTCAAGCTGGGAAAACGGTCAATGAAGCAGGGTTCGAGCAAGCTTTTAAGGGGCACCAAGAAGTGTCCCGGGCGGGAGTGGAACAAAAATTTGGCGGCCATGGTCTGTCTTCAGGGGCAGAAGTGAGCGCAGCGGATAAAAAAATTATTACCCGTTATCATACAGCTACCCATCTCTTACATGCCGCTTTGATGAAATTTTTAGGCTTGGAGGTTAAGCAGGCAGGTTCAGATTTAAATACAGAGCGAGCCAGATTTGATTTTACTTTTCCTCGCGCTCTGACAGCAGAGGAAAAAACCCAAATTGAGACTTGGGTGAATAATCGCATTTCCGAAGGGCTCCCTGTCAAAAAGGAGGTGAAGCCATTGGCCGAAGCACTGGCAAGTGGGGCGGTATCATTTTTCCGGGAGAAATATCCCGATCCCGTTAGCGTCTATACTATATATAATGAGGATACTGGTGAAATAGTTTCCCAAGAACTGTGTGGAGGACCACACGTGGAGAGAACCAGCGAGATTGGTAAGTTTAAAATTATCAAAGAACAGAGTAGCTCGGCCGGTGTAAGAAGGATCCGGGCTGTGATTGAATAGAGTTTATGGCGTTATTTACAAAGAGAGTTCAACACAAGCGTCGGGGGGAATTTTATATTGTCCTGGATTTAGGCACAGAAAACATTAAATGTTTAGTTGTACAAAATAGCGACCATCAGTCGCATATTTTAGGTAAAGGCCAAGTGCCACATCGTCTTGGCACAATGCGAGGGGGTATGGTGATTAATATCCCGGAAGCAGGAGCAGACGTAAAACAAGCCATCGCCATGGCCACAACCCAAGCTGGTGTCACTCCTAAAAAACTGGTAATGAGTTTATCGGGTGATTTAGTGAAAAGCTTAGTTACCACTGTTCATTATCACCGAACGCGTCCGGAGTCGCATATTAATGCCAACGAGCTTAAAAATGTAGTTTATAAAGCCCAGTGGAAAGCCTTCGAACAAATCCGCAGTATGATTGGCAAAGATCAGGAAGAGTCCTCTCCGGGGGTGAAATTGATCAACACCACGATAGTAGATACGCGCATTGACGGCTACAAGGTGGCTAATCCGATTAATTTTCAAGGTGGAGTAGTAACTTTGAGTATCTTTAATGCATTTGCTCCCTTAGTTCATCTGGGGGCTAATCAAGCCATCGCGGATGAATTGGGTATGGATCTCTTGAGTGTGGTAGCGGCTCCCTATGCTTTAGCCAAAAGTTTATTGGTAGATAATCCCGAGTTTAGCGCGGTGTTTGTTGATGTGGGCGCCTATTTGACTGATGTAGCGGTAGTTAATGAAGGCGGGATTATGGGGATGCAAAACTTTGCCTTAGGCGGTCAGGCTTTTACGCGCAGTTTAGCTGCTAAACTAAAAGTCCCGCCCGAGCAAGCAGAGCAGATCAAATTAGATTACAGTCAAGGGCTTTTAGACAAACGTTCCGAGAAAAAGATTTCCGGCCTATTAAAAGAGCCCGCTAAATTATGGGCACAGGGTTTGGCGGAAAGTTTAGACGAATTTAGCCACTTAGATGTTTTACCTAATAAAATATTTATTGCTGGTGGTGGAGCAGCTCTTCCAGAGATAAAGAGTGTCCTCCTGTCTAAATCCTGGGCCGCCCAACTACCTTTTATCAAAAAACCTTACCCGGTCGTTATCGAGCCGACCGACATCGCTCATATGGTGGAGGAAAATCAAGTTACAATTGATGTGGGCGATACAGTTGCTTTGGGGTTGGCTCACTTAACCTTGAATTTAGCTAATCAAGACGACACTATGGGAGATATTTTACGCCGGATCGTTCTTAATATGCAGGCCTAAACTAAAACAGTAGATGAATCCCGTTAGAAGCACTTCTCCAAGCACTACACTCTATGAATCACTCAATAACTAATTTATTATCAGATGCCATATTGTTAACCAGTCGGGAGCCTTGGGCTCCCTGCTTCTAACGGGATGGACCAGATTATACAAAAGTTAGGACGTCTAAAAAAAGAGTTCGAGGAGCTTATCAGCAAACTGGCGAGTACTGGTGAATGGTCTCCTGAA
>JAZDKW010000025.1:0-2791 GCA_043802665.1 Patescibacteria group bacterium
GAATCGGCATTAGTGAGTATTGCTACCAACCGATCAATCCCCATCCCGAACCCAGCCGTCGGCGGCATTCC
Organism: Patescibacteria group bacterium; assembly: GCA_043802665.1. Taxonomy (GTDB): domain Bacteria; phylum Patescibacteriota; class Kazan-3B-28; order Kazan-3B-28; family UBA10110; genus UBA10110. Next base: position 72 of record JAZDKW010000025.1, read on the forward strand.
ATACTCCAGGGCTTTCACATAGTCGTCGTCGGCAGAATGCGCTTCCGTGTCGCCTGCGGCCTTTTGGCGCGCCTGTTCATCAAATCTTTCTTTTTGATCCAGGGGATCATTCAATTCGCTGAAAGCATTTACTATTTCCATCCCAGCCATCACTAACTGGAACCGCTGAACTTTGGTTGGATCTTTAGTATCTTTTTTAGCCAATGGGGAGAGATCTAAAGGATGATCGGTGATAAAGATAGGATTCATCAACTTGGGCCGCACAGCTTTTTTATATAATTCATCGATCAGTTTGCCCCGACTGGGATTACCCGAATAAGTCAATTGGATGTTTTGGGCCCCAATGGCCATCTGCAAGTCCGCGACATTCGGGCATTGATCGATATCGATACCGGTATGCTCCAGAATCAAGCTCTGCAAACTCCGGCGCGGCCAAGGAACGCGCAAATCCAGGGTATGTTCGCCAAATTGGATAGTATCCACCCCAAGCACTTTGGTAATAACCAAGCTCAACATTTTTTCGGTGAATTTCATCATCTCCTCGTAATCGGAATAGGCCATATAGAATTCCAACATCGTGAAATCCTGCAAATGCTGAGTGGAGACACCTTCGTTACGAAAAACCCGGGCGAATTCAAAAATTTTCTCAAATCCGCCAATAATTAACCGTTTTAAATAAAGCTCGGGGGCAATGCGAAGATACACATCGGTATCCAGCGCATCATAATGGGTAACGAATGGGGTGGCTAATGCCCCGCCGGGCAAATTCTGCAGAGCAGGCGTGTCCACCTCCACAAACCCATCTTTCACCAGGAAATTCCGGATTGCTTGGACTAATTGATGTCTTAAAACAAAGCGCTGTTTCACTTCCGAGTTCATCAATATATCCAAGTATCTTTGGCGGAAACGGGTTTCGGTATCCACCAGCCCGTGCCATTTTTCGGGTAGCGGCCGAAGCGATTTAGCCAGTATTGTAAACTTTTCCACTTGCAGAGTTTTTTCATTCTTTTGAGTCAGAAACAAAGTGCCTTTGGCTTCCAAAAAATCACCGATATCAATTAGGTCGGTCAACAACTTCCAATTTTTGGGCGACAGCACATCCTCTTTAAATAAAATCTGAAAATCGCCGCTAAAATCCCGGAGTTCACCGAAGATCAGCCCACCGTGTTCTCGCTTGGACATCAATCGGCCAGCCAAAGTAACTTTTTTGCCTTTCTCCGCCCAAAGATCAAATTTGTTCGCGGCCTCCTGGTTGGTAACTGCTTTATGGGCTTTGGCTGGGAACGGATCAATCTTCTTATCCCTCAACGTCCGCAGTTTGGCCAACCGGACTTCCCGTAATTCATCAAACTCACTCATATTCGTCATCTTGTCCGTCTCCGTCATCCTGAACTTGTTTCAGGATTTTATAGGATTCAGGACCTGGATATTTAACTGCTATACAACCCAAATTATACCAGGTTTTACTGGGACACTGAAGCTAACTACTGGTCCTGTAATCTACACGGGAACTTCGGCACACCTTCTATTTAGCAGGCCTGCATCATAGCTTGCAGACTATTGAGAATTGACAAGGTAAATGGTGTATCAACCGAATTTGGCATTGGGGGGGCATCGGCGCGGATGATAATTGTTGTGCCAGAAGCTAATTCAGAATCAAATTCTATCACATAGTATTTCCCTGTTAGTACGTTACCTGCCGGAACATTTCTACCAGTAATAGTAAAGTAATTTAATCCTTGAGGTGTAGTTGATACAGAACTCTTGACCATAGTATCCGCGGCTCCGGAATAAGACCATCGTATTCCAGAATCAAACTCTAAATTATTAAAGAATAGGTCAAAGGGTTCATTAAAAACCTCTACGTAAACCATTTCTTTAGGAGCTGAGCCTGCTGGTGCTGGTTCAGTAAATTTGGCGGGGTCTCCACCATATGACACTCTCACAACTTCCTTGACTGCAGTAATTATAGGATGGGGTAACCATATGCTGTTGTCGGACAACCTTTTTCCAGAGATGCCCCATAAACGATAGGGGTTGGAGGAATCAATCGGTACTGGTATTGATGAAGCAGTAGCATCACCACCAAGATTAGGATAGTCAAAAACATAACCCAAATCTGTATTGGTATAAGTTTTATATCCGCTCCCTACCACCAACCGAGTAAAGATGTCGGAGTTGGTGCCAGGTAAGGTTTGGCCATTCTTGACTTGTCTGGTCCAGGCTAAGTATTCACAGACAGGACGGTAATACATATCGTAGATGCCATCAGTTACATCATCGGATAATTTAACCGTCCAGTTTAGGCTAAGATAACCTCCATCAGGTACATCTCCTCCCTCGTAATAGACATAGCGGTTGTTGTTTAGAATGAAGCTGGAACGATCTAAGAAGTCGGGGGAACCATCTTGGTAAGGAGTTTGGCTACCAACACCCCAGGTACCGATAGGAACCTGGTATCCGGGAGTATAGGGCAGGGAAGATCTTCCTTTAATAGTAGTGCCGGAACGATTGATTAGAGTTAGGGATAGATTAATTGTTTGTCCTGCTACTAAGTTGGTATATTGATGAGCATAACCATCAGGGCTTACGGTACCGCTTTGAGACACCCATTCGTATTTATACACGGGAGCGGCAGAAGCGGGGGTGATGGGCATGAAAAAACCAGAAATTAAAATAGCCGCCACTAACCAAGCCGTAGCTTTAATCATTTTCTTCAT
>JAZDKW010000026.1:0-17444 GCA_043802665.1 Patescibacteria group bacterium
TGTCCGTCATTCCGGCCTCTGAGCCGGAATCCAGGCCTCCCTCCGTCATTCTGGCAAGTCAGCAGACGCGTCCAGAATCTATCCTCCCTGTGTCCTGATTTATGAATTGCGCGCTTTGAGGTTGTCCCAGAGGAGGTTAAAGATTGCTTTCAGGGTATCGGCAATTTGTTGCGACTCAATAATTAAACTAATCTTTTCATCGCCAAACGAGAGAATGGCGATTTTGTTGGCGTAGATATTAATCTTAGTTTTAATTGGCAGCTTGTCTTTGGGCACAATAATAGTTTCGCGGAGCTCTGCGGCATCTTTCTTTCTACCTTCCTTGGCGAACTCATCATAGGGGACTATAGAGCGTACAGTAATATTTTTTCGTTTTCTTTTGCTTATGTAGTGATCAACAAATGCTTTGGGCAATACATCAAATGTCCCGGCCCAAGTGCCGATAAATAATACATCCGATCCGTTGGGTTGATTTAGAGTATCATTAAAGACATATTTTAATCCTTCTGTGCCTTCATAAAACCTAATCTTGGGTTTTTGCTGACTTTGCCTGGTTAGGAGCAAAAGCTCGGGGGTAAGCTCGGCCAATACTTTGCGTTGTTTATCTATTAAAATGCCTAGCTCCTCTGGTTGGATACCACTATATAAAGATTTTTTTCCAGAGATAGTATTAACAATAATTCCTCTGGCAACCATATCTGGCAAAAATTCGTAAATACTGGTGCGTTTTATACCGGATTTCTGGGCTAATTTAGCGATAGTAGTGGGACCAAACTCTAAAGCCGCTAAATAGACCTTGGCTTCTTTCTCGTTGAGTCCTAATTGTTGTAATTCTTGGATTAACATAGTATTTAGAAAGATTTTTTTAGTTGACGGAAATACCGACAGATACATTATATCACACCTATAATCTGGAGTCAATAAGGTGGTTTTTAAAGATTATGACGGAGTTGGAGATACCTATGCAAAAAGTGACGAATATTCTTGACAAGATATTAGATTGGGCGTATACTCGTCTTATCGTGAATGGAAATAGTTAGCTCTCAGAGCCACTAATCCATTGCACAAGCACCTTAATTGACTGATTCATTCTTACCTAACGCATTCTACCTGCACCACCCATACTTGGATTAAATTCGAGGTATGAGTGGTGCAGGGAGTGTTGCGACCCCATAGCACGTGAGAGGGAGGTATATGGTCCTCCGGAGGTAACCGTATTAATAACGGAAATCCTTCATCTTCTGTCCGAGAAGGGGAAGATAAAAAACAATGGCGAATCCCGTAAATCCGATTCAAGCTGTGAGGGTTGATATCGCCCTCTCTGACCAGCCGGTGTCTCATCATTTATAGGTGAGATTCTGCGCGCTCCTCCCAAAGAGGCAAGTTCACAGTTAGCTGTGCACTTGAGCGTTGAGCAGGGAATGCCAGAAGATCCGTCAGGGTGGATCTTTATCGCATTTTTTATTTTGCTTCTTTGCAAAAACGGCCGCTCGCTGGGTACAGCCGGTGGGGAGGAGACACTTCTTGCCCTTCTAACGGAAGGGGATGTGTTAAAGTGCGGGCTTATACTGATTTTCAGGGTGATATGGGATGGATGTGGACCCCATAACCCACCCCTGATTTGTCAGAATATAACCCCACCTAAATAACCCCCCGGAATAGAACCAGTTAGGGTAAGTGTCCACACCCAGACTGGGACCCAGTTTTTTCAGCATCGCCAATGTAGGAAACTGCATTGGCCTTTCTCTCTGTTCCGAATCACTTCGGAGTAGAGAGAAAGGAACTTGTACTTTCACATTAAAAAATCTTCCCCGTCTAGAAACTAGACCGGGATTTTCTCTGGGAGGAGAAAATGAGTTCAAGTAAATGTAATTTTTGTGACAATCCCGCAGTTATGATCTTATCAATAGAGTCCGAGAGATCGGGGGTAACTCATTACATTGGTTGTTGTAATTCACATATTGAAAGAGCGACAACGGAATGCAGATATTACTCGGAAAACGGAAAGATTAGACGTAAGATTGTTATCGACGGGCACAAAACAAAATTCCAGGAAGTAGAAGATGAGGAGCTGAAAACTTGGGTCCTTCCCCGGTGAATAGGAGACACCGACCAATTCTCCTAAAATAGCTCTTATAGCGTTTTTCACCGGCTGGCAACCATATTGGCCCACGCCCGGTGGATAGGAAACACCAGTGAATTCTCCAAAAGTTCTTTCAGGGAACATAAATAATGTTCCCTTCTGTATTCCGATGTGTATCGGAGCTGATGATTCCGAAAGGATGAAACAGAAAAATAGTACATTAATATAATAGAAAAATCTCCCGACGCCGGGGATAAACGGGCGAGCCATATTTAGGGGTTCAAAAAAATCATACCCCAAAAGGAGATGACTACAATGAAGTATTCTGAGCTTAACGCCAAAGGGTTGATGCTTCTCAAGGCCAACAGGGCCGAGGAATTCAATCGACTCCGCATGGAGTACCGTGATTGGAATCCTGACCTCGAAGGGGCTGACCTCGCAGAGGCTGACCTCCAAAAGGCTGATCTCAGAATGGCTAACCTCTGGGAGGCCGATCTCAAAGGGGCCAACCTCAAAGGGGCCAACCTCGAAGAGGCTAACCTCGGAAGAGCTAACCTCGAAGGGGCTAACTTCGGAGGGGCTAACCTCGGAAGAGCTGAGTTCTGAGATTGAGTAGCGCGGATGAGGGATAACATCCGAAATTAGAGAACCCCGCGGAAGGAAAACCGTGACAAGGCAAAAACAGCCAGAAAACCCGTCTAACGCGACGATGAATGGGGATCTTCGTGAAATGCGTTCAATGGCAAACACTATAAGCGAAGGCGAGACCATAAGCAAGAGGTTTCAAGTTTGACCCCGTGGTTTGCGACTGTAAGGGCAGAAAACAAACCAAATAAAACGGGATAAATCAGACGAGAAGCCAGAAAGAAAAGGAGGACCAACTATGCATCTGCAACTTGCGAGAGTTATTGACACACAGGGTGCAAAACACTATCAATGGCATACGGATTATGTGGGTCTACCGTATACCATTGATTTGTGTGTTCCCCTGGGTGTGCTACGAGTTATCCCCAATCAAGTAGTACGCTTCTTCTTTGGTGGTACCAGTAGTAGCGAGGATGAGATTGATCTCACTGAAGATCAACAATACCACGCCCTTGCTGGTATCATTGATTGGGGAGAAGAGCTGCTTGACACGATGCTACTTGACCAGGAAAACGTTCCTCAAAGTCTTTTAGGATTTTGGGGCAGCGTTATATCAAAACATGATTTTTTACATGTTCTGGACTGGGCAAAAGCATCTCAGAGTAGCTTGCTCTGTTGACTGAGAACAGTCCCGCTTAATCTTTGAAAGCGGTTTATCAAGGAACGAATGGTGTCGGTCACCGCAAAGATCGAACTTGATAAAAAAGCCTGAGGCAAGAATAACAGGCAAAAAGTTAAGTTGCAGTCAGCGTGCAATTCCGAAAGCCAGCACGTTGAACCCTTAAGAAGCAACTGGGCCAGACAGGGAGCCTAAATCCCTTTTATATACAATGTTCTTTTTGCTAAAAACCCCGCCTAACCAGCGGGTTTTTTTGTATCTGAAATTATTTGCGGGTCATTTTTTACTACTGCCCATCAGCGGCCACTCTTCCAAAATGACGTAGACAACCGAAGCAACAGGTACGGCCAAAAGAATTCCTAAGATGCCAAATAATTTAGCGCCTATTAAGATAATGATAATTATGGTAACAGGATTAAGGCCTACGGCATGTTGCATAACTTTAGGCACCAAGAGTTTGTTTTCTAATTCCTGAACCAAGATATAAAAAATCGTTACCATTAAAGCGGTAGTTGGCGAAATAGTAAAGGCCAATAGAATAGCGGGGACAGCTGAAATAATAGGCCCGATGATAGGCACGATTTCTAAAATTCCCGCCACAATAGCCAGAGTCAAGGCATAAGGGATTCCCATAATCAGCAAACCAATATAGACAATTACGCCAACTGCGATGGCTAAAATAATTTGTCCACGAAGCCAACCGCCCAACTTTAATCCAACCTTGTTGGCTATAGTGATTATGCGGCTTTTTTGTTTCATGGGCATTAGAGAAATAAAGAAATTTTTAATGCCATTTTCATCCAAAATGAAGTACAGGGTTAAAATGAAGATCATTGCCAATGCGGCTGCTCCGTTGAAGAACCCAATCGTAGTGGTGAAGATGTTGTTGATGAATCCACCCAAAAAATTAGAGATGGAGTTTAAGCTTTCTTGAGAAGCATTAAGCCATCCATTGTTGCCAAGGTCGCGCAAGCTAATTATTAAATTGCTAAAGGTTTTAAAATAACTTGGTAACATCTCGGCCAACTGTTTTAACTGTTCGATCATAGGAGGCAAAATAAAGTAAATGATTCCACTTAGGATGGCGAGAATAAATAAATAGATAAAAATTACTGCAATTACTCGGGGAAACTTTGCCCGAGATAATTTATCAACGGTAGGGGACAAGGCGGCGGCAATAATTACCGAAACAAAAATAATTGCCATAATATCCCGCACTAAGTACAAAAACCATAGTGCCAGTAAAACTAAAATAACTTTAACTATCGATCCGGTCGAAATATCGATAATCGTTTTTTGATCCATTGTTGTTATATTGAAAGTATATTAAAACGTGCTATTCACAACCACCCACATTATACCGAACAATAGTTACTTATTAAAAGAAACAGTGGAAATATCGGAAATATGTTTGTCCGATGATCGATACCCAGCCTTATTACGGGAGATTGCTGATCCCCCAGAAAAGCTATTTATTTGGGGTGATTTTGAAGCATTGTCTCACAATACCCTGGCTATTGTCGGGTCGCGCAAACCCAGTGATTACGGAGTGCGAGTGGCGACCCATTTGGCACAAGAATTAAGCCGCAGTTTAATTATTGTCTCGGGGATAGCTTACGGGATTGATACAATTGCTCTCACCACAGCGGCGCCACATGGTCACGCAGTGGCAGTAGTTGGGTCGGGTTTAGACCAAGCCAGTTTTTATCCCGCGAGTAATTGGAATTTAGCGAACAAGATCGTGGAAGCGGGTGGCGCTATTATTTCTGAATACCCTCCGGGCACTCCCCCCTTGAAACATCATTTTCCTGCCCGCAATCGGATTATTGCCGGGCTATCCTTGGGTGTGCTGGTAGTAGAGGCCGCCGAGCAAAGCGGGGCCTTAATTACTGCTGATTTTGCGTTGCAGTTTAATCGAGAAGTATTAGCCGTAGCGGGCAATATATTTTCCCCTCAAGCAGTCGGAACTAATAAGTTAATTCAAGAAGGGGCCTGCATGGTAACCGGTCCGGCTGATATTTGGGACAGCTTAGGGTTGACCCCACCAGCATTGGCCTCCCAGCTAACCATCGAATTTTTGCCAGAAGAGCAGACTATCATTAATATATTGATTAATCAGACAGAAGGATTATCAGTAACTGAAATTACCCATCGTTCTAAGCTTGACATAGCCAAAGTCAGTAGTACACTGACGATGATGGAAATCAAAGGAGCGATAAAGAACATTGGGGCGGGTAAATTTACTTGCCTAATTAGTTAAAATTATTATGTCTAACAAATCCGTTAAATTAGTTATTGTTGAGTCGCCCACTAAGGCTAAAACTATTAGTCAGATTTTAGGTCGCGATTATATTGTGGAAGCGTCAATGGGTCACTTGCGCGATCTGCCTAAGGCCAAGTTGGGAGTGGATATCGAACATAATTTTACTCCAGAATACATCATCCCTACCGCCAGTCGCAAATTAGTGACACGATTAAAAAATTTATATGAAGAGCACCCAGATTTAATTTTAGCGACTGACGAGGATAGGGAAGGGGAAGCAATTGGATGGCACATCACACAGGCGTTGAATCTTGATCCTTCTACAACACCCCGCATCGTATTTCATGAGATCACTCAAGAGGCCGTCAAAGACGCTATCAACCATCCTCGCCAGATCGATTTTAATTTAGTAGATGCACAGCAAGCTCGCCGAGTTTTAGATCGGTTAGTGGGGTATAAATTGTCCCCGCTATTGTGGAAAAAGATTTTTCGAGGTTTGTCTGCCGGCCGAGTACAGTCAGTAGCAGTGCGCCTGATTGTGGAACGCGAACGTGCTATTCAAAAGTTTGTTCCGGAGGAATACTGGAAAATAAAAGTTAACTATCAGGTTAAGCAAGGTAAGTTTGTAGCTGATCTGGTCAAGATAGCTGGTCAAACAGCGGAGATCCATAGCCAATCTGTTGCTGAAAAGATTGTCAAAGAGTTGGAAGATTCTCCCGCCCAAATTACTAAGGTTTCCGCTACTGAAAAACAAAGATTTCCAACTGCGCCTTTAACTACTTCTACATTACAACAACAGGCTGGTGGGCGGTTTGGCTTTAGTGTGAAAAAGACCATGATGATAGCCCAGCAATTATATGAAGGGGTGGCGTTGGGTCAGACAGGTGCAGCTGGTTTGATTACTTACATGCGTACAGACTCGGTGTATATGGCTCCACGGGTAGTGGAAGAAATGCGCCGTTGGATAACGCAACAATTCGGTTCCCAGTTTATTCCAGAAAGACCACCAGTTTATAAAACCAAGAACAAGACTGCTCAGGAAGCTCATGAGGCAATTCGTCCTACTATGCCGGAGCGTACGCCCGATAGTTTGTCTGGATTGCTCACCTCCGATCAAGCTAAGATCTACCAGTTAGTATGGGAGAGGGCTTTGGCTTCGCAGATGGCCCCTGCCATCATTAACCAAACGGATGTAGCAGTTGAATCGGGAGATAAAACTCTCACCGCTCAAGGAATACAGATGAAGTTTCCCGGATTTACGGCGCTACTTACTAAAAATAATTTGACTGAAACTAAATTGCCAATGTTGAATCAAGGTGAATCAGTTCAAGCAAAGGCGGTAACATCCGAGCAGAAATTTACCGAACCCCCAGAAAGATACACCGAACCCACTTTGGTCAAAGCTCTGGAGCAATTAGGTATTGGCCGACCATCAACTTATGCGCCGACTCTCTCTACTGTCACTGCCCGGGGATATGTTAAAAAGGAGAAACGACAATTAATCCCCCAAGAGACGGGTTTTTTGGTTAATGATTTTTTGGTTGAACATTTTCCTGATATTGTTGATGCTAAGTTTACTGCCAGAATGGAAAATGATTTAGACGAAATCGCCACCGGAAAAATAAAATGGCAGACAGTAATAGCAGATTTTTATCAGCCGTTTGCCAAAACTTTAGCGGAAAAAGAAGCCACTTTAGCTCGCCAGAATGTGGGAGAAAAAACCGACGAAGTCTGCTCTAAGTGCGGCGGGGAGATGCTGATTAAACGCGGCCGTTTTGGCAAGTTTTTAGCTTGTTCTAATTTCCCTAAGTGCAAACACACCCAACCCCTTGATCAAGCGGATGGCCAGCCAAAAGTGGAAGAGCCGACTGATGTAGTTTGCACCAAATGCGGCAGTCCTATGGTAAAGCGACGGAGCCGGTATGGAGAGTTCTTGGGTTGTAGTGAGTATCCTAAATGTGACCACATTCAAAATCTTGCTACTGGGGGAGGGGAGATCGGTCTGCCTTGTCCTAAGTGCGAAAAAGGGAAAATAGTTGAACGGCGCACTAAGCGAGGCAAGGTGTTTTATGGTTGTAGTAATTATCCTAAATGCGATTTTGCCAGTTGGGACCAGCCAGTTAAGGAGGTTTGTTCTACCTGCGGTGGTTGGATGGCTTTGTCTAAGAGTAAGCATGCTCCAGTATGTCAAAAATGCGGATTTGTAGACAAAGAGATTAAAAGTTAGCCAGGTACTTGATAAACCTTAGTTATTAGGGTATAATCCGGAGTATGAAGCACCAAAAAGTCAATCTGACCGCTCTTAAGCGGTGGGTCAGCATAGGGAAACTAATGTTATTTATTTCTATTGGACTGTTTTTTATTTTAGGCTTGATTAATCATGTCTCCTGGGCCGCTGGTGGTGCGATCAGTAGCTTAGAGGATTATATCGGAACCTCAATCTATGCTTGGGTAGGCAGTCTTGTGGCTGTAATAGCAGTAGTGATGATCATCGCCGCTGGAGTGGTTTACGCCTTTGATTTAGGAGGAGGCAAACAGATCGGATTGGCTAAAGACATGATCATCTCTACTATTAGCGGATTGATTCTATTTATGATAGCTTCTTGGTTATTGGGGCAGATTAGCGTTTTATTCCCCCCTGTAGGCAATGTGGATGTCACTACTCCAGGTGGTGGTGCAGGTGGAGTACCGGAATTTTCTGGGGATGCTCCAACCGGGGGAGGTGTTCCTATGGGAACACCTCCGGAAGGGCTGGCTCCTGTTGTTCCGCCGGACTCACCCGGGGTTCCTGGCATGCCAGAGCAACCAGAAATACCGGGTGGTGGGGGTCCGCCGGGCGGACAGAAACCAAAAGAATAATCATCGCAACGAGATAATGTTTGATTACATCGAGATCAAGGGGGCGTGCGAGCACAACCTCAAAGGTGTTGATGTTAAGCTCCCTCGCAACAAATTTATTGTGATTACAGGGCTATCGGGTTCGGGGAAGAGCTCACTCGCTTTTGATACTATTTACGCAGAAGGTCAGCGCCGGTACGTAGAGTCGCTCTCTGCTTACGCCCGGCAGTTTTTGGGAGTGATGGAGAAACCCAATGTGGAGAGTATCACCGGTCTTTCTCCGGCAATTTCCATTGATCAAAAATCTTCCTCGTCTAATCCGCGCTCAACGGTGGGGACGATCACAGAAATCTATGATTATTTGCGTTTGCTGTATGCGCGTATTGGTGTACCCCATTGTTATAAATGCGGTTTGGTGGTTGCTAAACAAACAGTGGATCAGATTGTTGAACAAGTGCAAAAACTTCCTGTGGATAAATTTGCCGTTTTGTCTCCCGTTGTTGCTGACAAAAAGGGTGAGAGCAAGGAGGTTTTACAAGGCATTAAAAAGGCCGGTTTTTTGCGGGCTCGAGTAGACGGGAAAATTATTGATCTGGATGCGTTGCCAATTTTGAGTAAGACCCAGAAACATACTATTGCCGCGGTGATTGACCGGCTGGATATGACTTCAGCTAAAGCAGGAGCCAGTCGAAGTCGGCTGACTCAATCCATAGAGACAGCTCTGCGCATTGGTAATGGAGCAGTGATTATTTGGGAATTAGATCAGGACCGGGAATGGTTTTTTTCGGAGGATTTAGCCTGTCCTCAATGCGGAGTCAATATCCCGGAGTTAGAACCGCGTAGCTTTTCTTTCAACAATCCTCATGGCGCTTGCCCTGCTTGTACGGGTCTGGGTATTACTAAAGAAATCGATCCGGAGCTACTCATTCCTAATAAGAAACTTTCTATTGATGAAGGAGCTATTCGGGCGGGTGGATTTAGTATGAGCAGTTCTGCAGGTTGGGTGCAAAAAATTATTGAGGGGGTGGGTCGCAAATTTGGGTTTAAGTTAGATCAGCCTATAGCCGATTTTTCTAATAAATCTTTGCAGGTTCTTTTGTACGGCACTGGCGAAGAAGAGGTAGTAGTTCAGTCTAAAAATATTCATGGGCGGGTCAACGAATTTGTGTTGAAGTTTGAAGGTATTATTCCTAATTTAATGCGGCGATACCGGGAAACTGATTCTGATTTCGTGCGAGCAGATATTGAAAAAGTGATGGTGGAAAAAGTTTGTTCGGTCTGCCAGGGGGGCCGATTGCGTCCAGAATCAGTTGCGGTCACTGTGGGAGGAAGATCAATTGTCGCTGTAGCAGAAATGTCGGTGGAACAAATGGTTAATTTCTTCGACCAGTTAAAACTAAACGAACAAGAGGCGTTTATCTCCCAACAAATTCTGAAGGAACTAAAAAAACGAGTGAAGTTTTTAGAGCGGGTTGGATTGAATTATTTGACATTGCATCGCAGTGCTACCACCTTATCTGGGGGAGAAGCCCAACGCATCCGGTTGGCTACACAGATCGGTTCAGGCTTATCGGGTGTTATTTACATTTTGGATGAACCGTCGATCGGTCTGCACCAGTACGATAATAATAAATTGATTAAATCACTAAAAGAACTTCGAGATTTAGGAAATACAGTTATTGTGGTCGAGCATGATGCAGAGACTATTCTCGCCGCCGATTACGTAGTGGATATGGGTCCAGGGGCAGGAGACTTTGGCGGAGAGGTAGTGGCTGTTGGCTCTCCTGTGGCCATCCAGCATTCCCCGGTGTCTCTAACTGGACAGTACTTGTCAGGTCAGCGCAGCATCCCAGTTCCGTCAGTAAGACGTTTAGGCAATGGTAAAAGGCTGATAGTGCGGGGAGCGGCCGAATTTAATCTAAAAAATATTGATGTAGAATTTCCTCTGGGTTTGTTAGTGGGAGTCACGGGGTTGTCAGGATCGGGTAAATCAACATTGGTGAACGAGATTTTGGCAAAAAAGTTATCCAACGTTTTACATAATGCTCATCATCCAGTAGGTCAGCATCGCACTGTTGAAGGTATTGAATATATAGATAAAGTTATTGATATTGATCAATCACCCATTGGTCGCAGTCCTCGTAGCAACCCCGCCACTTACACAGGAGTATTTACGGAAGTTAGGGAGCTCTTCGCCCAGTTGCCAGAAGCTAAAATCCGGGGATATAAGCCGGGTCGATTCAGTTTCAACGTTAAAGGCGGACGTTGCGAAAATTGTGCTGGGGATGGGGTAATAAAAATCGAAATGCATTTTCTCCCCGATGTTTATATGACCTGTGATGTTTGTAAAGGCAAACGGTACAGTCAGGAGGTTTTGGAGGTCAGCTACAACGGCAAAAACATTTCTGATGTTTTGGAGATGACTGTGGCGGAAGCACTGGAATTTTTCCGGAATATTCCTGCTATTCAGCATAAACTGCAAGTTTTACAAGAGGTCGGGCTAAGTTACATTAAATTAGGTCAGCCAGCAACTCAACTTTCAGGGGGAGAGGCCCAAAGAATTAAATTGGCCGCCGAACTATCTCGTCGGAGTACTGGCAAGACCGTGTATGTCTTAGACGAGCCAACCACGGGATTGCACTTTGCTGACATCCAACAACTGCTGGACGTGTTGAATAAATTGGTGGATAAAGGCAACAGTGTGATCGTCATAGAACACAATATGGATGTGATTAAAACGGTTGATTGGATTATTGATTTAGGCCCAGAAGGAGGAGATAAGGGCGGCGAAGTGGTCGCCATTGGTACCCCCGAAGAAATTGCTAAAGTTAAAGATAGTTACACCGGTCAATATCTCAAAAAAATCCTTGCTCTCTAATGTCCGAACCAGTGTTTAAACCAGATCTTGCAAACATCTCGGGGCGGCCGGGGTGTTATTTGATGTACGACAAGAGTGGCAAAGTGATTTATGTCGGCAAGGCAGTAGATCTTAGGAAGCGGGTAGTATCCTATTGGAATAAAACCAATCAGTCTGTTAAAACCAATAAGTTATTAGAAAAGGTGGCCAAGGTTGATTTTATGGTTACTGATTCTGAAACAGAGGCACTGATTTTAGAAAATCAATTAATAAAGAGGCACAACCCACCCTATAATGTTTTATTGCGCGATGATAAAAGTTATCAGTATATCAGAATTGATCTGAAACATCCTTATCCGGTGGTAGAAATAGTACGCCGACCAGATACCATTAAAAAAGAAGTCAAAGTGCATTACTTTGGTCCATACACCAGCGGCTTGACGATAAAATATATTATGCAGTTGATCAACCGAATTTTCCCGCTCTGTGCAAACGCCGCAATCTTAAACAAAAACAACCAACAAAAACCATGTTTAAACTGGCACTTAGGCAGATGTTTAGGGGTGTGCGCCGGGCAGAGCTCGAGTGCTGATTATCATAAAGTAATTGACGAAGTAATTGATTTTTTATCCGGGCGGACAAAGGATTGGCGGAAATACTTGCGAGAGCGCATGGAGGCCGCCGCCGCAGCAAAGAAGTTCGAAGAGGCCTTGAAGTTACGTGAACAGATTACTGCTCTGGACGCCATATTGGAAAAGCAAAAAGTGGCACAACCTGATGAGCTGGTTAGCCAAGACATTTGGGGGTGGTTGATTACCGCCGAACAGGCAGTCGTAGCCGTATTAAAAGTGCGAGCCGGCAAAGTGATTGATCAACAAACCTTTGTCTTAAAACTGCCCATGGAAATTGATTTAGCAGAATTTTTACAGGAAGCGATTAGGTCGGTCTATTCAGTAACCTTAGATAATTGGCCCAAAGAAATTCTGATGCCCTATCTGCCCAAGGATGTAGTTATGGTAGAAAGCTGGCTGGGAGACTTAGCGGGTCATTCGGTGAAAATTCGCTTGCCCAAGCGGGGCATCAAGAAGCGATTGGTATTATTGGTGCAAAAAAATGCCGCTCTACAAGCCAGCGCTAAAGTCGGAGCTAATTTGCAAACCAAAACTGCTTTAGTGCGGTTGCAAAAACTTTTGCATACGGGAAAACTGAAGCGTATTGAGGCCTACGATATTTCTCATTTAGGTGGAACAGCTACCGTAGGATCGATGGTAGTATTTGCAGATGGAAAACCGGCGAAAACCCAGTATCGGCGCTTCCGCATTAAAACAGTGCGTGGAATTGATGATTATGCTTCTTTGGGTGAAATTATTTACCGTCGTCTTCGGCCAAAGCGCTTAGCTGACAAAAGATTTGCAATTAATTTACCCAACTTAATTTTAATTGATGGCGGGAAAGGACAGCTTGGCGCTGTGGCCAGGCAAGTCTATCAAACCCGAGTGCCGGAAATACCACTCATAAGTTTAGCGAAACGAGAAGAAGAAGTATTTGTCATTGGTCGCAACCAGCCAATCAAATTATCGTTAACCTCTCCAGAATTACAACTTTTACAGCGCATCCGTGATGAGGCCCATCGCTTTGCGATTTCTTATCATACTGTTTTGCGGAGTCGAGAGTTAAAGACGGCAGATAAAATTCCGGGCATAGGCCCGGCTACGCGAAAAAAATTGATCAAAGAATTTGGGAGTTGGTCGGCTGTCCGCCAAGCCAGCCTGGCCAAACTGCAGAAGGCAGTGGGGAAGAAAGCCCAGCTAATTAAGAGAACTTGGTGAACCTTTGTAGGGGAGGTATGATAAAAAGTAGAATAATCCCACTGATGAATAACCAAATCAAAATAGCGAGTCTTGTGGCGGGAGCAATCGTAGTAGTAGGAGTTATAGGGGTATTAGCTTTTACTCCGGCGGGGCAGCTTCGGACCATTGGGGGCACCAGTGCTGATGTAGGGGATATCGTTGCGGGAAACGTTATTGTAGTTTCCCAGGCCGATTACCAATTATTGCTGGCTGAATTACAGAGCTATGCAGAAGCAGATGAGACCACAAGATCGACAATAATTCAAGAGGCAATTAGGGTATTGTCTGGTTGGTCTCCCCAGGTCCAATAATACCAAAAAACAAGCTCTGGGAGCTACTATACTTTCATATGTACAAAGAAAAGGATATTGACATCAATATCTTAATATGATATAATTAAATTAATAGCATTTAAGCTGAATCAAAAGAGTAAAAATGGATAATTTACCACTCTCTCAACCCGATCATCAGGAACTGCCCGAAAGCAACGACTCGGTGCTGAAGAGAGTATTATTAGAAACTGAATCACAAGAAAAGAATGCGGCCCGGCCGTTTAAGTTAATTAATAATATTTTGTCGGGTCTACGTAATCGTGAGCGAGATGTTTTGTCAGCACGATACGGCCTTATAAGCGATAAATCAGCCAAAGAAACTTTGGAGAGTATCGGACGGAGATTTAGTGTAACGCGGGAACGGGTGCGGCAAATTGAAACCGCGGCTCTGAAAAAGGTTAGCAAAAAATACACTGGCCAATTAAAGCCGCTGGTTAAACTGATTAATGCTTATTTGTTAACTCAAGGCGGAGTGGCAGATATGGAAGGGTTAGTGGCACAATTAAATTTGGCTGATATCACTGCAGAAGCTGAGATGGATCGTAGGGCCCTAAGATTGATTATGGAGGCTTACGATAAAGTTCGTTCATTAAAGAAGCAACCAATGTTCAAAGAGGGTTGGGCGGTAACAACAGTAAATCAAGAAGAATTAATTAAAATTCAATCTACCATACAACAAGTATTGAAAGAAGTGAACCAACCTTTAGCAGAGAGTGAATTAATTAAAAAGGTAGTTGAACGAATACCAGCAGTAAGTGTATCTTTGGTGGCAGGAGTTTTGCGTATTAATCCTAAGATAAGTTTGGACAATAAAAATCATTGGGGGCTGATGACCTGGCCTCTGGTCTCTCCACGGCGCATTCGCGATAAAGTGTTCTTAGTGTTAGAAGCCGCTGGCAAACCGTTGCATTTCGAAAAAATCACCCAGCTTATTAGCGGGAAATATCCCTCCGAAAAAAAAGTATTAAGTCGCACTGTACATAATGAATTGATTGGCGATGACCGCTTTGTTTTGGTGGGTCGAGGAATTTATGCTTTAAAAAGGTGGGGCTATCAGCCAGGAGTAGTGGCGGATGTTATCAAAGATATTTTGTCGCAAACTAATCGGCCGATGCAGGTAGCAGAAATTATCACTGAGGTACTAAAACGCCGGCAAGTAAAAAAGAACACTATAGTGGCCAATTTGCAGAACCGGCGCTGGTTTCGTAAGGTAGCCAAATCGACCTATGCTTTGGCGACAACGAGTCCAGACAGTTCAGGTTCTTCTCCGGAATAAGTTAAACTATAGTTAGTATGGCCAATGACATTTCCGTAATCATTTTCTTAATCGGCCTGGCTATCGGGTGGGCGATTTTGATTGGAGGAATTTGGTGGTGGTTAGCAAAACCGCGGCGGCGGGTACGTCCCAATGCACCAGTTGCGTCTAAGCAGACGCCTGTCGGTACTATGTTGTTGGCGATAGATGTTCCTAAAGAAAATGACAAACAGCCGATGGCGGCAGAGAGCCTATTCGCTAGTTTGCATGGCATCGGGCAAGATCATTTGAGTTTTGAAATTGAAGCGAAAGAGAAATCCATTCGTTTCTATGTTTGGTTGCCAACGCATTTGCGGGGTTATGTTGAGAGCCAGCTTTACGCACAGTATCCAGAAGTAAACATTATTGAGATGCGTGATTATACAGATCAGAGTAAGATCCCGGCTGGATTAGTGGCAACGGGTACTGAGTTAGTTTTGGGGAGAGAAGATTTTTATCCCATTAAAACCTTCCAGAATTTTGAGGTAGATCCGTTGGCCGCTATTACAGGCACGCTTAGCAAATTAACGGCTAATCAGCATGTTTGGATCCAAATGATCATTAAACCAGAGGATAATCGTTGGCGCGATGCCGCCATTAAATATATTAATGATGTCAAAGCAGGTACCCGCACAGCTGGTTTGGTCAAGGGGGTAGCGGGTGAATTGGCGAAATTTGGTGGCGAAGTATTGGGGACTGTCTTACGAGGGGGGACTTATACTCCCACGGAAACAGAAGCAAAAAAAGTTGAGCTCTCTCCCGGGGTAGAGACGGCACTAAAAGAGATCGAGGCTAAGAGCTCTAAATTAGGTTTTCGCACCAATGTTCGTGTAGTGGTAATGGACACAGACGCCCAAATGGCTCGCAGTCGTTTGCAACTTACGGTCGGAGTTTTTAAACAATTTAATACTAATAACCTTAACTCTTTTGAAGTAAGTGAGGTGGTGGACAAACCGCAGGATATTCTATTACGTTATGCGCATCGGGTCGCCGGTGGTCCTCACAGTTTTATTTTGAATGTTACGGAGTTGGCGAGTATCTATCATTTGCCGAATATTAGTGTGGTCACTCCTAATATTGTCTGGGCTGGTTCAAAAAAAGGTGAGCCGCCTTCTAATTTACCTTTAGAAACAAATGTGCCAGCACAAGAATTGACCGTACTGGCTAAGACTAACTTCCGCGGTAGCGAAGAAAAGTTTGGCATCAAGCTTAAAGATCGCCGGCGCCATGTTTATATTATTGGAAAGAGTGGCGTGGGTAAGTCGGTTCTGCTTAAGAATATGTTGATTGACGATATTAGAGAGGGGCGCGGAGCGGCGATGATTGATCCGCACGGCGAAGATGTTATGGAGGTACTGGATTTTGTGCCAAATTATCGAGTGAATGATGTAGTGGTGTTTGATCCTGGAGATCCCGAATACGCCATCGGTTTTAATATGTTTGAAGTATCCGATCCTAAATATAAGGTCATAACAGCTTCCGGTATCGTAGGTAGCTTTAAAAATATCTTTGGAGACTCTTGGGGACCGCGATTGGAATATTGGTTAAAGTCGGCCGTGTTGGCCCTATTGGACTATCCCGGATCGACCTTGATGATGGTGCCACGTTTGTTCACGGACAAGGATTTTCGCAACCAAGTTTTGGATAAAGTACGAGATCCTCTAATCAAGTCCCGCTGGATTAACGAGTGGCCCAAATTAGATCAGCGGGCCCAGGGCGAAGCCATTGCTCCTATTCTCAACAAGGTAGGCCAGTTCTTATCTTCGCCGGTAATTAGAAACATTGTGGGCCAACCTAAATCCAGTATAGATTTTCGTAAGGCAATGGATGAAGGAAAAATTATTCTCGTTAAACTTTCTAAGGGAGTAATCGGAGACGATAATTCTAATCTTCTGGGGTCAATGATCGTGACCCAATTCCAGTTAGCCGCTATGTCCCGAGCCGACATTGCCCCCAGCGCGCGCAAAGATTTTTATTTATATGTTGACGAGTTTCAAAACTTTGCTACGGATTCTTTTGCTACCATTCTTTCGGAGGCTCGCAAATATAATTTATCGTTAACAGTGGCCAATCAGTATATGGCCCAGTTGTCTGATGAGGTTCGGGCGGCTATTTTTGGCAACGTTGGTACGCTGATAGCTTTTCGGGTAGGAGGCGAAGATGCCACAAGCCTAATGAAAGAATTGGCACCCGTGTTTGATGAGAATGATTTGGTTAATCTCAATATTTATAATATATATTTGAAGCTGTCGATTGATGGTCTAACGGTACCGGCATTCTCGGCCCAAACTTTGCCTCCGCCGGAAGATAAAAATAATAATGCTGAAAAAATAGTTGCCTTGTCCCGAGAGCGCTATGCTAAGCCAATCAGTTTTGTAGAGCAAAAAGTAAGAGAAACTTTAGAAGAGAGCAATTTTACCAATACAGGAACAGGGTCTCGGCCAGCCTCAGCGAGCCGGCCATGGCGCAGTGCACCTGGCCGTACCGACAACCTACCCAATCGACCCGTGCCTTTTCGGCCGGGGCTTAAAGTAGATTTGCCTGGTGGTTCTCCAACTTTGAAAGAGGCCATTGCTGAAGTGCAGAAAAAATTCCCAGCACCTGCGTCATCAGACCAGCCATCCCAGAATAAAAAAGCTCCGCGAGGTCGTGTTAAGCCTGAA
>JAZDKW010000027.1:0-30639 GCA_043802665.1 Patescibacteria group bacterium
GGGCTTAAAGTAGATTTGCCTGGTGGTTCTCCAACTTTGAAAGAGGCCATTGCTGAAGTGCAGAAAAAATTCCCAGCACCTGCGTCATCAGACCAGCCATCCCAGAATAAAAAAGCTCCGCGAGGTCGTGTTAAGCCTGAAGAGGCAACGTTAAGAACGGCAATCTCAGCTATTGAAAAGAGAAAACCGCGGCCCAATTTAATTAAAGATCTTGAGTCGGATAATATCACTCCAGCTCAAAGTGTTGGTAATCAGCCTCCGGTTCCTCCAGAAAATAAATTGGAAGAGAACGAATGGATTTCTCTTAAAGATTTAAAAAAACAGTCTGATCAGCCACCCAAGACCGAACAGTAATCCTGGTTTATAATAGAAGGGTGGACAAGGAAAAACAGGCAACAAAGCGCATACGAGAGTTAATAGAGGAGATTAACTATCATAATCACCGGTACTATGTATTAGACAAGCCGGAGATTTCGGATGAGCATTATGACGTGCTTTACCGAGAATTAGTGGCACTGGAAAAAGATTTTCCGGAGTTGGTCCAGTCCGATTCTCCAACCCAGCGGGTGGGGGATAAGGTCAAGGCTGGATTTAAAGAGGTCCGCCACACTAAAAAGCGGATGTCGCTGGATGATATTTTTGGTGAGGAAGAACTGCAAGAATTTGATGATCGGATAACTAAATTATTGGGCAAAACCCCGAGATATACTTGTGAACTCAAAATTGACGGTTTACAAATGATTTTAACTTACCAAGGTGGCCAATTAGTCCAAGCGGCCACGCGAGGTGATGGAATAGTAGGCGAAGACGTCACACATACCGTAAAAACTGTTAGAGATATTCCGCTAAGGCTAACTAAACCCCTGAATATTACGGTTAGCGGGGAAGTCTACATTGATAAAAATGAATTTGAGAGGATTAACAAAGAACAAATTCAATCTGGCCAAGAAAAATATGCCAATCCGCGGAATTTAGCAGCCGGGACAGTGCGACAGCTGGATCCTAAAATTGCCAGTGCCAGGAAATTGTCCAGTTTCTTTTATGACTTGTCGGGCGATCTCACGCCAGCGGATCAAGTGAATATGTTCAAAGATCTCAAGGATCTCCGGTTCAAAATAAATGATAATTTTCGCTTGTGCAATAATCTTTCCGAGGTTAAAAAATTTGTTGAAGAGTGGGGGACAAAACGCTCTAAACTTCCGTATGCCACCGATGGAATTGTGATAAAAGTAAATGATATCAAGTTGCGGGAACAATTAGGGGTAACGGCAAAATCTCCGCGTTGGGCGGTGGCTTATAAATTTCCGGCGGAGCAAGCTGAGACGGTTGTTGAGGATATCGTAGTGCAGGTGGGTCGGACAGGGGTTCTAACGCCCGTAGCTGAGCTCAGAGTAGTTCGATTAGCTGGTAGTACTGTTAGGCGAGCCACATTACATAATGAGGACGAGGTAAAGCGTAAAGATATTCGGATTGGCGACACTGTCTTAGTACAAAAAGCCGGGGATGTGATCCCGGAAATTGTAAAAGTAATCAGGCATCATAGCAATAGCCGTTCTTGGCAGATGCCTAAAAAATGTCCGATTTGTGGCGGGGCAATTGAACGGGTGGAAGGCGAAGTGGCCCATAGATGTATCAATAAAGATTGCTTTGTGATTCGCTTACGGAGCATTGATCATTTTATTTCGCGGGATGCATATGACATGGAAGGGCTGGGTGAAAAAAATGTGGAACTATTCTTACAACTTGGATTGATTTCCGATGCGGCGGATCTATTTAATTTACAAGAAACAGATATTGCCGATTTAGAACGGCACGGAGAAAAATCGGCCGAAAATATTATCAAAAGTATCCAGGATAGCAAAAAAATATCTTTGGATAGATTCTTGTATGCTTTGGGGATCAGAAATATTGGCAAACAGACTGCAATTGATTTAGCTAATCATTTTCGCACTCTGGATAAGATCAAAACTGCTTCCGTGGACGAATTGATGCGAATCGAAGGTGTGGCCACAGTAGTGGCGAGCAGTATTTTTGATTATTTTCGGGATAAAAAGAATCTACATTTTATTGATAAGTTGTTGAATACAGGCATTATCATCGCTAAGATGCAGCCAGTTATCGCAGGGAAATTAACCGGTAAAACTTTTGTGCTCACTGGTACTTTACCAAACTACACACGTGAGGAAGCCGCAGATTTAATTAGAAAATTAGGTGGTCGAGTAAGTAGTTCGGTGTCAAAAGAAACCGATTATGTAGTAGCGGGAGAAAACCCCGGTAGCAAATACACCCAAGCCCAAAAATTAGGCGTCGCCATTTTATCAGAGCAAGAGTTTAAAAAAATGGTAAGATAGATTTACTCACTTTTATTAAGTAAGGAGGAAACAATGGATTGGAAGAAGGATTATCTAAAACTGACGGTTTTAGGAGCGATTATTATAGTTGCTTTAAGCGTGGCGGCTTATGTCTATGCTTATACGCGGACGATGCAACCGGCATCTGCTTTTTCGGTTAGTGCTGAAGGCAAAGCGGTGATGGTACCTGACACAGCTAAGTTCACTTTTTCAGTGATTACCCAAGGCGGCACCAATCCGGTTAAACTGCAAAAAGACAACACCACCAAGATGAATGCTATCATCCAATATTTACAAGATGAAGGGGTGGAGAAAAAAGATATTAAGACGGAGGGTTATTATTTGAATCCGCAGTACAGCTACAATGTCTGCCGAGAGGGTGCGTGCCCGCCGCCAAAAATTACTGGGTATGAAGTAAGAAATACTACCTCGGTTAAAACTAAGGATTTTGACAAAGCCGGAGCTTTAATCGCAGGAGTAACGGAAAGGGGGGCTACTGAAGTTTCCGGAGTAGAGCTAACAGCGGACGATCGGACGGCCATTGAAAACGAAGCTCGAGCAGAAGCGATGAGCAAGGCCGTAGAAAAGGCTCGAACCATGGCTAAGGCCGGGGGATTTAGAATCGGTCGGTTACTTTCCATAGATGAATATTCTCCGGGCAGTCCGGTACCAATGTATGACTATGGAATTGGCGGAGGTGGAGAGAAGACTATCTCATCTACAGCACCGGCTGTAGCGGTTGAGCCCGGCTCTCAGGAGGTAATAGTCAACGTTACTCTACGATACGAAATCAGATAATAGATGGGGGAATATGTAAAAACCAGCTCCAAGAGCTGGTTTTTCTATTTACAGCTATTTCCTAAAGTGTTAGTATATAATTAATTCACCATTCGCACTGGAGGGCAATATGAACCTTGATGATTTCATTCAGTTGTCAGTCAATGTGCTGAGTGCTATGGCGTTAGACCACTCAGGGGAGACATTAATTATTTGGGGGCAATATGAACGAAATAATACCGGAGTATGGTTGCCCCACACGTACATTGTTCCCATTAATAACCACTGTCTCAGGCAGGTATTCACCCCTGTGAATGTAGCCCAGCTCAAACTAATCTTTTGGCTGTGCCGTAAAGCTAAGCCGGTCTTGAATATCTGCGACCAAGAAATGGAGCATATTCTATCCCAGGAGGCACCACAATTTTCTGGCGTGGTTATGTTGGTACCCTCGGATCATATCCAAGAAGAGGATATTGATGTCGTGACAGGGTCGAGAATTAAGATTGCGACTACTGTTGCCGAGCAAGAGACCTTATATAACATTGAAGCCATCAATCACGATGTTGGAGAGGTGCTTAAGGGGATAAGGCCGATACACCAGCCTGAATTATCTCCGTCAATGAATTGAATGTAAATTGTTCCTTGTAACCCAAGCCGGTCTTGTGACCGGCTTTTTCTTAGGTAAATTAAGCTAAGGTATAATAAATTTATGAGTTTAAATCAAAAAGAACTTCAAGGGGTGGCCAATTTAGCCAAACTGGAACTGGACCAGAATGAAGAGGCACAGTATACCGATCAACTATCGGCAGTTTTGCAGTATGTGGCAGAATTGCAAAAAATAGATGTCAGCAAAGTAGAGCCAGTGGGCCAGGTTACGGGGTTGACTAATCAATTAGCTAAAGATGTGGTTAAAGAATGTGAAATTCCACGAGATAAATTATTAGCTAATGCCCCAGCCCAAGAAAAAGGATACGTAAAAGTTAAAAGTATATTTGGCCGAGCCACCTAACGCCTGGCGGCGTATGTCCAATGTCGCCAGTCTTCACCAATGTCACCAATTATATCAAAAATCATAAACTACTTTTTCCTGTCATCCCGACCGGAGTGCCTGCCTGCCGGTAGGCAGGGAGGAATCTCTAAATTTGTGCCAGTAGATTCCTCGACCCCAGCATGCGCGGGGCAGGCAAGCTCGGAATGACAATCACACAGTAGATTTAGATATTAGATGAATATAGCGGAAGCGAAAAAAATAGATTTAACTCGATGTTTAGCCGACATCAAAGCGGCGCAAGATAAATTGAATATTGTTTTAGCGTTGGCAAGAAAACCAGGCAAGACCGAGCAAGGTAATTTATCTGTTCCTTGTTTAGTGAAAGACAATATTGTAACGACGGATTTTCCCACTACTTGCGCTTCTAAAATTTTAAAGAATTTCCAATCGCCTTATGAAGCTACGGTTGTTGCTAAATTAAAAAAGGCAGGTGCCTGGATAGCAGGAAAGGCGAATTTAGATGAGTTTGCTATGGGTTCCTCTACAGAGAACTCCGCTTTCGGGCCCACTAAAAACCCGGTGGATGTGTCTCGGGTGCCCGGGGGAAGCTCCGGGGGGTCTGTGGCCGCGGTAGCGGCCGGTGTAGTGCCCTTTGCCCTCGGGAGCGACACCGGTGGCTCTGTTCGCCAACCCGCGGCTTTTTGCGGGGTTGTAGGCCTTAAACCCACCTATGGCCGGGTAAGCCGTTATGGGTTAGTGGCGATGGCAAGCTCCTTAGACCAAATTAGCCCTGTAGCAACCACAGTGGAAGATTGTGCTTTAGTTTTGCAGGCGATCGCAGGTAAAGATAAACGCGATGCCACTTCTTTGGATGCCCCCGTACCAGATTATGTGTTAGAGATTAAACAAGATATTAACGGGTTGAAGATCGGTGTGCCCAAAGAATATTTCGGTGAAGGGGTTGATCCAGAGATATCCACTGCGGTGCGAAAATCGTTAGAAAAATTAATAGAGCTCGGGGCTAAAGTGGAAGAGATCAGTCTGCCATATTCTCGTTATGCCCTGTCAACTTATTACATTATTCAGCCGGCAGAGGTTTCCGCTAATTTGGCGCGTTATGATGGGGTAAAATATGGTTTTTCCACTGGCGGTGATACCGAAATAGAAACTATTGCCGAGATGTATAGAAAAACACGAGAACTGGGTTTTGGGCCGGAGGTGAAACGCCGCATTATGTTGGGAACGTATGTAACTTCGGCTGGATTTCGCGATGCGTATTATGATCGAGCGAGAAAAGTGGCGATGCTGATTAAACAAGATTTTGATCAAGCATTTGCGGAGGTGGATGTTATTATTACCCCCACTGCTCCGACAGTGGCATTTAAATTAGGCGAAAAGGCGGACAATCCTTTAGCGATGTATATGTCCGATTTATTAACTGTGCCGGCGAATATCGCTGGTCTTCCCGCTATTTCACTTCCTTGTGGGATGGTGGGCGGTTTGCCGGTGGGATTGCAGATTATGGGCAAACAATTAGATGAAGCAACGATAATGAGAGTGGCTTATGCCTTTGAGCAAGCAACCCTTGCCGAAACGTGGCGGAAAGAATTAATTGATAAACAACAGAGTTGGCGATGACAATGATATTTTGGTACATCTTGGCTGTTTTGGTGGTTGGATTAGCTTTACTTTGGTGGATAAGCAAAGTAGGCCGTCGTCGTCGGCTGACTGACCAAGACCGATCGGTTATAACTCAAAAATGGCAAGAGATCGATAATTTGATAACTCAAGGGCGTTCCAAGGAAGCGATTTTTGAAGCCGACAAACTCCTTGATTTCACATTTCGAAAGATCGGATTGAGGGGGGAAACATTCGCAGATCGTTTACGGGATGCTCAAAAGCTTGTAGCGAACTACCAGGATTTATGGGAGGCCCATAAAGTCCGCAACAAGTTTGCTCATGAGATTAATTGGGACATCTCTTCCTCCGAGGCCCGTCGCATCGTTGCCATTTTTGGCCGAGCCATTGATCAATTAAAACATTATTAAATGTCAGAATTAGTTCCTACAATTGGTTTGGAAATTCATGTCCAACTGGCAACTAAAAGCAAAATGTTTTGCCGTTGTGACAACAATGCTGAAGGTAAAGAACCCAATACCGTAGTCTGTCCAGTTTGTATGGGATACCCGGGAGTGTTGCCGGTAACTAATGCTATGACTTTAAAGTGGGGGACGAAAGTGGCGTTAGCTTTAGGTTGCCAGATTAACCACTTCCAACGTTTTGACCGCAAGAATTATTTTTATCCAGATTTACCCAAAGGGTATCAAATCTCACAATTTTTCTTCCCGGTGGGGGAGAACGGAGAGTTAAAAGTTGATTATTTACCGGAAACGGGTGGGGAACGTACCGAATTTACAGCGAGAATAAAGCGAGTTCATTTAGAAGAGGATGCGGGTAAGTTAGTTCACGCCGAAGATGGAACTTTAGTAGATTTTAACCGTTGCGGTACCCCTTTGTTGGAGATTGTGACCGAACCGGATTTGCATAGCCCTAAGGAAGCCAGGGCATTTATGCAAGAGCTACAAAGGATTGTCCGAACTTTAGGTGTTTCACTTGCGGATATGGAAAAAGGGCACTTGCGAGTAGATGCTAATATTTCTTTAGCCAAAAAGGGAGACCAAAAGTTGGGCACCTTGGTGGAACTCAAGAATATGAACTCGTTTCGGTTTGTGGAAAAAGCTTTAGATTACGAAATGAAGCGACAGGCTGAGATTATCCAGGGCGGGGGAGAGATAAATAAAGAAACGCGAGGATGGGATGAAAAAACCAACACAACCTTGGCACAGCGTAGCAAGGAAGAATTCAATGACTATCGTTATTTCCCAGAACCGGATTTACCCCCGGTCGTATTAGAGGATTCCCAAATTGAATTATGGCATTCGGAAGTTGTGGTTCTTCCTGCGGCTCTGCGGCGCTGGGCAGAAGAGCAAGGGTTGCCCTACGGCAGGATTATTGAATTGCAAGAAAGCGGTTGTATAGAAAGAATCAAACAGTTAATGCAGGATTCGCTAAAAACGGATATCCACTTAGCCGCTAATTGGATCGCGAAAAAATGGAGGGACGACAAACAATTAACTGATTTTTTGCAGACAGTACAGAAAAACAATCTTTCTAATAATGAGGCCATTCAATTATATAATTTGATGAGCACAGAAGATGCATCGGCACAGACTCTGGTTAGTCGCATTGAAAAAGTAGATCAAACCGCGCTTGCGGATGCCGTTCAGGAAGTAATTGAAGCCAATCCGCGATCTGCGGAGCAATATAAAAGAGGGGAGATTAAAGTAATTGGGTTTTTGATGGGGCAAGTGATGGGAAGGTTAAATGGCAAAGGGGATCCCTGGGCTATTCAAGAGCTTCTGAAGAAAGCCTTGACAAAATAAGACATTTGTGCTATTGTATAGGTGTAGATAGGAGAAAAACAGGCTGATATAGCAGGGGAGACTATTGCTGATGGATTTAGAATAAGATATAATTTATAATTCAAGAGTAAAAATTAAAATTTTTATAAAAATTTAACACAAAGTAAAATGGCGCAAAATAAACAACTCGAAAAAATTAGGGCGTTAGTTGAGACGGCTTCTGCCAATCTGGCGGCGGCTAAACAGATTTTAGCAGACATGTTGGGTGTAGCAGTGTCTGATTTAGAGTATCAAGGTAAGGCTGGTGGCCTGCCCAGTGATGGCAAGATTATAGAAGGTGTTTTTGATGGACAATATATGATTGATAAGGATGGCAAAAAATACCCTGTGCCGGCCAATTATGCCAGTAAATCAAAATTAGTAGCCGGAGATATCCTAAAGCTCACAATTATGGACGACGGCTCCTTTATTTATAAGCAAATTGGGCCTATCGCCAGAAAAAAGGTATTGGGAACTTTAGTAAAGGAAGGCGAGGAATATCGCGTAGTTGCTGGTGGCAAGTCTTACAAAGTGCTGTTAGCTTCCGTGACCTATTTTAAGCTTAGTGAAGGCGACGAACTAACAATTATGGTACCAGAGGCCGAAGATAGCGAATGGGCGGCTATTGAGAGCGCTATAATCGATCCTACGAAGAAGGCGTAAGTCAAAATAGGGCAAATAACCGTATTTCAACACAAGGACTATCTTACCAGACACAGTGTAGGTCATTTTGAGGTCATGTCGCACAAGATACATTGTGCGACTACTGCTAATATTATTCTCTTTTACTATCCCACTCAGTATATGGTCGAACTGTTGCAACAGTGGGGCTTTTGGGCACTACCCTGCTATCGTATCGATGCGTTAGTAGAATTTTTGATATGGTATAAATATAAATACTTGTTCTTTTTCTTTCGGCCACACCTGTCTTATTAGTATACCAATGCTCGCCGTAAAAGCGTAACTCGGTGAGCACTACCCCGCCATTCTATTCCTTGAGGGGTCAAGGTGGCGGGGTTTTTTCTTTGATATATACTGTAAATGGATCTTGAACTTTCATAAATAAATATGCCCCGCCGTAAAGTCGTAATTCGGCGGGGCCAGCCTTGCTCATTACCAGGGTTTTTTCATATCGCTATAGATCCACTAGATATTGATCTGGTGGACACCTCCTCCCCCTCACCATTTTTGGTGGGGGGTTTCTTTTAGTGGTACATTAGAATGTATCGTTCTTTAAAATTTTATATGGAGGTTTCGAATGCCTCGTCGGCATAAGCGATGTCGTTCTTTAGCAGAAGCTATGCAAAAACTGGGGATAGTAATCCCCTCCCGGTGGCGGCAAAAAATGTTGCCAGAATCCGATCGATTAATAATTACTAATCTCACTGGCCGACGCGTAGCTAAATTGGTAGGCTTACTCGCTAATTCTGGCCAGTCGCAGATTAGTCTTTACCGCAGTACTTTAGCCATCAGGATCCGCGTTAACCGGCACCAGTCAGTGTTAGTTTATGTTCAGCCGATGCCATTTACTCGTGGCACTAAGTTCCAGTTCATTTTCAATCTATTTGAATAAACCCGCATTTTCTATTATAGTCGCGGGTTTTTTTGTTCTCTCCCCTATCTATTCCAATGAAAAACCCCTCATTTATTTGAAGGGTTTTTACTTTTTCGAATGTAATTAATCAATAATGTACACAGGAGCACTCCTGTAAGCACAAGAACAGCCAGAGCGGGCCAGTCTCGGGCAAAAACGAACAGATGATGACCACCGTAGTTGTAGACACCTATTGTCATTCTTCACCCTCCATTAACATCCTTATCAATTTCAAATATTTCCTTTGCTCCTCCAACTTTTGTTTATCGATCTCTTCCAATTGGGTTTGGGCAAACCATAGTATTGGCAATAATATCAGACAGGTGGCTACGGATCCGATCAAAAACAATTGTACTTGTGTGGGTGTCACTCAAGTACCTCCTTTGAGAGCTCAAGCACATCGCCCCTGCTCTCTTTTACTTTTTTTGTCCCCTTATCACCAGATACTTTTCTTTTGTACCCGGCATAGGGCCGACCACGCGGGTCGCGCCTTACTGTTGAATCTTTGCGGTTAAGCACGACTGATACTGGCTGGATTCCCGATCGGACAATGCGGTTGATCATCCTATAGTCTCCTTTTTTATTCCTTTCGGTTGTCAAAAAAGCGATTACTGTCTTAATTCTACCAAGAAAAATCTGGTTGAGTTAGGGGGTCTTGGTTTTCTGTATAAAATTGATTGGCCTCTGCGTCAGGAATTATCACATTCCCCCACTCTGTATCCAGAAGCGGAACGGGATTTATCGCTATGCGAGCGCCTTTTTTAATATAATCTACTTCAAAATGAAGGTGCGGGTTGGTGGTGCCGGTCTTGCCTAAATGGCCGATCAGAGTCCCGATCTTCACTTTCTGTCCTTTTTTGACGGAGATATCTTGCAGATGCCCGTAAGTAATTTGGTAGCCATTGCCGGCATTAACAATAACAGTATTGCCTATTTTTTTGCCAGCAAAAATAACGGTGCCAGCGCTCGCGGAAGTAACTTCTATCCCCTCCTGGCCGGCGAAATCAATACCATCGTGGCGATCTCCCCATTCGGGATACTTCACATTATAAGATTGTTTAATAGCTTGTAATGCTCCAAACCAACCATAAACAAACCAAGTATCATTTTCAGCATCCCCGGGTATAAATTGACCATCCTGGACACCAAATTTAATACTATCCCCTCCTAACCTCCCCTTCGCAGGGGAGGAACTATCTATTTCCCCTCCTGTCGGAGGAGGGGTTAGGGGAGGAGAGCTTTTCCAAGCTATTCCGGGCGTATTATTATCAACTGATGTCCAACGCGAATCTACCGAAAATGGCAACGACAATACCAATCCTTTTTCTCCGTCATTCCGGGCTTGCGTCAGTCCTCCATAGCTCGCAGAGCGAAGGATGGAACCCGGAATCTGTGCCAGAGATCCTGAATCAAGTTCAGGATGACGGACAGCAGCACTGGCGACCGCTGGCGCTACAGTAATACTCCATAATAAAGCCGTGGCAGTGACGATGCCCAAAAGTAGGTAGCGGATGTACCCCCAAATCTGATTTTTCATGAATAACTTACCGTATCAGAAAACCCTCTCCCAGTCAAGAAAATCATTGACAGGAGTGAAATATCAATGTAAAATTAAAACCTTATTAATTATCTCCTTTGAAATATCACGTGACTGAAAGGAGTCGAGTATCATGAAGGTGCTCATTACTGGAGGGTACGGGGACGATGAGACAACTGAAGCAGAACAGAAGAAATTTCTTAATGATTTTAAGAATCTTCTTCGACAGCACGGGTTGCCTGTTGACTCTATAGTTAGCGAGAGAACGACCGGTGGGCCTATAATCTTGACTATATCTGATGATGTAGACCCCGATGAAATTCCAAGGGCTTTCCTTTCTCTCGCCACAGCCTTAGCTCAACAGGTTTCCGGGAAAATATCGCAAAACGCAGATGTAAGTTTTGTTTTGAGGCTACCTGGTTGCTCTGAACCAATTACTGTTACAGGGTGTGGTGGGATACAGGATGGTCATCATTGAACCATGGCATCCCTCCTACCTTGAACAACTAAGTCAAAACAGAGTCCGCCGGGCTCTGTTTTTTATTTTAATAACTGGAGGAGTTTTTTTAAGGAAGCAAGCCAGTGTTCGCCCAATGCGGACAATGGAATTTTAATCGTCTTATCAATTATTTTTCCTCCGAGATTTTCTACGGCAGTCAAAATATTTTGGTCTTTGATGAAACTATTCAAAATGATACTAATGATCTGCTCGGGAGTGCGGCGAATCCCCGCTTCATTACGCGACAACATTGAGAGAACCTTTTGAGTTCCTAAAGCAGTAATTTTTAGATCAATTAATTCAAATAAATTCACCACTTCTTTTGGCAATTTGCCGAATTTAGACTCTAACTCTGCCGCCGCATCCTTTAATTCATTTTCAGTTTCCACTAAAGCCAGCTGCTGGTAAGTTTTAATTCTTTGGGCTTCATTATCAATATAAGTAGCCGGGAGATAGGCCGAAATGGGCAGGTCCACCGTGATCGTGTCCACCCTTGGTTTATAGCCGGTCCGGAGTTCTTCAATCGCCCGATTCAGGAGTTTGGTGTACATTGTGAGACCGATAGCGCTGATATGCCCGTGCTGTTTTTTGGAAAGCACTCCACCGGCCCCCCGGATCTGCAAATCCCGCAAGGCTATCTGATACCCACTCCCGAGTTCGGTGTGTCCTGCGATGGTTCTAAGCCTTTCCAGGGCCTTTCCAGCGAGCTTCCCGGGGTTGTAATAGAAGTAGGAATAGGCTTGTACTTTGCCTCGGCCAATCCGGCCTCTAAGCTGGTGTAATTGGGAAAGACCAAAGTGGCTGGAGTTATCCACAATTAAAGTATTTACATTAGGGTTGTCCAACCCGTTCTCAATAATGGTACTGGCCACTAAACAATCGTATTTTCCGGCTCGGAAGTCTTCCATAATTTTAGCGAGCAGCCGTTCCGGCATTTGACCATGGCCGTAGATAAAACGTACCTCCGGCAAAATCTCTTCTAATTTATGGGTGATGGAAGCAATGGTCACTACCCGATTGTGAACAAAATAAACTTGCCCGCCGCGTTTAACTTCTTGCAAAATGGAATTTTTCACAGCCTCTATATCAAAAGGAGCGACCGTAGTTCTAATCGGCAATCGGTTGGTAGGCGGCGTTTCAATAGTGCTAATATCGCGAATGCCAGAAAGAGCCAAATTAAGTGTGCGCGGGATGGGGGTGGCAGTCATACTTAAAACGTCCACCTCCGAACGCATCATTTTTAATTTTTCTTTGTGCCGGACGCCGAATCGTTGTTCCTCATCCACAATAATCAGACCGAGGTTGGCGAATTTGACATCACGAGACAGTAAGCGATGAGTACCAATGACGACATCGATCTCGCGAGTGCGCAGACCAGCCAGCACCCTTTTTTGTTCGGTTTGTGAACGGAACCGGCTCAGAGCGGCGATGTTTACGCCAAAAGGAGAAAGGCGTTCGTTAAAGGTTTTAAGGTGTTGTTCTACCAAGATGGTAGTTGGAGCGAGTAAAGCTACTTGAAAACCTGAAGTTACTGCTTTGAAAGCCGCTCGAATAGCTACTTCAGTTTTTCCAAATCCAACATCGGCGACAAGTAAGCGATCCATTGGTTTGGGTTGTTCCATATCGTCCAGAATCTCTTGGATAACTTGCTCTTGGTCGGGTGTTTCTTGATAGGCAAAAGAATCCGCCAACGCCTTTTCCCAAAATTCCGGGCTATCAAACGAAATCCCCTCTTTCAGGGCGCGCTTGGCGTAGAGATCTAATAATTCTTTAGCAAACTCCTGTGATTCTTTTCTAATCTGCCCGACTAATCTTTTCCAGGTTTGGGAGTTTAATTTTGATAGAACAGGTTTTTCCCCTGCCGGCGAAATATATTTACTTATTTTGTCAATTTGGTCCACTGGTGCGTAAATTTTATCCGCTCCGGCATATTTAATAATTAGATACTCTCGGCTGATGCCGTTCACGGTCATAGTGGAGATATCAATGAGTTTACCGATGCCGTAATCCACATGTACAACATAGTCACCTTTTTCAATCTGGGACAGAAAAGCCAATTGACGCTTTTTGGGAGTAGGCTTGGTGGCGACAGATCTCTGCATAATGGGGGCGAAAATCTCCTTGTCCGTTAGTACTAATAGTTTGAGTGAAGAACTGATAAACCCATCCAAATCACAGGTTTTAATGAAGGCGACCGGTGCCTCAGCAAGGTCAGAAGAAAATTTTATCCGGCGATCGTTAAGGGCAGGAACCAGTTGATTGTCTTTATCGCTAACGATCACCACTTTCCAGTCTTTGCGGATGTATTTTTCAATCTCTTCAGTTAATCGGCCCAAATCGTTAGCAAACAAAGGAGCTTCCATAATGTCAAAGCGAATCAAATTTTTATCATCGCCGGAGATCTCTATAATCTGCCAAGCCGGCAGTTTGTCTAACTGTTTACTGATGGTGGTTAAAATTCCATTATCGTGGCTATTGTTGCCTTGGTAGAGTTCGTAGAGTAGTTGAAATAGTTCATCCGCCTGATTGAAAATAAGAATATAATCAGCGGGGTGGGTTTCGATTCCATCCAAAAGATAACTGCTCATTTTTTCGTTCTTGAGCGCTTGCAGAGAAATTTCCTGATGGGTTTTGAGAGTTTTGTTATCGACAGGGTTAAATTCGGTAATGCGCGTAATAGTGTTTCCGTCAAACTCCAACCGCAGAGGATAGACAGAATTGACGGGGAAAATGTCCAAGATGCCGCCGTGCATAGCAATTTCACCGATCTGAAAAACTTTTTGCTGGCGTTCATAGCCGGAGGCAATCAGTGTAGCTAAAATCTCTTCAGGATTTTTAGTAGTATTCACTGACAGTTGCATAACCTGAGCGGGATTAGTCAGAGGATCAATAAGTGCTTGCACGGGAAATACAAAAATCCCACCAATATCTTTTTTAAAAGCTTGGGTAGTGGATGAGCGCGTTTGGAAATTGCGGATATATTGTTGGCGATTAATTTGTTCCGACTTTAGATCGGGATAGACATAAATTGGCTGATCGGTTAGCAATTGTAGACCACGCTCCACTGCCGCTTGGTCACTTTCATTTTTGACAATATAAACGACTTTTTTCTTAGTGTCTCGAGCAACGCGAGCCAACAGCAAAAACTTGCCTACGTTATTTAGGCCAGTGATGTTAATCCTGTCCTTGCGAGAACGTTTCAGTAGAGATTTGTAGGCATCCAGAGAGCCAAACTTATCATCAATAGCAGATAAGATCGTATTCACTTGCTTCTTGACTATTTAATTATTATATGGTATAATTAGAATTAAACCTTAGGAATATTTGCCTGTGATATAATTAATAGTTCTGTCTTTTCCTCAGTTGAATTGAGAATTGAGAGAAGTGGGAAGGATCTTGCTTGCGGCCATTCCCTACCCTCCTTGGGAAGTCGCAGGCAGGATTCTCTCCACTTCTTTTTATTTAGAACAGAGGAATTTTCCGTTGATTAGCTCTATGGCTGCAGGAAGGGCGGTTTTGATCTTGCTTGATTGTTCAGGTGTGAATTTATTGAGCACATACTGATCGGGCTCAACAGCAATCGGTCGGCCAATGCCAATCTTCAGCCGTGGAATTTCCGAAGTGCCCAGGTGATCAATAATTGATTGCAGGCCCCGGTGCCCTCCACTGCTACCTTCATCGCGATAACGGATTTTACCAACTTCCATATCCAAGTCATCCATCACTATCAAAATATCTTGGGGTAAAATTTGATGTTTCTTGGCGATAGCTCTCACGGCCACGCCAGAGTTATTCATAAAGGTCTGGGGCTTAATTAATTCTAACCCCTCGGTTTTAGCATAAATGGTGTTGTGGTTCTTGCTGAAACTAAACTCTAACTTCATTTTTTTAGCCAATTCATCTACCGCCACAAAACCGATGTTGTGGCGAGTCTTGGCATATTTAGTTCCCGGATTACCTAATCCGACTATCAGTTTCACTTATTTATTTTCAGAATAGGAAAATCACTCCCTGGTGTCCCCCGTTTCTATAAATTGCGTCGCTCCGGTCTTAGACTTTATGCCTGGCAAACTTCAGTGCCTTCTTTGACCGGTTGGTCCACTTTGATCCCTACTATAGCACCCTTGTTGGCCGAGTCAACCGGAGCCTTCTCAATCTGGATAGAGCTGATGGTTTGTTCGGTCTCCTCGTCGCCTTTTTTGAATTTGACGGTGTCCCCTACTTTGAGGGTATTTTTTAACTCAATAATAGCTACTCCGATCTTATCGTAGTAGTGAGTTACTTTACCGATTGCTTGGTTAGCCATACTGTCTCCTCCCTTGGGTTAGGATATGACCTATTTATTATACCACAGCCTTGACTTTGCTTGATTCTGCTGTAAAATAAATCCGATTTTTGTACCTACTATCAAACAGGAAAAGGAGGATGATAATGGATGCTTCTATTATTGCTCCCAGTGTCTCTCTCGATCTGATCAAACTTGATTTGAAAAGATTCGGCTACTATCTAATTGTCAGACGAAGGAAGCAGAGAGATCCTCTTCAGCCTATGACACCCAGGCGAGATTGGACCACTACTTACGAGATATACTATCGTGCAACTCGCAAGCAAGCGGTTAAATTCTCTACTAAAGAGGGGCTTACGAAGTGGATTGAGGGAGGATGTTCTTTAGTCCCTATCTGCGAGGAGGAGTGATTTCGAGATTTGGTGCAAGCCCAGCCGCGCATAGCGCGGCTTTTTGGTATTAAGAAACCCCCGCCACCTGATTGGTAGCGGGGTAGATGCGGTGTAATCTAATAAGATGGCTTTATTTTACCACATCAGAGGATGAGGATTGGATAATTGCCCACTTAATGGGGGCACCAACCATTGGATACTTGGCGCGAAGTTGTTTCTCTAAATAGCGCAGATAGGAGAAATGTAGTTCTTCCGGATAGTTCACTTTCAATTTGATAACGGGAGGATTTACTCCTACCTGGCTGGCAAAATAGATTTTTGGTGATTTACGCCGACCTTTGGGTGGATTGGAAGCGTAAGCATCACCAATAAGATTATTTAAAGATTTACTGGGTATTTTTGTATTAAGAGATGCCCAGACGTTTAATATCTCGTCAATAATCTTATCAGTACGCTGGCCGGTCAGAGCCGAGATGTAGAGATGGGGCGGCCAAGTCATAAAAGCAAACTTATGTTCCAGGTATTTATCATAATCAGCAGTGACACGGTGGTCTTTTTCAACCATATCCCACTTGTTGGTGATTAAAATCGCCCCTTTCTTTTCTTCCTCAATAATCTGAGCAACATGCAAATCCTGGGCCAATATTCCATCAGAGGCGTCCATTACTAAAAGCACAATATCTGCTTCTTTGACGGCCCTAATCACTAATAACGAACTGAATTTTTCAATACCCTGTTCCACTTTTCCCCGGCGGCGGAGACCGGCAGTATCGGTTAACTCAATCTGGAATTCTGGAGTCGGTATTACAGTACGTACTGTATCTCGGGTAGTGCCAGGCTGGTTACTGACCAAAGACATTTTTTTGTTTGCCAGTTTGTTAAGCAGAGTAGATTTTCCGGTATTAGGGCGTCCTATAATCGCTACCCGAATTGTTCCTCCCCTTTCGGAGGGGAGGATAGGTGGGGAGTGCATAGCTCGTACTCCCTCCTCCCCTAACCCCTCCTCCGGCAGGAGGGGTGTTAAACTTTTCAGTTTCTTTGTTATCAGGTCTAATATATCCCCGACTCCCTTGCCAGAAATTGCGGAAGTTAATACTGGTTCGCCCAGGCCGAGTTTGTAAAAATCATATATAGCATCATCATATTTTTTACTCTCTGCTTTATTCGCGGCTAAGACTACTGGTTTATTTAGTTTGCGGATTAGTTCGGCCGCTTTGAGATCTTCGGTTTGTTGACCAACTCGGACATCGGTCATAAAAATGATTAAATCGGCTCCTTGCAGAGCAACTTGGACTTGTAGAAAAATGTCTTTTTCTAATTCTGATTTGGTGTCTAACTCGATTCCGGCAGTGTCGGCCAAGGTGAACTCTAAACCGTTCCAAGTGACATTTTCGTACAGGATATCGCGGG
The DNA here is from genome assembly GCA_043802665.1 of Patescibacteria group bacterium. Lineage (GTDB taxonomy): Bacteria > Patescibacteriota > Kazan-3B-28 > Kazan-3B-28 > UBA10110 > UBA10110. The sequence goes on from JAZDKW010000027.1 coordinate 17,298, forward strand.
TAGTTCCGGGGATATCGCTTAAAATCGCCCGGTTTTTCCCGACGATTTTATTGAAGAGAGTGGACTTACCCACATTGGGCCGTCCCACAATTGCCACTATAAAATTTGATTTGATGGTTTCTTTGGACATCGGTTTAATTTTACTCCTTATTAAATGAAACCGGAGCATTAGGGCTCCGGTGGATCAGGATTTTGAGGTGGATTATTATGTTCTCTATCTAAGTAAAATCCGTATTCATCTTCTCCCAGGCCTTCGAGAAGTGACGGTTGAAACCATTCATAAATGGGAATGATTATCATATCGATAATGATGAATTTCACAAACCAGAGAATCAATAATATCACCGTAATCCCAATGAGAATTTGACCCAACATAGGAATCACCTTGATGTACAATGATGGCTTGATAATAACAGAAAACAAGCTCCTGTAAAGAGTTTTTATTGACAAAGGTAAGTGCTTAAGAGTAACCTTTAAGCAGTTTGTACCTATTAAATTAAACCCATTAACTTAAAAGGAGGCTTTCAATGAGCGCTAATGGCCAACCCAACAGCATGGAGCGTCATTTACCTCATTTTGGGGACCTGTTATGGTTACTGGATGAGTGCAATGACTATATTCAGCTGGCTCCTATGTTACTTGCAATTCGTTACTCTATCTGGTGGCTGGAAACTGATTCATTGAAGTCGCTGGAAGAAAGACTTGCGGAAACTTTCCAACGGATCCAAAAAGCGACCGGCCCAAAAACCAAATTGGATAATCCATCCCACAAATTGCTTTTGTTCTGCGGAACATCCAAGGCAGTTATTGAGAAGGAAATTCGGTTAAGACAAGCGTTTCTCCGAACAGGGATGTAAAAGCCTTCCCTCCACTTTGACCAAAAGAGGACACTATCTCCTCTTTTTTATTACAACACATAGTTCTCGCTTGTGTTCGCAGGTTCGAACAATGTTTACTGTTTGAGTAACAGCGAGAACTATATTTTTCTCATTCAAACAAACCAGTGTCTTGACGCTTGATACTAAATACCGATTACAGGGGTTCGATCCAGTTGTAGGCCTTGAGGGCCCATTCTAATAAAGTTTTTCCTTCGGTAAAACGGTCGGGACTGTTTAAGAGCACAGTGATAATGGTTTGATTGCTCTCCCCTCGCGCCGCTACCACTAATGATTCACCGGAATTATTCGTAGTGCCAGTTTTTACTCCGATAATATTAAGATAGGTTCCTAACAACTTGTTAGTATTGTTCAGATTATGCTGAAGTTTTCCATAAATATCCGTAACGACGGTTTTTTTGACGGATACGATATTGCGAAAAGTTTCATTTTGCAAAGCCAGAGCAGTGAGGGTGGCAATATCTCGGGCGCAAGAGTAATGCCCCGGCTCATCGGCCCCCCATACGTTAGTAAAGTTAGTATTTTTTAGACCGAGTTGCTGGGCATAGGCATTCATCATCTCTACAAACCGATCTATACTACCTAAAGCATTGAAAGCTAAAGTGTAAGCGGCATCATTGGCGGATTCAATGAGAGCACCTTTAAGCAGGCTGTCCACACTCATTTTTTCGCCTACAGCCAGATACATTCGTGAGCCGGGTACCTTGGTCGCTTCTTCAGGCACAACATACACCTCGTCCAAATTAATGTTGCTGCTCAGGACTACCCAAGCAGTCATAATCTTAGTGATACTCGCCATTGCCATCGGCTCATCAGCATTTTTAGCGAATAATACTTTTCCGGTGTCCAAATCGGTGACGATAGCGGCGGCGGATTCTACTTGCGGATTGGGATATAAAACGTCGCGGACAGGTTCTGGCCGCAAAAATTGCGAAGCTAAAGTATGTAAAGAATAGGCCTGCGGATCAACTAGAATGCTCCATAGACTATCCTTAACGAGAGCCGAAGATCCGGTTAGATAGTTGAGCATCACAAGTAGTATGGCGATCGTCTTCATAATGTCTTTTGCCGGCGCCCTCTGTTTTTGTCATTCTGAGCGTAACAGAGCGAAGTCGAAGAATCTGCTGACACAAGCTTCGAGATCCCTCGACAAGCTCGGGATGACAGGGATGGGACGACAACGAAAAGTTTTATTAAATAATTTTTAATCCGAGTTCTTTCAGAGTTTTTTCATCTACTTCGCGGGGGGCATCCATCATGGGGTCACGGGCCTTGTCAGTTTTAGGAAAAGCGATTACTTCGCGAATGTTTGGTTCGTTAGCTAAAATCATCACAAAACGATCGATCCCTGGAGCAATTCCTCCATGAGGCGGGGCACCATATTTAAAGGCTTCTAACATATGGCCAAATTTGGATTTAATCTCTTCTGGCGGAAGACCTAAAATAGCAAATACCTTGGTTAACATTTTAGGATTGTGAATTCTAATACTGCCAGAAGCAATCTCAGATCCATTTAGTACCATATCGTATGAAGCGCTGGTTACTTTTAAGGGGTCTTCGTCTAATTGTTTTTCTTCACCCGGTTTGCAGGCAGTAAAGGGATGGTGAGAGGATTCAATTTCCCCAGTCTTGTCGTTTTTAGTGAATAATGGAAAATCTACAATCCAGGCGAAAGCTAACTCATCGGGATCGTTTTTGTCTTTGCGCAAGTCGGGCTTATCGGTCTTGTATTTCTTCATTGCTTCAGCATAAGTCAAACGTGGCCAAGGGCTTTTGGTGATCTCTTTTTCGGGCACGATTTTTTCTATGAGCCCGGTAAATAGTTCTTCAGTTAGTTTAAGAATATCTTTTTCTTCCACGAAAGACATTTCTAAGTCTAATTGGGTGAACTCCGGCTGGCGATCTCCGCGATTATCCTCGTCCCGCATACATTTGGCAATCTGATAATATTTATCTAATCCGGCGACCATCAAGAGTTGTTTGTATTGCTGAGGGCTTTGCGGAAGAGCGTAAAACTTGCCAGGATAGATTCGGGAAGGCACCAAATAATCGCGGGCTCCTTCTGGTGTGGCCGAGGTGATCAGAGGAGTTTCTACTTCTATAAATCCTTTTTTATTAAGAAATTCTCGCATATAAGTAACAACCTTGTGTCGCAGGAGCAGATTATTTTTCATTCGTTCGTGGCGCAAGTCTAAATAGCGGTATTTTAAGCGTAATTCCTCGTCAGTAACTTTGTCCTGGTCAATTTCAAACGGCGGCATAGCGGCCGCATTGATAATTTGGACATCATCGGCTTGTACTTCGATATCCCCTGTCTCTAACTTGGGATTGCGATATTTCTCACCTCGTTCTACCACTTTGCCAGTAATTTCCACCACATATTCCGGTTTCAGGTCTTTGGTAAGATCTGATTTGGTGTCGTCAAAAACCACCTGGATTAATCCTGTAACATCCCGAAAATCCATAAACACAATCTGGCCCATATTGCGGATGCTGTGGACCCAACCTTTTAGTGTGATGACTTCTCCAGTGTATTTTAATGCTTCCTTGGCTAAAACTCGTTCCATACCACTTATTTTTACTTTTTTATCATATCATAACCACTGATCACACTGATTACGGACAGATTCCACTGATGTGACGACGAGGCAATTGAATCGGATGTGGTAAGATAAAATATCCCATTGGACATTAAAAAGGAGGTGATAGCTGATGACTGTAAAAACACCTCGTCTGCGTGCACACAATATCACCCTCATTGACATCGGAGACATAGAGCAATTATGGAGAGATTGGCGTGAACTGCACAAGACTGATCCGCCGGATGTTATTAATCGCATAGGCCAGATTTCCCAACCTAAACCGGCTATCACGATAAGATGCTGTGAGTTTTTTGCATTAGAGGAACGGCGGCAACACCGTGACAGTGGCCGGGTTGCGAGTATTACTTTTCCGGCAGTTAATTATGATGGGCGGAATTGGTTGGTCTACCAGGGAAGAAGATCTGGAAAGATTGAGCACTTTTCCATCCGCGAAAACAGTGCATGGGTTTCTGTGAAAAGTAGATGGTGGCCCAAATCGCTCCGCGATTTCCTGGCCGTCATAAAAGATGCGGTGATTCAATCGCAAAAACGAAGCTAAGTTTGCTTTTCTGTTCCTTCATACCCCGCCTTACACACGGGGTTTTTTATAACCACTAATTATCTGAGATTTTATCAGTGGAATCTGTCCGTAATCAGTGTGATCAGTGGTTTTATTTGCCGATGAACATTTGGGCCAGGGAGTTGAAGATGTTCTGAAGAACTGGTAAAACCCCTGGAAAGACAACTACCAACAAGATCAGCCAGAGCCAGTTGCGCCTGATGAGATTCCACATAAATCCAGCGACAGCAAAGAATATAATAGCCGAAACCACCCATTGATACTGTATCGGGAATACTGAAATAAACTGATTGTAGATATTGAAGATGCGTTCAAAAATGCCTTTAGTCGCCTCTTCGGTGATTTTGTTGGTGACAGCATTGATAATCTCATTTTCCATATTAAAATCGTTTAATTATTAGTAGAACTAATACTATTTAACCAGAAAATCGGACTTATTAAAACAAAAAACTCCGCAAAGGCGGAGTTTAGATTCATTCCCAGTGTGACATCGGAGACTCTTAGTTTGTTGTTCCTGTTTCAGCCGCCAGCATAGCGTGGTCGTCCGTAAGAGGCTCGAGCCTTGCAGTCTCAACAGGCTTCTCTGGCTCTGGTGCCAGCATCTTTGTCAGGTCGGTCGGAGAAATAATTTCCTCATACCAGTAATCCTTATTGGTCGGGCCGAAAGCGGTGACTTTTTGGATACCAATCTGTTCGAGAACTTTCAGGAACTCAACAGCTTGTTTCTGGCTCCCATTCGACCCGAAATAGGCTTCAACCTTCCAACTCCCTTCGGCACTGACCATGACGAAAAATCGTCGGGGATTAAGAGATTCATTTACTCGGTCGAAACCAAGACAACATTCGTATACCCGAACGCCATCTATCCTGGCATCAGTGCTCGTTATTACCCGAGGCAATTCGTTCATAAAAAAATCTCCTAGGCCGGGAACCAAAGCTATGGGGGCGAAGCCAATGTCCGTATCCCCAGTGTTGCCGTGAGCTGAAATACCGACAACTCGTTTGTCAGCCATCAATGTGCTCCTCCTTCTTTCGAAGTTTAGTGATGGCTGTATGGTAACGAAAAACACTCCCAGAGTCAATATTCTGCTCCCAAGCTAAATAAGAAAGAATAATTTTATTTTTTGTTTTTTTCTGGATTCCCGATCAAGTCGGGAACGACAATAGAAAATAAGGGGTTATTTTTGAGGATAGATTAGCCAGTAAGCTATCCAATAAATCAGCATTGGGGTAGCCAAAGTTTTTTCTAATTGATTTTGGCCAGGAAGATCCAAAATGTAGTTCTTGATCTTAGCGGCAGATAACTTTTCTTCTAACTGTTTAGCGCTAAATTTAATATTTTTATTTGCGGCATTATCGTTAAGAATTAAAGCGAAGTATTTAGCAAAACCTTTACGTGAAAATCCGTGTATTTCGGTACCGAGTCCCCCGCTAAAAGTATTGGCAAAACAGGGCATTCCACCCAATATATTAATGATGTTTTTCATAAAGATGGCCAAACCATAGTATTTTTCGGAGCTATAGACCAATACGTTGGTATCGGTAATTAAGTCGGCGATCTTCCTGCCTAACCGCGGCAAATACATATTTTCTATGCCTTTTGTTGCCGCTAAAATCTGCTGTCTTGTTTTGGCTGGAAACAATCCTGCACCAATTAATATATGTACCAGAATAGCGATCATCAAGCCTGCTCCCCAGCTTCCCCCTGCAGGCGCTGGCCGATATTCCGGGATGTTTTTATCCAATAAAATCAATGGTAATCCCCGTTCGCGCGCAAATACCTCCAATTCTCCACCGGCGGTGACGATAATCAGCTTTAGACCGGCCTTGTAGGCCATTTGAACGGCCGAAAGCACCTCGGGACGCTGGCCGCAAAGGGAAATGGCTACCACCAGAGTTTGGGGGGTGATTTGGGCTGGTAGGCCATACCCGCTGTGAATTTGGAGAGGAACTGGTAAATCCCTGGCATATAGGTTTTTTACCGTTTCGGCTATGGCCGCATTGTAGCTAAAGGCAGAGATCACTACTTGATCAATTGCTTTAGGCAAACGAACAGTTTCAGCAATACGAAATCCCCGCTCAAACTGATCAGGATATTTCTTGATTAAATCGTAAATGTCTGATTGATCCTGCAACTCCACCCCGTTAGAAAGTTAAATGATAAATTAAATTATTTTCGTCATGCTGAATCCTTCGACTTCGCTCAGGACAGGTTTATTTCAGCATCTCTTCCGTCATTCTGGGGAACCTCGCCCTGGGCGGGTGACTCCCTGGCCGTTCAAGCCCCAGACGGGTAAACCGGCACGGGCAAGCCGGAATCGTATAATTTATACGATCCTGGACAAAGCCAGGATGACGAAGTAAGGAATGCTTCGTCAGTTCAGGATGACGGACAAGCGGTAAAAATATCGAACAGAGTTAACTATTTGGCCCAGCTTCGAAGTAGGCGAATATCTTTAATGTCTAACCTCGCTTCCCCCGTACGCGGAGTCTCCATAATCAGTGGCAATTTGCGGATGTCAGGGTGAGCAATAATATTTTTTATTCCTGCTTCTCCGATGTAACCCTGTCCCAAGTTCTCGTGGCGATCTTTGTGGGATCCCAGGTCGAACATAGCATCATTAAGGTGGATAAATTCCAAATGCGATAGACCTATTAGTTTATCAAATTTATTAAGGAGTTGGGAAACATCAGACTTAGTGCGGAGATCTATCCCGGAAACAAAAAGATGGCAGGTGTCTAAACAAAACCCAAATCTTTTTTTAGTATTCAGTCCTTTCCAAATAGCGGCTAATTCCTCAATCGTGTCGCCGATCTTGTTGCCAGCTCCCGCATCACTTTCAATGATCAATTTAACGGGCCACTTTTCATCGGTGAGCTCGGCTAGTCTGTTCAAAGTAGTTATTGCGTTTTTGATACCTTCTCCGGTACTGGTCTGGTTGCTTCCACAATGAAAAACATAGCCGTCAGCACCCAAGCGATAAGCGATTTTGGCCTCGTCTTTTAGTTTTTTTAAGCTGAGGTTGCGCAAGGATGCTCGGTCGCTGGAAGGATTGGGCAAATAAGCGGCGTGGACCAGTACAACAGATACCTTGGACTTACTCCACTCTGTTTTAAAGGTGGCGATTTCACTATCGGATATTTCAGGAGTTTGCCACATCTGCGGGCTACTCACAAATATTTGAATGACATCACACTCCAATTCTCGTGCATGCTTAAAAGCGCCCGGGAGTCCACCGGCGACAGAAACATGATAGCCAGCTCGGATATCTGATTTAACCATACCTCAAGTGTACCAGAATCCTGCTCCTGGTATTGTATGATATAAATGACTCCTGAGCTTCCCAAATAATCTTTATGAATTAATTGGAAATTGGATAAATTGGTGTAGATTGGAAATTACGCCGAGAGGTGTCGAGGCGCTATCGTCTAGTGGTTAGGACGCCAGGTTCTCATCCTGGTAACCGGGGTTCGACTCCCCGTGGCGCTACCAAAAATGACTAAGAGAAAAGCGGCATAAATGCCGCTATAAAAAGTGCGAAGAATGGATTATTCGTCAGACCAGAGATAACCTTGATCGTCATCCGTGCCGGTTTGGAGTTGCAGTAGATCGTTGTCAGGCATAACTGCCTTTATTGGCTCTTCGAATAGTAGAGTCATCTTTTTTAGGGTTTCGACTTGTTCCGATGAGATCGGGGTCCCTTTGTCGATATGTCCTGCGATGATTCTCATAGCGCGGGCGTATGCAGAACGTCTACCAGAAGTGAGTTCTCCATTATCATTTGTCAATTGGACATTCCTCCTCCTTGTTCCTGGAAGTTAACTACCAGAAGCCATTTAGATTTAAATATTTTATTATTGAATAGTCAAACAGAAACCAAAACCGCCCCTTGCAGAAGCAGAGGAGGCGGTTTTGGTTTTTTATGTCGTAATCAGATTTACTTTTTCTTTAGAATCGGGAGTCCGGTCCGAGAGCTTTCAATTACCTTGTAACCCTCAGGGATATTATCCTGCGCTCCGACCCCGGCAACCTTAGCAAAGTAATAAATCATTTGCTTACGTCCACCCTTTAAGGTGACGTTCTTGCTGTGCAGAAAATAGGTCCTACCCTTACTGTTGCAATGACTAAAAGACATATGGCCTCCTGATTAACAAATATACTAATATTTGGATTATATCACTGGGCTTCTCCTATGGCAAGGTGGTCAAAGGAGGAGGCTAAAAAATCAATAAAGTTGTCTATAAGGTAGGTTCACCTGGTTGCCAATCTGCAGGGCACATTTTACCGGTCTGCAGAGCACCCATTACTCGCAATAACTCGTCTATACTACGGCCCACATTATCGTCGGATACTATCATATATCTAATGTTCCCCTCGGGGTCGATGATAAAAGCACCGCGGAGCGCCATGCCTGTTTCTTCAATTAAAACATTGTAGTCACGGCTGGTACGTTTATGGAAATCGCTCAACAAAATGATATCTAATCCACCTAATTCCTCGGCCCATTTTTGATGGGCGTAGATGCTATCTGCACTTATACCGAGGATCACGCTGTTGATCTTCTTAAATTCCTCTGCCCTATTGTTTAGACTGGTCATTTCAGTAGGACAAATGTAAGTAAAATCAGCTGGATAAAACCAAAGTAACATCCATTTGCCCTTGAATTCCTTGAGGCTGTAGTCTTTGATTTTATTTTTAAAATACCCCTTGAGGATAAAATCGGGCGCCTTGTCTCCTATCTGTAACATAACTCACCTCTTTGTTAACCTATAGCTTGTTAATCTATCTATTCCATCTGCGACAGTCCTCCGTCTTGTCCGCCGTAGCCTTTCGGCGAAGGCTGGAAGCTCGTAGAGCGAAGGACGGAACTCTCTATCATAATATCACCTATGATTTTGTAAAGCCCTCCTGATTTACTGTTAGAACCTGCTGTCGGAGTGAGAACAACCGTTTTTTTTAGTTGAATTTAAAAACCCGCCCGTGGAGGGAAGGGTTTCTTTTGTCATCCCCGTAATTCTTCGTCATCCCGGACCGGCTCGCTTCTGAGCGAAGCAGGATCCGGGATCCAGACATAAAAACAAAAAGAAAACATTTTTGTTTATTTATTTAAAGGTAAGATAATTCTTTGGATTTTGACTTTGGCGGGGAGGGCGGAATCGCGGTTGAATCTCAGAATTTGATTAACGGTTAATGGCACAGAAACTAAACCAGTTTTAGGATGAATAGAATAGGGACTGCGGATCATACCATTTTTGTGGATGATCTGTTCATCGATCAAAATTGATTTGGCGGTGGCCTTATCAGTTGAACTGGTGGTTAAGATAGGATTTTTCTTAGGAGTAATGCAATAGAATTTATCGGCATATTTTTTCTGTAAAATATTTTCCAATTCTTTTGCTAATTCTCGGATTTGTTTTCTTAAACTCAACCAATTGGGTTTAATCTTTCCTACGCTCCACATAAAGTGGAATCCCCTATTCCCTGAAAATTTTAGCAGGTATTTGACGCCTTTTTTATCCAACAGTTTAGCCATTTCATAGCCGACTATCTTAACTAAATCGAACATTTTGTTGGAGCGAGCATCAATGTCCATTACAAACCAAGTGTCATCAACCCCTAAAAGATGGGGATGAAATGAGTAGGTGTGCAACCGGGCCCAGTCGACAATGTCTTTAGTGCTGTCGATTTCAATCCAGCCAGATTTATCGGGTAAGCCCTTGGCACCATGACGGCGATAAAGGATGTTTTTATCAAAAATTTGCTGTACGGCCACTTTTCGTCCACGCAAAAAGGGAAGCACCACGGGTGCGGCTTTTTCCCAATAATTTGCTAACCATTCAATCGGCATATTGTATTATTTCTTTTGTTGTTATAACCGTCATTCTGGCCTGCCTGCCGGTAGGCAGGGGAGCCCCTGGGGCGACTCCCTGGCCGTTCAAGCCCGGCACGGGCAAGCCAGAATCTTATATTAGATCCTGGACAAAGCCCCTGGCCCCTGGCCGCGTACCGTGGCAACGGGCAGGCAGGATGACGAAATTAAGAATATTTCGTCAATTTTCTTTGATGACTGATTTGGGCGCTTTGTCGATTCTGAGTCCCATATACACTGGCTGGCGCAAAATGTCCCCTTTGGTCCATTCCCCAAAGGCAAACTCCCCCACTAATTGTGGCTTAAGCCAAAGAGCACTTGCCTCTTTTGGATCTTTACTAAAAGGAACTTTAGTGGTCTTGATTTTCAGGAACTCCTTTTTGAGCTCGACTCTCTCTTTATCAGTAAAACCAGTGCCTACTTTGCCAGCATAAATCAATTTATTGTTTCTGTAGTAGCCAACCAATACTGCGCCGAAGGTATCTTTAGTTTTGCCTTGGCCGGGAGTGTAAGCCCCGATAACAAACTCTTGCTGGTTGTGAGTTTTAATCTTTACCCAATCCCCGCTACGACCCCCTTCTTTATAAAAGCTGTCCTTCTTTTTGCCGATAATCCCTTCCCACTTTTTCTGCTTTGCTTTTTTGAAAAAGGTAATTCCATCTCTGGCAATATAGTCTAAATATACAAGATTCCCTTGTCTGTCTATTTGCCCGGCCGCAAGGATTGCTTTGAGTTTTTTCTTGCGTTCCAATAAGGGGCTATGTTCCAAGTCGTTATTTTCTGATTCCAATAAGTCGAATATTATGTATCGTACTGGAACGGTCTTAACTAATTCGGCGATGATAACCGGATCTGTTTGCCCAATGCGCGGTTGGATGGCTTGGAAACTGCTGACACCTTTGCGAAAGGCGGCTAACTCGCCATCCAACACCAATTTTTGGGGTCGTAATCTCCCAATGGTGGCCATTATCTCTGGGAATTGTTTTGCTTTGTCTTTGTTGTTGCGAGTAAGGAGTTTGATTTTACTTCCATTTTTTATGGCGATGATTCTTACTCCATCAATCTTAGATTCGAAGATCCAACCCTTGTCATCGAAAGGCCTCTTCATTAATTTGCAGAGCATCGGAGAATATTTCATGGAAAATTTCTTAGCAATTAATCCGGGTTTTTGCTAATTGCTGTTTTAAAAATGTGCAACTCTCATTGCCGATACCAGTGCCACGCAGATTAAGGCGTTCTAATCCAGTGAGGCTAATCAAGGCAGTTAAATTAGCCTGGGTACCAAAAGTAAATAGGGATTTATTGTAACTTATATCTAATTCGCGTAACTTGGACAGTCCTTTTAATGGGGTAAGCTCGTGTATGAAGTCGTAAGACAAATTCAGTTTTTGTAGCTCCTTTAAACCAGAAAGGGCGGTTAGATTAGTAATAGCTACATTACTGGCGTAGAGTTCTTTGAGATTAGATAATTTTACTAAGGGGGCCAATCCTCCGAAATATTTATCTCCGATCAAAGTATAACTGATATCTAATAATCTTAATTCGGACAACCCTTGTATGGGAGAAAGATTTTTGACGGTGGTGTTGCTAAGATTGAGCACTTCTAAATTCACGAGATGCCCCACCGGTGCGACGGGCAAGGTCTGATAACCTTTCGCAGTTGTGCCACGTAAACTCAAGATTTTGAGTTCGGGCAAATTATTCAGCACGGCTAAATTGGGCTTAACCTGATAATTGCTCAGGTTCAACAATAGGAGTTCCGGAAGTTTATTTAGGTACGCAATGTTAATCCATCTCCGCATTTGGATCCCCCCAGGAAGATCTTCCACTATCGGTCCGGGGTCGCCAGTTATTGGTAGCGCCCCGGGAAGTTGCAGACTATTTAAACAGGTCATATCTGAAAGGGTAGAAAGAGCAAAGTAAGTGATGGAATGGGGCTCTCCTGGCGCGTCTATATTGCCCCACAACTGAATTGGTGCTGTGGGATCGTGTTCCTGAATTATGGGATTGATAGAGCCGAAATATTGGTTTAAACAGCGATTCTCATTTTTCACTAAATTATAATCAGGAAACATTCTGGTGCTACCAGCATAATTACCGTATTGATCGTAAATGCGCTGGGCTTTAGGTATAAAATTGATGTCAGCATTACAATATTCCCACCATATAGCATCAGCAAGTTTGGAGATGCTTTTGGGATCTAATTGTGTAATTTTTGTAAGAGGAGTGCTTAGGGAAGTGGCGGTAGCTTGGGTATATTCTGTCGAGTAATACTTATCGGAACAAAGGCCGTTGGAAGGCTGAGATGACGTTTGGTCTGTCTGTTCAGTCGTTTTCTTAAGCTGGAGCCATTCATCCAATGTCCCACCGTTTTTATTTATCGGAATATCCTTAATCGAATAACCTATCGCCCCGATTGATAGTAAACTAATTAATCCAATTATTTGCCACGGCTTCATCAATTTTATTATAACTGTTCTTGGGGTAATCAAATAACATCAGTCAATTAAAAAAGCTCCGGGGGTTCGTGATGGTCTGTGAACCGGAGCTTATCTAATAGTGTCACACCTAAAATTACCATGTAGACATTATAAACGAAAATTCTTCTACACTTGTGATGGCCGGGTTCCATCTCCCAACCGCGTAGTACACTACTTCGTCCAGGAAGATAGTGGCATATCTTCCTTCAAAATCTTGAGAAATGATAATGTGGTCACTATTGTCCCACCAAATGAATCGGGAAGGAGTGACCAATTCCCTGAAACTATGGGAATTGAGCCACTGTTGAGCGGCTTCCTCCCCCTGCGATTCATAGATTGAAAGAGCGAAATTGATCGGCCAGTCATTTGGCCAATCGATATCCCCGGCGGGATAGATGTTAAAGATTGTACCGTTTTCCGACCGGATCAACCCCAACATCTCAGGGTCATCCGGCACAGCGATAGCCATATACTTCTTACTGTGGGCACAGACAATAAGGTCATAGCCCTTGAGCACAACGTCAGGGTTGATGCCCTGGACATTCCGAGGCAATTCGCTCAACTGCTCCAACGCCCAGAAATACTGATTTTGTTTCTCTGGTGTCGGAGTTGCGATAGCTACCATTGGCAAGGATAGCATAATAGCCATAAGAGCTATCGTTGCTACCATTCTTAACATTGATTTTCCTCCTTTTCAAAGAAATTTTAGCTTCCAAAGCTAAGGATTAAAGATACTCCTATTATCCATCCAAGTAAAGTTGATTGTTTTGAGAGAAGAAAACACCCCACCAAACTAGGTGGGGTGCCGATGCGAAGAGCCGCCCTAACTGGGCATAAAAACTTCTTAACGGTATTTCACAACGATCAAGCCAGAGAAAATCAAGTTTTACTTATTAAGTAGGTAGATAGAATAAGCCAAATAAGTGGCAAAAGT
>JAZDKW010000028.1:0-35609 GCA_043802665.1 Patescibacteria group bacterium
GCAAGACTATCCGCCGCGTGGTCGATGATGTTGGATTAATTCCCGATAAATCGCTGGACTGGTTTCTTTAATTAACTGCCACCGCCGGCGATATTCCTGATAAACCTGCTGGTAAAGTCTGTGAGAGTGAACTTTTCCAAAATAATGCCCCACCGGTGTCTTGGGTGTTTTACCGGTTCTGGCAATCAAACACATATAAGCCAAGATATCTGGAATGGGATAATTGTAGAGCACTCCCGCCTCGATTGGGCTCATATCGTTGGTGTGTTTTTTGATAAACTGGTTGATCTGTGCATTAACCGATACCTGGGTCCACTTTAATAATCCTTTTTTACAGTGGCGGTATGAATTAATAAACCAAGCTAAGTTAAGTTGAGTGAGTAATTCTTTCGTCTTGGCATCCGGCTTCGCCTTAATCTCCCCCGTAAACCATAGATGCAACAACAAACCAAGCAGTTCGAGCTTATCACTAGGTAATAAAAAGTCTGCTTGCTCAATTAGGCTAATTTTACGCCGGGTTAGTTTGGGCAAATCCATAACTAAACCTGATTTGGCTAACCAATCGTAGCAACTATGTTTTTTCGTTGGTAGCATTAAAAAACTGGTACAATGATAAGCTAAGAACAGCATTATTGTACCACTTGGCGATTAGCTAAAAGGAGGCCAAAAATGGCCGCACCAGAACCAGGTAGTTGCGAGTGCGAATGCGCTCGATGTGACATTGGCGCCCACTGCGGCAAGAAGAGCAATGGTTGCTACTTCTACGCAGAGGATGGGAACGACGGAGATGATGACGAGGGAGACGACGAAGGCTGAAATGATCAAATACATGCTCTATCCGATTATAGGTTTTCTCCTCGCTCCCGAATCGCCACGCGCCTTCCCCGCTTATGGATACCCCGACATTCGTCGGGGTTTTTTCATCCCGCTTGCCCCGAGAATTTGGGGCGTATGCTGGGATTCTTTCCCCAATTTTAATAATCATTACTTAATTCAAATAAACATTGTAGCGCACCAGGCTACGCTATAGCGTAGCCTGGTGCGCTAACCTCGTCCTCAAAATTCCCTGAATGTGTTTGATTAAATATAGTAAAAAAACATCGGCTATAACTATAATTTGACCATTTTCCCTTCAATCATATCCACATAAGGATAGATCTCATAAAGATGGGCTAGAAATTCAATTTCCTTACTACAGGGGTACTTGTGTCGCCAGACACTGTCTTGGATGTGCTCAAATCCTAAGTCAATTAGTTTGCGACGAAAGGCATCTCGATGAGTTTTGCGGCTTTCGGGAATATCGAAAATCACTATCCGCCATTTTCCATCCCACCGGAGCGGTATATCCAATTCCATTGTGTCTACCCGATATTCCAAAACTTGTTTTTTGCCTAATTGGGTTAAAGTGATTTTAGTTTTGTCCCCTCTTTCACTTATGGCAATCAATCCTTTTGCTTCCAGATCTCTAAATCTCTGTTGGATATATCCTGGTTGCTGAGCTCTCCTCTTGTATTTCTTTAGTAAAGGTTTCAACAGCCCTATTGCTCCGGGAGCAGTTAAAGCAACCACTAAAACCCCGCCTACTCCGGCGATGCCTAATAGAATATCTTTCGCTAAATCTAATTTTTCTCTTTGCTCCTTTTTCATAGAATATTAGTTATTCGGGTTGACCAACGATTTTATTCTAACACATAGCGCACCAGGCTACGCTATAGCGTAGCCTGGTGCGCTACAACTTGTGCCCTTTCTTGCCCTGTGTGATAAGACAAGACAGAAACGTCCCCGTTCCGTTCCTTTTTCTTAAAACTGGTGATCCTCATTATCAAAAAACCGCCTGGCTGGGCGGCTTTTAACAAAACAATGGAATGTACTCGTTGATAACGGCAAAGGACTAAAATTGGCCTTGCGGATTCACCAGGGCTATCAATGATTTCAGATGATCTCATTGGTTGCTGGATCCGCAATGCGAACAGAATTTGTCTCCAGTTTCCTGAGGTTCCCCACATTTTGAACAAAATTTAGCTGAACCAGAAGAAGAATCGCTGATATCATTCTCAAACAATAATCCGCAATGATAACAGAATTTGGCTCGCAGGGATTTAGGGGCGTCGCAACGAGAGCACAACCCATACGGATCGGTAATCAGATCGCGGCTGGAGACTTGGCAAATAGAGCATCGGTCATTGCTTATGGCTCCCCCACATAAAATACAGTACCGGTGATTGAACTTCGGTGCTGAAGGTTTCGTAGCCGCATCAGCTGGTTTAGGCGAAGCGACAGTGGCTGGCGAATTGTCTTCACCGATCATTTTTTGCAGTTTCCCGCCTATTACCCCTGCAATTTTCATTGTCTTCCCCGCGGCGACAATGCCAGCCTGCCCCAGCAATGAAAAGTCTAAAGGACCCTGCTCATCGATCCCTCGAATCAGCCCACGACGGACGAGTGCTTTGGTGACCAAAAACATTACCAAAGAAACCCCACCATAGAAAGCAAGCCAATTAAACAATAGGCCGCTCATATCCACCCCCATCTTAATGCCAAGGTTAGCATCCGACTCATCAAACCCTGCTTTAGCAGAGACGACCGCCAAGATGATCACCCCGATCAACAACGGCCCGAGAATAAAGATGACACTGGAAGATTTTCTGGTAATAATTATCACTGCGGCGAATAATATCGCGGTGATAATTAAGCCAGCTATGAGATTATACCGACCGCCCATACTGCCGCTCATATAACCGTTCTCTTGCTCCGCGTGCATAGTAATCCCCGAAAAGAGCGGGTAATTAGTTAGGACATCGACGATAAATTCTCCACTACCTGACCCTTCTCCGTTTTTCAGATCGGCATAGGTTATTTCTGTTTCTGTCGACATCCCGAATGCTCTGATATTACCCTTGATCTTCAAAAGATCTGGGGTGTTGGCGATGATGGTACCGATAATTAGTATTATCGCCACAGCCAATCCCCACAGTGCCGGCTGGAGAAATTTTATCCAGAATTGCATGGCTTTAATAGCCTCCTTTTTCTTTTTGTCAATCTGGGACTGTATTTTTTGATTTGTCCCTGCCCTAATTAAAGTGTTTTTTCATCTAACTGTCAACTGCAAAATAACCCGATGCTTGTGGGCTACCTGTCGCCTCATTAACTAAAGGGACGGGGATAGGAGAAGCTGAAAGGTGTAAGGGAGCAGCTCTTTTTTATTGTTTGTTAGGTTATTCAAATTTGAGGGGGAAAGAAAAGTCGAGATTATCGTATTCCCCTTTATCTTTATGCTGGGGGTCAGCGGCAAAAATTGCGTAAACAATCTCCCCCGCTATCTTGGACTTTACTTCGAACTTCACCCGACCATTGGCATCAGTCTGGGCAAAAGACTGGTTAGCTGTGGAAGCATACCAGCCAAAATGATCAAATTCGTTAGTAACTTGTTTGGGATCTTTCACTTTTAGTCCCACCCAAATACCTTCTGCCGGTTCGGTATCCCGCAAGATGTTTATTTCTACTGTGGCGAAATCGACTCCATCAGCAGTAACGACTTGTTTGTCTGTCATCAGATCGCCTACTTGTAGAGAAGGGACAGCGGCCGCACCAGTACTAAAGTTCTGCCAGGCCCAAAACCCGATAGCGATCAAAGCAACCAGCACCAAGATTAGAAATACGGTCCCGGATGTACTCCGTTGACCAGAATTATTGGGTGCGGCTTCAATTTCTGATTGTTTAATTCCCCCGTCTGCCATACATTACAGTATAGCAACCTTCCCTCGGTACTTGCCAAGCCCTAACAGTGTTTATCCAACTCCAGATTTAATAATTTATCGGCTACAGTGTTTTTGTCGCGGAGGATGTGTTTAAATTTGACCGTCTCAAACTCTGCGGCCAGTTCTTCCACTTTGGCGACCAGTGGCTTCAACTGCTTATTTTTCACGCGGTACTCACCGGAAAGCTGTTTCACGATTAATTCGCTGTCCAGAAAAACCTCCACATTGGTTTCGGCTATTTTATGGGCATCGCCTACAATCTTTTGAATGCGCCCTAATCCTAAAATTAGAGCTTGGTATTCGGCTTGATTATTAGTGGCCACCCCTAAATAGTGGGCAAATTTATCGACTTCCTTGAGTTTAGAATCATAAATCACCACCCCGGCTGCTGCCGGCCCCGGATTCCCTCTCGCTCCCCCATCAGTATAAAGAATGTATTTGTTCACTTTTGTCATTCCCGACTTGCTTGCCCGTCGTAGCCTTGGCGTAGTCGGGATCGGGAATCCAGACATAAAAATAAAAAGAAAATGTTTTTGTTTGTTTTCTTGTCTGCCTGCCCGCGGACGAGTCCGCAGGACACGGCCAGGGGATCCCAGATCCCCCAGCATACGCGGGGCAAGCTGATTTGCTTTCAGCAATCCGGTCTGGGATGACAATGGCGTGGAGCCGGAGGAGGGATTTGAACCCTCGACTTGCTGTTTACGAAACAGCTACTCTACCACTGAGTTACCCCGGCGTATTTGCTACTTGTAAACGACCTTCTTCAACTCTTTTACTTACAACTCGATTTGTTCTACCATTTCCTCTATTTAGCCCAGCATACGTAGGACTTAATGAGTCGCAATTTGGACACAGCAGGCGAAGATTATTTTCAACATTATTGCGCCAATTGCCATCGATATGGTCAGCCACTAATGGAACTTGTCCTGTCTTTGGATTAATTTCAGCCCATCCGCATAAACAGCACCTGTCTCCAAATTTTATTCTCAAGTATCGCTTAATATGCCGCGAAACTACACCGTGACCCTGCAATCCAAGACTCTCTCCAATTTTCCATTTCTTTATATAAACCTGGTACTGATAATCCATTTGGCACTTATTGCCACAATACTTGTATCCTGGACGAGATGTTTCTCTGCCACAGACAAAACATTTTTCTCTTGGCTTTTTGAGCGTTGACATAAGTCCAGCATACCAGGATTTACGGCCAGTGTTGAGTTTATATACGGCCGCAAATTGGAGACATCGCTCTACCAACTGAGCTAAGGTGGCACATTGTGGCAAAGCCAGGCGAAGCCCCTCCCCAATTTCCCTGAATGTCGTAAGTTTAGTTGCAGACCGCGCACAGAAATTGAGGAGGGGCGGAGACTGGTCGGGGTGCCGAGATTCGAACTCGGGACCTCACGCCCCCTAGACGTGCGCCATAAACCACTAGGCTACACCCCGAACTGTCAATCTACTATTTAATCATAACTGGAACCTAAAAATCTACCAATAATTAAGGAGCTCCTTCGTCTGTACTATGTATGTTGTTAAAACTATAATTAGGGATTTGATACACAAACAGGAAGAAAAAGCCACGCTTACAGATAGCGTGGCATAACTTTACTGATTTAAATGAATCGCCCATAACCTTTTTCTATATCTGCCTTTGGCAGAGCCGGGATCAGCCCTGCAATGAATGCATCTATAGCAAGGTTACTATAATAGTGCCGACAAAGCAGGGGGTTACACTCCCCACTCTTGAGTTTGGAGTTTAATCGCTGGGCAACTTCTCTGTGTTTGTCTGATCCCCAGATTTCCCGAAGGTGCTTCTCATTCACGTTGCCCACCGAGTATCCCTTGCGGGACCAAGGAGAACACAAATAAACCTCACCATCAGGATCTACGCCTGCCGTGTATTGTAGCGCACAAATCCAGCACCGGGAAGGGATAGGCAAAGTTTCTACCTCGAGATTACAACCTGTGACTGCGGCGATTTGGTCATTGTTCATCTCGAGATCATTTTTGAAAATGGTAGAGAGTTGCTCAATCTGATCAGGGAGAAGCTCTACATCTTGCCCGGGCTCAAAATTACCTACACACCTGACAAGAATATTATCTACGCCAAGATGTTTAAAGTAATCAACAATCCCGAGCACATGAGAGAAGTTTTCTCGGCACAGTAATATCTTCACTCCCAGCGTCAAGTTGGAGTCAGTTGCCTGTTTCAATCGCAACGCCTTCAGAATATTACTCTCTATCCTGAAGAATTGCTCCCCGGGCACCTGACATATCCTGGTATAAAGCTCCGAGCAATGAGCAACAACACTAACATTTATGTACATTATGCTGCCACTCGTGAAGACCCTTTCAATCAGCATCCTATCCAAAAGAACTCCGTTGGTGTGGATACCGATCCTGAAAGGCAAATTTTGACCAAGAAACAAACGTTCAACAATAGGCCCATCGTAAGCCAATGGTTCCCCGCCCCCTGCCACACTCACACCCTGGACGCCCATTGCAATAAGATCTTGGATCAGTTGGACAAATCTGTCCGGCTGCAGATGAGCTCCTCTTTCCCGATTCTCTTTGTTCCGTTGAGTATTTGAACAAAAAATGCATTTTCTCACACAGAAAGGAGTCGGGCAAAGAGCTACAGAAACCGGTTTCAGAATGGTTTGGATTATTCCTTTACTTGAATGGTCATAGCCGACCAATCTTTCAGGTAAATAGAACAATACTCTTCTTGAAGAGAGCTTCTTGCCATTCTTCGAGTGAATGAAGGTCGTAACCGTATTCTCAAGCATGGCTTGCTCCTTTTTACCATTTGTCAGTTTTCGGCTTGCCAGAGAGGTATTCATCTAGCCTGCGCCTTGTCGCTGGGGATACATTTTCTGGTAGATTTTTCATGTCAAAGAACCCGAGCTCCTCTATTTCCAAACCTTTTTGAGGGACTGCTCCGCTTACATCAGCGTACATAAGAATAATGTGGTCGCTTTTGTATTCGAAGAAGTTGGTGTATATACCAAAGACTATTAGATCTTTAGGTATTATGCCGCACTCTTCTCTTAGTTCTCTCTTTGCGCTTTCAGCTAACGTCTCACCGCTCTTTACCTCTCCCCCAGGCAAATACCACATCTTCTCGTACCTATTCTTAATGAGAAGAATCTCATTGCGAGATGTGGCTAAGATTTTCACGCCGACCGTGACTGGTCTGCGGAAAAACCAATAGCACTTCCTGATTGAAGAAACGATGTTAAAGAGAAAATTGAGCATAGCATTGCTCCTTCTTTATTTGATCATTTAAGTCAACCCCCTGGCACGAGTTTAGCATAAGAGTAGACTTTTATCAATCTACTATTCAATCATACTCATAAGATATAAATATACCAATATAGTAAGATCCTGAAACCCATCCTACGCCAAGGCTACGGAGGGCTATCGCAAGTTCAGGATGACGGGCACTACAAAGTAGCACCTCGACTACGCCCGCCCTGGGCGAGGCTTCGCTCGGGGAATATACTCCCTCCTCCCCTCACCCCTCCTCCGGCAGGAGGGGAACAATTAAAAGCTCCATCACTTCGCCAGACAAATTTCTGATCCTGGAAGCCAGGTGGGTTCCCGCAACTGAGGCTTTACGCTTCAGCAATGTAAGGATCCCGTATCAGATGATTTTTTGTTGGGTCAAAATCGCTAGCGAACGCAATGGAGTACTTATATTTTACCACGCGCAAAACAAACAGCGTCAAGTAGATCTGTGTTAAATGAAATTAGAAAAGCGGGCCGCTGGAGCCAACAATCCAATTTATCAAAAATATAATTGGGTCTAGAAGCCTAAAAATAATATTGATGCCAAGTAGTCGTTCTGCGAACAGTAAACTTAACAAAATCATCGGCCCTAATCGCTCAAAAGTAGGCCACCAATCAACATTACCAAAAGTTAAACGATCCGCGATTAGATATAATAATTTTGACCCGTCCAATGGTGGAATGGGGAGTAAATTAAAAGCCGCCAACAAAACATTAATGGCAACTACCACGGCCAAGAATTGCCAAAGGTTGCCCGTCGCCGTATGGCCGGTTTGCCAAAAATAAATTCTCCCCGGCAAAGCAAACAATATTGCTGTTAAAATATTACTAAACGGACCGGCCAGGGCAATCATCGTTTCTCCCCACACTCCTTGGCGAACAAAATGCGGATTATATGGCACTGGCTTACCCCAGCCAAATCCGGCAATCAAAAGAACTATAGAACCAACTGGGTCCAAGTGGGCCAAAGGGTTTAGGGTCAATCGCCCCGAGAGGCGAGCAGTGGCATCACCCAATAAAGTCGCTATCCAGGCGTGGGAAAATTCATGCACAGTAATGGCGACGACCAAAGCCACCAGGAGATAGACCATAGTAGGGAAATCAGAAAGTGAGCTTAGAAGCATAAAATTAGAGTTGCGAATAGATTAATAAGCTGGTAGACTAAGAAAAGTTATTAAAAAAGAATGGAATGAGTAAGATCTGCGCTATCTGCGGCAAGGGCCGCCAGACCGGACATAACGTTAGCCATAGCAAACGGCGCACGCCGCATACTTGGCAACCTAACTTGGCAAAGTTAACGATCACTAAAAACGGTTGTAAAAAAACGGTAATGGCCTGCACCTCTTGTCGGAAGACGATGGTGAAACCGTCAGTAAAAAGAAAAAGAGCTACTACGTAACTCTATTCAATATAACGAACTGTGACGATTTCTCCAACAATACAATTGGAGTAATTGTTATAATATGAATTGGCCATGCGGGTGTGGTTCAATGGCAGAATGTAGCCTTCCCAAGGCTGAGACGGGAGTTCGATTCTCCTCACCCGCTCCAGAGTAAGCATTATAACCACGGAGGACACGCAAGGTTAAGAGCCAGCCTGTCCGTCCGAAGCTTCAGCGAAGGAGGATCCGATTCTGGTATCCCGCTCCAGTCTTCGCCATATTTGTTCAGCCATTGGAGTTTAGGTATTTTTTCCGTCCCTTAACCGGGCATTGGACTCCGAGCGGTTTTGGCTTTTAACCCGGGTATTGGAGGAAGGATTTTTTTGCTTTTGTTTTCATACCCGCCATTGGAGTGGGAGCGTTATTCATCCAGAAAACTCTCGCCATGAAGCCCGTTGTCTGTTAGGGCGGGAATGGAAAGAGAGTTTTCTGTTGATGAATAGCGACCATGACTGGCGGAAGCTTTTGCGCCACTTTTCTGGAAAAGTGGCAAGAATAACCTTGACTGGAGGCTGTTTTTTAGTATATTAAGTCTGAGTCGCCACTCACCACACCGGCGGCTAAAGGAGGCGTACATTGAACCGACTAAAGGATTACCGGGTCAAAAAACGAATGACCCAAAAAGAACTGGCGAAAGCCAGCGGGGTGTGCCAGGTCACGATCAGCCAAACGGAGAATGATCGTTCGGAACCGATGGATCGCACAAAGCTAAAATTGGCGAAGCCCTTTGGTGTCCCTGCTAACAAGATATTCCTACCGAAGGAGAAAAGGACAGCTCAGCAGGAAAAAGAGACGACGGCCCAGCCAAATTGCCTGCGCGATTGTAGAATCAAGAAATTAATGTCTCAAAAAGAACTGGCTGCGGCAAGCGGGATCAGCCAGGTGACCATTAGCTTCATTGAGAACCAACTTTCAGAGCCCATGGAGCTCACCAAGCAAAAGCTGGCCCGGGCATTGAAAGTAGCGCCCGAAAAACTCTTCCCGCCCAAGAAGCAGAAAAAGATCACCGTTCGCGGGATTCGGCAAGATAGGATCTGAGCTTCGGCTCTACTTATACTGCGCTCCCGCGAAAAGCCCTAAGTTTTGATACGCTTAGGGTTTTTTATTTTCTCCAGCGTTTTAGTTTGGGAATAAAGTTAACGCAAATCTCAAGAGCATGATCTTCGGAGATATTTTGCATCTGAATCATCATCCCTGCCACTTTATCTATCATCTGATCCATTGTGATATTCGGTTCAGTGAACTCTCCCTTTTGGTAGCAATAGCAGCAATAATCCTCGTTCCTGCTGCCATCAGCATTTGTGCCAAAATCGGCCGGCTTCTTAAGGGGCATACTGCAACTCTGGCAAATGAGTTCTGGTGATTTTAGGTTGTTCATAAGCTATTCATCAATAATAAACTATTCTTATTATAATCCCCCAGCGTTGAATAAGTGGTTATTCCAATAAGATCTTATATCCTTGGCTAATTGAACCTAACAAATAGGAGACTATTGACACTGTGTTATATTGGGTATATATTCATTATAGAGGTTTGATCACCCTCTAATATATAAACTAATCCTTAGGAGGTACTATGGCAAGATTAGATGGAACTGGTCCTATGGGCTATGGCCCGATGACTGGCCGCGGATTAGGCCCTTGCGGAGGAAGTATGGGCTGGGCTCGTGGTGGAGGCTTGGGAATGGGATGGAGACGATTCTATTCACCCAAGAACGAGATGACTACCTTGGAAGAAGAAGCAAAGATGTTGGAAGAGGAACTGAAAACCGTAAAGGAAGAATTGACCACCCTCAAAAACCAACAAAAATAAAGGAAAGCATCCACCTCCGGCTTCTCGAAACAAGGAGCCGGGGGTAGCTTCCTTCTATGTAAACAACTATTATTAGACTATAAGCATTCCCCCATTATGCCTAGACCAAGACTCTGCCGTAGAATAAGATTCTGCCCCCGCGCCCATTATTTTAAGCCGCGCGGAGTGCCTTTACGATGGTTGGAAACGGTAGATTTATCCTTGGAAGAGACCGAGGCTCTACGACTAAAACATATTTTAGATTTAGACCAGGTTGATTGCGCCAAAAAAATGCAGACTTCCCAAAGCACTTTTCAACGCATTTTGGCTTCGGCACACAAAAAGATCGCTACTGCCTTAATCAAAGGCAGAGCTATTCGCATTGAAGAATAATAGAACTTGGCGGTGAGGGTGGGATTCGAACCCACGAAAGCATTGCTGCCTTACCGGTTTTCGGGACCAGCGCCTTCAACCACTCGGCCACCTCACCACATTTATGTCATTCTGAGCGAAGTCGAAGAATCTACTCATCATATAATGTAGATCCCTCCACTCTGGTCGGGATGACAATAGGTTGCTACTCTTTTGATTGCGCTTCCACTACCTTATTATACTGTCAATCGGATATGAAAAAAGACCTGCTATATGAAGAGGTCTTTTTGAAAGAGAATAATGTACACGTATCATCCTGCAACCTTGGTATACAACCACATCGGCATACACCGCAGAATGAGTTCTCGAGGCCACCAGGCCCAGGATGAGCGAGAACGGGGTTGGGATGATTCAGCACAAAACCATTTATTGATAGGATATAATCGCATATCGGAACAAATTTCTGCTTCAATCTCCGCTTTTTGTTCCTTTATAGCCCAGCGGACATCCCGGATACATCGACCCACATGAGGTGTGGCGGCAATGATTATTAATTGCCGCATCTTTTTCGCGATCGCCCTTTTAACAGCCCACCGTGCAATCCTCAATGTAGGTTCTGCGTTTTCCTTTTCGCTGATGTACTCAATGTTGTGTCGTTCTGGACCGAACGGCAACTCTTTCTGTGTAAAAACTTGATCAGCTCCATATAATATGGTGGATACCGTAGAGATATGCATCAGTAACTGATTTGGTTCGATTGACGAAGGAGAACCGAAAGCAAAAACAACAATGCCGGTTGCGTTTTGGAACACTCATCATCACCTCCTTTTTTTATATGATATTTTGATGAGTAATTTTTCATTTATTTTTAAGGTTCGGCAGAGTTTTCAGATTATCGCAAAACTTTATTATTGTCAACAATTATCCTTTCTGAGAGCTGATTTTGGGATATAATCGCTTAAAAAAGCGGCGCTACTATTGGCATAAAATTACTTACTAAAGTAATGACTATAGTACTTACTAAATTACATAAGTAGTTCTTTTTATTAAAATGCCGACAATATAGTTCTCGGCTATGTCTTCACACTTGCGCCATGCTGAATTTTTTGTGTCATACTGGACCTCCACCAGCTGGCAGAGGCAGGGATGACCGTTCCCTGTCATTCCGGACTTGATCCGGAATCTTGTGTTTCTGTGCTGGAGATCCTGAATCCCTGGCCGGGCAGGCAAGTTCAGGATGACGGAGAGACAGTTCAGGATGACAGGTTAGATCGTAATTCTTTAAAGAAGTTCTGCATCAGCTGTTTGGTTTCCCCCGTGTCTTTTACTTTCTTTATTATAAGCCTGGGGAACAGTTTGGTCAGCTGTTTTTTAGTAAAGCGGCTTTCCACGGATCCGAACTCCGGATCGGCTAAAAAATAAATTATCTCTTTAATACGAGCATTGGTGATAGCGCCCAGACACATCAGGCAAGGCTCTAAATTAACTACAAGTGTGCAACCATCCAATCTCCAGTCCCCCCTTTTCTTGAATGCCTGCTTGAGAGCTCGGATTTCGGCATGCTCCGTCACATCTTTCTTAGAATGAGAAAGATTGTATCCCCTGCCGATAATCTGTCCCGATTTATCTACCACAATCGCACCCACCGGAATTTCTTTTTTCTGGAAAGCTCGGCGCGCTAATTCCCCTACTATTTTTTGATATTCTTCTGATTGATTCATATGACTTGGTCGGGGTAACCCCGATGATCATTGGGGCGGCCTCTATGCGATTTGTGAAGCTGCGTTTATCTTGTCTCATCTGGTCGGGGTGAGAGGATTCGAACCTCCGGCCTCATCGACCCGAACGATGCGCGCTACCACTGCGCTACACCCCGGCCAGATGAGATAAGACCATATATTATGCAACTTCTATTTTAATGAACCGCTCAACAATAATTCTATCTATTATTTTTCTACTCTTAAGCCGCTTTAATTTATACTCAACCTTTCTGGCGATGGAAATATCACTATATTGTTGGATGATCCTTATTATCCACGGCCCCTTATTGCGAGTAGCTGTTACCTTGCCGTTATTATGCTCTGCAAGGCGCCGTTGCGGATTTTCACTACTACCAATGTAATGAACGCCATTAGATAAACTTTCTAAAATGTAGACATATCCTATGCTCATTTTGAAATTTGGCCTCCCCGATGGCCATCGGGGCGCGCTACCACTGCGCTACACCCCGAAATAATCTTTTATAACCCATGTATGCATCGCTCTTCGAGCTATACAGGGCAGTCTTCACTTTTTATTTCAAATGATTAGCAAAGCCAGGCGAAGCTCCCATAGGAAGCGAAGACTGGTGCCCCTGCGAGGAGTTGAACCTCGATCTAGACGTTAGGAGTGTCTTGTTCTGTCCATTGAACTACAGGGACATAAAAACCAAAGCCATCCTTATCATAGCTTAAGTTTACCACTCCCTAAAATGTTATAATTATCTTATCTGGACTATATCATCCATGGTAGCAACAAGCTAAGACCCAGAATTACCAATAAAACTACCCAAATAATTCTAAATTTTTTCTTCGCCATATTTACCCCGTTAGAAATCCTGTGCTAAGTTAATATGAACCTGCTATATTAGTTTACTTAATTAAAATGAAGCTTAATATCTAATTTTACTGACTAATTTCTAACGGGGTGAACCCCTGCTTTGTTGGAAATTTATGTATTCTGAAAAATGATTTTTTATTCAAATTTAGTATCTCATAATATTATCGCCTTATGTGGCATTCTATATTTCTAACGGGGCGAGCATTATAACAAGATGATTGGTAACGGACCCCATCAATTCAAAAAAGATTTTCCTAACCAAAAATCTAACGAAAAAACCATTTTAATTCTGCGGAAGCACTGGTTTATATTAGCCTGGCCATTTTTTAAGGGTGTTTTATTCATCATCGCCGCTATTTTTTTACTTAGCGTAGGAAAAGTAGGATTTTACGTGTTTAACTCTGCCTGGCTTACTTTTCTTTATTTAGCTTGGGTAGTCTTTTGGGCAAGCTCTCTGCTGTATGAGTATCTTAATTGGTATCGCGATCGTTTTGTAATCACTAATCAACGAGTGGTCAATGTTGATCAAAAAAGCGTTTTCCAGAGAAGAGTTTCAGAAGTAGAGTTAGACAAGATCCAGGATATTGCCCACGAGATCAATGGAGTAGTCGCAACAGCCCTGGACTTTGGCAATATTATCATCTCGTCAGCAGGGAGTGATAATATAGAGTTACGAGATATCGCCCAACCGGCAGAAATTCAGGATGTTATTTCTAAGTTAGTTAAGGAAGCTACTGCCGAGCCACCAGTGACCGTAGATGAATTGGTAGATTTTATTAAACAACAACGACTATGACTAGCCTGAAGACTACAAAAATCGGTTTAGCCGCCCTTACCATCATCTTTTTGCTACTGTATGGATATTTCAGCACTTTAGGCAAACCTCTGACCCAACCAGTTACCCCTGCCAACCAAGGCTTTTCCATTAATAAAATTACTTTGGGTAATATTGGGGGGTTTCACATCCTTAAGAATATTGATTATACCGATGAACCGCAATACCACCGCTTGATTATTGCTACCGAACTAAATCGTTCCACAACTAGTCCCGAAGCTATCGCTGTACCATATCTCGTTGTTGAGGGGACCACAATGGCTGGTGAGTCAGCCGACAACTCAGCTCAAAAGAATCAATATCAGATTAAAATAGTATTAAACGATACCCAGGCCGAGAATATTCCGCTGGACCGGCCTTTGTCTATCTTCGAGGACACCGTAGCCAGCCCAGAACAATCTAAACTTATCCAGGAGGTTCGGGTACAAGAACCCACTGACGCCACTACCGAAATTTATATAACTCTGGCTAAAAAATCCCTATTTCGGTCAACGGCTGATAATGCTGGTACTATCGTCCTGGATATATTAAAATGAACCACAGATTACACTGATTAGGGACGGATTACACCGATAAACATGTATAATAATCCCTGAGCGTATTCGAAGGGGTACGTTGGATAATTGGTAATTAGTGACATTGGGAATTGGTTAATTGCGCCACCGGGCGTTTAGGAGGGGATGTAGCTCCCGTCTGCACTAGCGCTTAGTCGGGCAGGCAGCTGGTTACCCGCCCGACTGAACGATCAGTCGTTCGGGCGGGGAGCGTCTGCATATTGTAAAATGTACATCATCTACGTATTACAAGATAGCCAAGGCAAATTATATAAAGGGGTTACAAATAACTTATCTGGGCGGTTAAAAGAACATCAACGTGGAAAAACAGTAACTACATCGAAAATGGATCGCCCGAAGTTGGTATATACAGAACCATTCGATAATTTCCCTGCCGCAAGAAGCCGAGAACTATATCTCAAAACTGCTGCAGGACGAAGATATTTACACAAAATATTGGGGGTGTAGCTCAGCTGGTTAGAGCGTCTGCCTGTCACGCAGAAGGTCGCGGGTTCGAGCCCCGTCACTCCCGCCATCAAAAAAGCCGAACATACTTGTTCGACTTTTTTGATTAGTTAACATCACGGGGCGAGAACCATAGGAAAGGGGTCGGGAAAACAGCCCCTCGGTCCTGAGCTCGGGGTCGAAGGAGAGTTTTCCCGTAGTGGAGGCAACCCCGAGCAAAGTCGAGGGGTGTCGGAACCCTGCCTACCGGCAGGCAGGCGCAAGGGTCCGAGGAGGAGCGAGGTAGGCCGAGCGACGACCGGTTCCATATCCTCTCACCCCGACCAAATATTTTCAATCAAATAGATAGGTAATTACTTGATTGGTTCAATCGGGCTATTGATGTTATGTCTTAGATAGAAGGACAATAACTCAGCATGGACTTGATCCACATTGGGATACAATTGTCCATGAGCGATAAGAGTCTTGTAGATCAACTCAATTTGTGTCAACCTGCCCTTCTCTTCCAAAAACTGCGTTACTAATTTGATATCACTGAATCGAGGCATAAAACCATTATCGAGTACCTTTTGGATAAGAGCACATCCTCGATCTAAATCACCTTGAACTGCCAAATACCATTTGCCTACCTGATAATTAATAATTGCATTAGAAGGCTCCAGTTCTAAAGCCTTGTCGTACTTTGCTTGCGCCTTATCTATTTCACCTATTTGACCATAGATATTCCCCCATTGCCAATAGGTTTCAGCTTTACGGGGAGCTAATTCTGTGACCCTCTGGAAACTCGCTTCTGATTTACTTAAATACTCTGGCCAAACCTCAGCTAAGTGACCATAGTAAATTCCAAAAATAAGATAATGGTAGCTATTATAAGGCTCTATTTTATGATTCATTGGCAACAAATCGACCAGCTGGCGCTGAAAATCATTAAAGTCGAGCTGGCCGATAGACTTTTGACGCTGATTATCCGCCAAGATTAGCATTTGCACCCGAATCGGATTAGATAAATAAGATTTTTGCACCAGAGCCTTCTGGAAGAACTGCCAGGACTCCGAGAATTTTTGCTGTTGGAAAACTATAGTGCCCTGATCAGCCAACCGCACTGCTATTAGAGGTTTAATCACTAAACAATAAGACAAACTGATTAGACTAATGCCGATTATTAAACTGAGTGGCCTCACCCAAACCGGATGAAGTAATCGGCGTGCAGATGGTGATGTGGAAAAAATTTGCCCTAAGCCAGCCAACGCTAATAAAAAGTAGGGAATAATACCCACTAACTGAAATGCCGTTAAAGCAAATACCGCATAAGCTACTACCGCCGCTAAACAACCTAAATAAAAAATAGTTTCAGCGTGGTTTGATTGTTTGTGAACAGATTTTATTACTTGTCGATAGCCCAACCAGATGGCTGAGAGTAATAACATAATGTAAGTTAGCAAAGCAACGACCCCCCCGTTAATGGCCATGCCCAGATATTCGTTATGAGGACGATCATTGTGGGCTTCCGCGAATGACATATCGCGCTCCCGAGAAACTTGATAATTCTGGTCAAACGCCGCGCTAAAATTTTCCAAACCCCAGCCAAGCAAAGGTCGTTCATAAATTGCCTGCTGGGCAATTTGCCAAGTTTGAAAGCGTAACATCAGCGAATCTGTCCGTAAAAAATAATGGGACGTCCTGTGTTGCCAAGATTGCTCCGGCAAAGACTGACCCATCCATAACCCGCCCAACAGAAGACCAAGGCCCACGATAAGCCCAACCATCACCCGAGTAGCCCAAGATCTTTTAAAATAATAAAGATACATAATACCAAAAACCAACCCCCCCACAATAGCTCCCAACCAAGCCCCGCGCGACCATGTCAGCGTTAAAGCTATTGATTCCAAAAATATTAGCATCAATCCGACAGAACGCCATAGGCGATCAGCTTTAGTGAATGTCCAAGCTAGGGTAAATGGTAATGCTAAAGCTAAATATCCGCCCAAAAATACTGGATTTCCAAGGGTAGATTCAATCCGCCAACGATCCAGCGACGCCACAACTCCCGGCCAAAGCACGGCCTGACCTAAGCCATAGACCACAACTGCCGCCGTACCAACTATACTAACACTGATGACGCGCCACCAAGCTTGTCTGGTAGTAACCACACTGGCAATGATAATAAAAAAGATTAAATAATAAAACCAGGTTATCCACCCATCATTACGGCTAAACGCCCCCCAAAAACTAAGATAGGGCTGGATCGAAGTAATCGTGGTTATGCCCAAAGTCGCTACTAATCCCACGAAACTCCAGCCTACTATATTAAATTTTGGCAAATAATTTTTGTCGCGATAAATTAAAATTAAATACATACTCACCAAAATAGTAACCAGCGTATAAAAAAGAATGGCTTTATTGAAAGAAGTGCCAATAAAAATATAGGTTGGCACCCAGAGTGGCACAATAGCCACTATTAATCCGATTAGCCAAACCATAACCGCATGGAGGCGATCAGTTATCAAATTAGATTTAGGCTGGCGAACAGACATAATAAAATGAAAATGATCATTTTCATTTTACCTGCTTACCTTGCGAAATAACAGCCATATTTATATGATGTAGAAAGACATTATAACGATCAATAAGGGGGAAAAATGAAACAATTGAGTACTCACGGCACTGGGATGACGCTGGGCAGTTTTGCCGCCTTGGTTCATCTGGTGTGGTTAATTTTTGTAGGTTTTGGTTGGGCAAAAGGATTTGCTGACTGGATTCTATCACTACATATGATGCAGTTCAGCTGGTCAATAATGCCGTTCGCCTGGGGAACAGCTATTATGCTGTTGATTATGACGTTCGTTATTGGTTACATCTGGGGCTGGGTCTTTTCCTCCCTCTGGAATTACTTCCACAAGTAAATATTATACGATCCTAGGTCAGATCCCTCGACTTCGCTCGGGATGACAAAGGATGATTTATGATGACGGTAAAGAAATAATACAAGGCCAAAAATTATCTCTGGCCTTGAGTTTTTGACTGTTTTCAGGTATAAAAATGGGGTTAAAGTATTCAGTAACTCCGCTTCTGATAGATCAACTCAGATCAGTTATCGGCGCTAAATTTCTCCTTTGATTACCTTAGTGATGTAAAGGGAGTGAACCACATAGTTACCCCGTCCATAGTTCCTCAGAAACCGAATATCCTTCCGCAGAAGAAGTTGGTTGTCTAAATAGCCGTGGACTTTAGGAACTTCAAAACCCAGTGATGCGATGTAAAATTCATTAACTATTTGTTCCCTAGGAAACCTCCACCAGAAAACTGTTTGGCCTAAAGATTCTAATATCGTCTTGACTTTACGCGCTACTCGGCGATAGCCGTTAAGGTATTCTGGTTCGGTGTGAAAATAACCGTGGCCACAGATTTGGATATTATTTTCGACAAGCCAGTCTATTGCCCTTTTTAGCTCGGCCGTACTGCTACCTCCATAACCCATTTTAGGGGGACACCCTAAAGCCATGTCTAAGACATAACCAACTATGAACACGCAGAAATCCACCCCCTCGGCCTTAAGTTGCTGGAGAGCTGCCAGCTCATCTTCAACCGGCATCGTGATGTAGTTTAGTTCTATGTTAGTCCCCAAACCAAAGGGGTATGGCTTTCTGTCCCAGTACCGTCGAGTGAGAAAATCATCAACAAATATCATATCCCTTAAGATAACTGCTTCAAATATAAATTTGGTTTACCTACCTGATAGAGGTAAATAACCCTCTTTTCGCCCTGCCAACGGGGTGACTCAAATAACTTCACAAACTTGTGTCCAGTTGTTCGAGCCACACTGTCAATGAGACCGCGATATTTTTCATGGGTTTCAATTATAACCAAGTCGGCAGCCCGAAATATTTTTCCCATTGATAATGCCAAATCGGTAAAGTATTGCAATGTGTTCAAGCAGAGCGCGATATCAAAATGGTGCCGTATGTTATAACGATCCAGATCAGCCCGGACAAAGTCCACATCTTGGTATCTCCAAATCTTCTTTAATCTTTGAGCAACTCTGATGGCCTGAACCGTTTTATCTATCCCCAGCACATATTTGGCGCCGACATCTATAGCACCAAAGGCCATATAGGCGTGGTAACTACCAAGATCTACCATAGTTTTTCCGCGCCAGTCAAACTCGTTTCTTAAGAGATTCCAAACCAATTCTGTGTTCTCGCGTCCGCTTATACGCTGACCAAAAGGTAGGAGAATTGTTTGATAGTATCGGTCATGTTTTTGAAACTCAAGAAATTTCTTAAACGTATCCACATCTTCTGGTTTAACATCAATGATATCATCTCTGACCAACCTCGAGAACTCAGTAAAACTATAGAACCTACCCCAGTCCCGAAAAGCAAAATCAAAATCTTTTAATTCATGGCGGTAGAACCTCATAATATACTCATACACACTCCGGATCTGCCGCTTGGTATTCTTTCTATCGTCCCTCTGAAGATGGGCCAATGGCGCATAGAAAGCCACTACCCGAATAGTGTGTGGTATCAGCGAGCGGAGGCGAACTAAGCTGGATGGATTTAAATTATAGATAGAAAACCAGCCGTCCATGACAAAATCCCGACTGGGGTGCTGTTGCAACCTTGCAGTTATGTTGTTGAACATAACGGGCCAATCCCACTTAGTC
The DNA here is from genome assembly GCA_043802665.1 of Patescibacteria group bacterium. Taxonomy (GTDB): domain Bacteria; phylum Patescibacteriota; class Kazan-3B-28; order Kazan-3B-28; family UBA10110; genus UBA10110. The sequence continues at coordinate 19,772 of JAZDKW010000028.1, forward strand.
TTTTCCAGTTCCTCATCATGACTGAGAAAAACATGGTCCGACAAAGACCGGGCATAGGTCGTTTTGCCGCTCCCCATATTACCGATTAATAATACAAATTCACTCATCTCTTTTTCTATGCTATCCCGGAGAATACTATAATATATAATTAGATATAAACTCCCTAACCTAAACCTACCATTGATTACTCTTTCTATTATCACATAGCTTGATTCGAGCCTGCTAGCTGGGTCTAGTTAATAGTCATTACAGAAAAACTAATGTTCCAAAAGATTTATCACCTATTTTTTACTAACCGTACGATGGGTCAGACCGTACTAAAAAATACCACATGGTTAGGAATAGGTACCCTCGTGAGCGGACTGTTTAAGATCGTCATCGTAGTATATGCAGCCCGGGTTTTGGGGGCCTCCGGGTACGGAGTGTTTTCTTATGCGTTAGCTCTGGCTGGCTTCCTATCTCTGTTACCGGACATGGGAATTAATTTAATGCTGACACGGGAGTTATCTATCCGACCAGAGTTGCGCACTAAATATTTTTCAACTGTTTTCTTTATTAGATCAGCGCTTTTGATTTTAGTTTATGTAATACTTGCACTGCTCTTGCCTCATTTTATAAACATCCCTGAGGCAATACCACTATTGTCCGCTATGGCCTTGATGGTTGTATTTGACGGGTTTAGAAGTCTAGGGATGACTTTAGTGAGGGCAAGGGAGCAGATGGAGTGGGAAGCTGGTATTAATATTTTCACCAGTATTGCTATTGTAGTTGCTTCGGTGGTAGCCATTAGTTACAGAGCCAGTCCGACAACTCTAGCATTTTCCTACGCTCTGGGTAGTGGATTAGGGCTGATAGCTACAGGTTATGTAGTTAGAGATTACATTAAGGAAATATTGGTTAATTATACGCCTCAATTAACCAAGCGAATTTTATCGTTTGTTTGGCCCTTGGCTATTATTAATTCCCTGGGAGCAGTGTTAACCTACGCCGACAGTATATTCTTGGGGTGGATGAGAACACCGACCGAATTGGGGTTTTATTCGGCTGCTCAAAAACCGGTCCAGATATTTCTGGCTATCCCAGCCCTTCTAGGGATAAGTCTGTTCCCGATTTTTTCGCGTTTAGTCCATAGACAAGATCCCAAGATGAAGTCTATAGCTGAACAGTCTATTCTACTATCATTACTTATCGCTATACCGCTCACAACCGGGTTGTTTTTCCTTCGGCGGCCATTGGTCTTACTTCTCTATGGCCAAGATTATTTAGGATCAGTCGCTGTGCTGGGCTGGTTATCTTTCGTAATTGTTATAACCTTCCCGGCAGTGATAGTAAGCTATATAATCTTAGCTCATAACATGCAGCGTCAGTTTATTATCCAGTCCGTCATTGGTGCCCTAATGATTATAGGGCTTGGCCTTTATATGATACCGCGATGGGGTGCTGTAGGAGCTGCTATGGCGGCTGTTGCCTCCCAGGGTGTAACTTACGGATTTATCTATTATGTTGTGCGACAGCGCCTCCGACTGGCAATAACCCGAGCGCTTGGAAAGATTGTGGCCGCCACCGGATTAATGGGGATCAGTATAGTCGTACTAGATAGGATTGGCACCCACCTGTACCTCACCACTGCATTAGCAATAATCGTCTATCTGGCCGCCCTATGGCTACTGCGGGAACCCTGGATCGAGAGACTCAAGCATACCCTCCTGTCCAGCGACTAGGACCGGTCTAACAAAAGTGCGTCGTAGGCTGTGGCCACGTTGGCTATATCAAAAATGTGTCTCTTTTCCCGCCGCCAGCGACACACCCCGCTTTTGATTTGAGCAAATAACTCACGATTGCTAAGGAGATTAACTATAATTTCGGCTAAACTGGCTGCATCCCCAACTTTAAACAAAAGGCCGTTGTCATAGTCACTGATCAAATCGTGCAGAGCCAGCAGGTCGGAAGCCACTACTATTTTCTTGGCTATCAGACCCTCTAAAACCACTAGCCCAAACCCCTCCCTAATTGATGGTACAACTAAGATGTCGATCTTCCTTAGCCAATCAGGCACATCTCGAATTTCTCCATCCAAAGTGAGGTTGTATAACTGGGCTTGAGTTGCATAATTAATTAATTCTGACCTTAAACTGCCTTCTCCCCCTAAATGACTTGGGGGTGTTAGTCCGAATTTGATCTGCAAAATTTGTAAGGCTTGCAAAAATACCATCGGACCTTTAACCGACTCCAGCCGGCCCAACATACCTAAAACTAAGTTAGAGTAATCGGGAGATTTGTCACCATTGCTAAATCGATTAGTATTAATACCATTAGGAATGATTATGACGTGGTCGGCCGATGCTCCAAAATAATTGATGACAAAATCCTTAACTGTCTGCGACACTGCCACAATTCTAGTGGCTAAACCTACCCCGATTTTCCGCTTAAGCCAGGCCTTACTGCGACCCACTGGGTAAGTGTCATGGTGGATCAACACCCGTTCATGGACACCAGCTAACCGACTGGCTAGCATGCCTAAAACATCTGACTGGTATAAAGAAGTTACTACTACCGCGGGCCGATGGTGCCAGAACCACCAAACTAATCTCGCCAAGATGATTGGGGCAATCACCAGCCAATAAATCTTGTAGGGCAACCGTTTATGGTGGAAAGGGAATTTCCCAGCAACGAAATAAATCGGTACCTTTAGCTGGCGGAAGGAGGATTCCAAGGGGCCAGAACCAAAAACTGTTACAATGGAAATAGTGAATTTTTGCTTGTCTAACCGCGAAATGATGTCCAAAAGTAACTTTTCGACACCCCCGATTGCAAAATTATTAATGACAAAAATAACTTTCTTAGGTTTAGATATTCTCATAATTTATGGCAACTGATTTTCGCAAAGTTTTATTAATCTCATCTTACGCGCCGCCTTCGCTAGCTGGTGCTCCGCAGTTTATGTACAAGTTAATTAGTACCTTACCACCCGAATCGTACACTATCCTGACTAGTTTTTACAATATTGATAATATCTCGGCCAAAATCGGTTCTTGGCTGCCGGGAGAATACATTTTTTACGACTCCCCCGGCGCCACCAAAGCCGCTCGGCAAGAGAAAGAAATTACACCCGAAGAAGTTTCTACCAACCCTACAGTCAAACTAAAGAAATTTCTCCGTAATACCTTTTTATTCCCAGTTTGGGTGAAAGCCCCCCTATCGGCCGCGGTCAAAATGGACCTGGTGGCTCAGCTCAAAAGATTGCTTAAAAAGAATAAATTGGTCAAAGCCCTTCTGGGGGCTCCCTTAATCTTAGGCCAAATCCCCTTAATCATTAGGGAGGGCTGCCGGATTGTGAAAGAAAAAAATATCGAATTAATAGTAGGGTTTTCGGATTATGGCCCCGCGATGGCGGCAACCTACTATATCCATCGTTCAACCAAAATTCCGTTTTATCTTTACTTATTTGATCTCTACAAGGGCAATTTTTACCCCCTGACCGGAACCTTGCTCGCAAACTGGCTGGAACCACGCCTGATTAAATCCGCTAGCAAAATCATTGTGACAAATGAAGGCACCAAAGAGTTCTACCGATCGAGATATGGCAATAAAATTGTCGATAAAATCATCGTGTTATATAATTCTACTAATCCTAAACCTTATCTGGAACCGCAAACTACTTTTCAACCTCATCTGCCATACACAATCGTTTTTGTAGGTAATATTTATTGGCCGCAAATCCGTAGTATAAAAAATCTTATCCGGGCTATAGATGATATGCCGGATTTCGACATCCGCCTGAAAATTTACACCCCCCAACCCAAGGAATATCTCAAATCAGTGGGAATCGATAGTTCTAAACTAGAATTGAGCGTGGTTCCTAATAGCGAGATGCCCAGGATCCAAGGACAAGCCGATATATTGTTTTTGCCCTTGTCATGGCACACAAAAGGTCCGGACATAATCAATACTGCCACCCCCGGTAAATTAACCGAGTATATGATCACCGGCCGACCTATCTTAATCCATGCACCTGCTTCCACCTTCTTGGTTAAATATGCCCGGGATAATCATTTTGCCTACATCGTAGACCAAGAAGACATTGAGGAACTAAAAACGGCTATTAAAAGACTGCTCCAAGACCAACCATTAATTGATCATCTCGCGCATAATGCTAAAGCCACATTTTTTAAATATCATAACGCTGACAAGAATGCCGCTACATTCCATACTTTATTTTTGAATAACCAGAATGGACAAAACCAATAAAAAAAAGTTGCTCATTGCCTTGGGTGATTACGGGGCTGGCAAAACCACATTTGCCAAGTGGTATGCCTCTCATCAGCAGGGTCAATATATAGAGTATGATCTATTGGCCAGAGTTTCGGATCCTCCCCAACAATATCAGGTTTTCCTCGATCGACTACAAGACAGGGTTAACCACAGCCCTCGGCAGCTTATAGTAATGGACGGATACCAAGGCCCGTCCTTGGAGCATCTGAAGGAGAGATTAAATTTAGATATCCAACTTTGCCTGTGCTTTGCGGCACCGCATGTTATGCGCCAGCGGCAGGCCTCCAAAAGCCCTGTCACCCGGGAACCATTCCCTCATTCCGAAGATAAGATTAGGGTGACCACCCGGTGCCTGCACGACTTTGTAGCCAAGTCCAAGGATCCTCTCTTGGTTGACACCACCAATGGTTTTGAATTCGTGCCCCTGGCAAAATGGTCCTCACGTTGGCGGGACCTTTGCCTTATGTCTGACCTTGACAAGATGCCCCACGATAAATATTACCAGGATATTGAACTAATATCCGGTCTTGTCATCCGGGGTTATTCTCAATCAGACCTAACTTGGCAGAGGATCGGGTCAGTCATTGATTTTAAGGACAAGACCATATTAGACATTGGCTGTTTTCATGGATTCTTCGTCTTCAGAGCCGAGCAGGCTGGGGCAAAAAGTTGCAAGGGCATAGATATCAACGGCGATGCGATCGCTGTGGCTAACCAGATTGCTTGGTTGAAAGGATCAAAGACCATATTTGAAAAGGGCGACATAGCAAGTTTAAGCGATATTAACCGCTACGACATTGTCTTGGCACTTAATATGCTCCACCACGTTACTAATCTACAGGAGGCCTTGGCCAATATATTCCGTTTGGGTAGCACTGTGGTGTTAGAGATACCGATTAAGCAGAAACCTGAGATCATGAGTTATGCTACGATTCAGGGATTCCAGTTGGGGGTTAGGCTTAACTCCCACAGAGATAACAGAGAAATCCTGGTTCTAACCCAGCCGAACAGCACTGTACGGGTGTCTAAAGATGTTAAGCCGCAATACCGATATAATTACAACCGGGCTAAGATCAAAAAAATAATCAGAAGCATTTTTGCATTTCCGGTGAGACCATTCGTGCGCTTTTATCGGCGCTGGCGTTCGCGGCACTACAACCACCTATAAATGCCGGGGTGGAACTTAGCCCTAAATTAACTACACCCAAAAAATGAGGACCTTCTCATCCTTTCTATCAAGGCGGTAATGGTAGCGGGGGTTGATGGATCTGATTAATTGAGGAATTTGCTCTTCATCGGAAGCTAAATGATAAGCAGAGCAAACAATAGTGGGAGAAAACCGCCGAATGGTCTGGGCAGCGCCCAGAATGATTTTCCGCTCATACCCTTCAGTGTCAACCTTAATGAAGTCTATCCGGTTAATTTGCTCTTGTTCTACTAAATGATCAATGGTGATGACCTCTACCATTTCCGTGTCTATCAGTCCCCCCTCGCGACCCTGTATGAACGGGCTATCAGCCATCACATTGTCAGTCTGGAGAATACCCTGACTGATTCTTAGTGGCTTCATCTCCCGACTGTCGCCAAGGGCCTGGTGATAGATAAAAACCCTGTCTTGGAGATGATTAGCCACAACATTTCTCCTAAGTAGATCAAAGGTTAAGGCAGAGGGTTCGAAAGCATAGACGCGCCCACGTTGCATAATGGATGACGCTAAGAGGGAGAAGACACCAATATTGGCACCTGCATCAATCACTACCGCGTCACCGGATATAAATTCATGAGCGGCATACTGGTCGGATATAATTATCTCCTGAACTAGAGCGATGGCGCCCAACAGATGCAGATACTGATCTCGGCTGCCTAATTCACTAGATGGTAAATAATGGAGGCGAAGATCTAATAATTTAAGGGGGTCACGATCGCGTTCTCCAAATAGAATGCGAAAGACTATTTGGGCATCTTGGTCTCTTCGGGAGAGTGGGAAAAGTTGAGTACTGAAAGCATCTGGTAAAATGTTGGCCCAAAAGTCTACTAGCCCAATTCTGCCGACCAGCAACTCTTTCAAAATTAGATATTTGCGATTTAACTGGTTGATCAGCCCCTTGCCCAAGAGACGTCGATTACTGGGTACGGATAGAGCTTGAACAATATCCAAGAGATCATCATCTCGATGACACATAGACCCTAATGCCTTATGCGCTTGGGATGAATCAGTGCCAGTATCTGGGTTGATAATCTCCCGTTGTGCGAAAAAATTCATAGGGGCAATATATAATTATGCTTTGACTGGCGATTTATTAGAGACCACCGCACTGAAATCATTAAGCTCCTCCATCATGCAGCTAAGGGAGGGAATCTGCAGTTGTTGGTTGAGGTCTTTGATGGTGCGCAAGCGGCGATCAATTGCCACGGGTGCTGCTACGAGATTGATTTTACAATTCAAATTGAATTTCTGATTTAATTTCACCAATAAATCGTGTTTGGTAATATCTTCTGAAAAAATGTGGTAGACGCCGGGTTCTGGCGTCACTTCGCGATTAATAATTTTTTGGCAGACATGGCCAAACTCCAGCGCAGTAATTCCATTCCACCAATGATTGGTGTAACCATTGACGGTTTTGCCTTTCTCGCTAATTAACCAACCTAGCAGGCTCCGATTGCCAGTTAACTCCAATCCGATAAAAGAAGTCCTGATTACCAGGGCTTTAGGGGGCTCCCCGAGGGCCTTAGACAAGCCATAAACATCGGCAGGGAGCTTAGGAGCCATCTCATCATAAGGCGCCCCTATGGAGCCGTTAAACACACAGTCAGTAGCGATATGAATGAGTTTAGAGCCCAGTATTTCTGCCAAAAGATGCGGGAAAGCGCTATTAATAAAAAAAGTGAGGCCGGGGTCGATTTCGCAATATGGAGTAATAATCGCCAGAGCATTGATCACCCAGTCGCAAGTTGATAACTCATTAACTAATTTAGTCAGGGTTGGACTCAACAGTGTTCCCTTCGCAGAGTTCTTAAGATACTCTCGATAGACAATATCTAAATCTAGCAGATAAGTGGTATGTTGATTTACTTCTCCATGTCGCTGATCTAATAAATTTAATTTTTCTTTATTCCGATAAACCAACAATAAATCGCATCTGTCTTGCAGAGTTTGATAAATTGAGTTACCGACCATGCCGGTAACTCCCAAAATGGCGACTTTAGGTTTTACTCCCGACATCATTCTTGTTTAAGAATTGGTTGGACCGGCGCAGACATCGTCAGGGTTTCGGTAGCTTGTGGAACGCCCAGCACTTTGGCTGCTAATTGTTGGATTTCCGGCACCGAGAGTAACCGCTCCCGATCGGAAGTATAGGCAATACCATATTCCGATCGCACTAAATCTCTGCCAATCACCACATAACCATTTTCCGCTTCGGTCAGCCGAGTGAATTCCTCTGAAGAAATCAGGGCTTCATGCAACTTTTCTCCTCGCATCTTGCCAATAACTTTTGTATTACTAGAAAAAGCGGCGGCGATATCACCCAGCCGAGCCGCTGGAGACCGTTTAATAAATATATCCCCTCGCATGGGACTATTGAGGGCTAACATAATTAAATCAATGGCTTCATCAATGGTTAAAATAAACCGCGTCATATTCGGGTCAGTGACCGTCAGCTGTTCGCCTTTCTGAGCTTGCTGATAAAACAACGGCACAACACTTCCCCGGCTACCAAACACATTGCCATACCGCACACAATTATAGCCGTAAGAAATAAAGATCTTTTCTTGTAAAGCTTTGGTCATCCCATAAGCGTTTACCGGGTCTACGCCCTTGTCGCTCCCGATCGTCATCGCCTTAGCAATGCCATGGTAAAATGCTGCCCGGGCCACATTTTCTGTCCCCAAGACATTAGTTTTAATTGCTTCAATCGGGTTATCTTCGCAAACCTCAATCCGCTTCATCGCAGCAGCATGGATGACCACATCTGCCCCTACCATCGCCTGATGCAAGGCATCATAATCCCGGATATCGCCAATTTTATAAGTGACATTGGGATATTGCCGCTGGAGCTGAGCTTGCTTTAGCTCATCGCGAGAATAACCTGTAATCTCCCACTCATTGTAAAAACGGTGGAGCAGTTCCTTGCCTAAAGTTCCTGTGATGCCGGTGATAAAGACTTTCATCCCGTTAGAAGCAGGAAGCGCCACCGCTTCCGTGTTTAACAAATATATTCTTCAATGATAATTGACTAATTAAATGGTGCATAGTTCACAGTTTATAGCCAGTGTGCTTCTAACGGGATTCATGATTGCTTAGAGATTAGATATAACACTCACTCTTCTGTCATTCCCGACTTGCCTGCCCGTCGTAGCCTTGGCGTAGTCGGGATCGGGAATCCAGGTTGAAATAAAATGTTTTGTTTATTGTTCTGTCTGGGTTCCCGCCTCCGCGGGAATGACAATGGAGGGCAAGCCAGAATGACGAATGTGACTCTTCGACTTTGCTCAGAGATTAGTGGTTAGAGGGTTAGTTCCTCCCCTTAGGTAAGGGGAGGTTAGGTGGGGTTATATAAATTCATAATAAATAATTTATACTCCCACCTCCCCCAACCCCTCCTCTGGCAGGAGGGGAACTGACCTAATATGTTAATACAATTGTTGCTTGTACGACATAATGAATTTTACCATCCGATCAGAAGGACTACCCTCATTATCGTATGGATTGAGCCAATTTACTGGTACTGTAAACATTGTGCGCACCGCGCGCAAAATATCTTCGGGGCTTGCTACCCCACTCAAAATAGTGGCGCCTTCTTCCAATACTTCCGGCCGTTCCATAGCTGTGCGAATAACTACCGAAGGTACTTTCATGACAGCTCCTTCTTGTGGCACCGTCCCGCTATCGCTAATTAAACACCGAGCATTCTTCTCTAAGGTCAGAAAATCCATAAAGCCCATCGCTTCCATAATTTTGACATTGTCCGGTAGTTTGATACCCAATTCTTTCACTTTAACTAAAGTGCGTGGATGTAAACTCCAAATTACCGGCTGGTTATACTCCCCCGCAACCATGGCAAGACCATTGGCAATATTTTTTAATGCCATTTCATTTTCAACGTTCTCTTCGCGGTGAGTCGTAGCCAAGAAATATTCTCCTTTTGCCACACCCAGCTTTTCCAAGGCATCAGTATTCGCGTGAGGCAAATAATAATTCAAAACTTCGATATAAGGATCGCCGGTCACAAAAATCTTGTTGGGGTTGATCCCTTCACGCACCAAATTCTCCCGCGGATAAAAGCGATATGGGAAGAGCCAGGTACTAATATGGTCGATCATGCGGCGATTTTGTTCCTCCGGCACTCGGCGATCAAAAGAGCGATTACCAGCTTCCATATGTAAAATTGGGATACCCAGCCGTGCCGCCATAATCGAAGATAGAGCACTGTTGGTATCACCCAAGATCAAAAACACATCCGGTTTCTCTTTTTTAAGCACCTCCTCGGATTTCTCTATAACATTGGCAATCTGTTTGCCTAAGGTGTCGGCTTTGACATCAAAAGAATAATCGGGTGCTCTAAGGCCTAACTCCTCAAAAAAGACATCTTTCATATTGGGAGCAAAATTTTGTCCTGTATGCACTAAAATATGTTGGACATCGGGTAGAGCATCCAGCTTTTTTATGACCAGGGAAAGCTTGATGATCTCTGGCCGCGTGCCAATAAAGGTGATGATCTTGAGCTTTGGCATATTCCAAGTTTAACACTCCCCCGCTTAGCCGTCCAGAAGAAAAAATGGCTCTGGAAGCCGCTTAGTTTTGCACTTTTTTAAACGGCTCATACATGAGCCGTTGGGTTATACGATTCTGGAGTCAGCTAATGTCCATCGGCTTCCCCAGAATGACAACAGACCGGTTTAAAAGACCTTGATTTTGCGGATATAGGCGTTGAGTGGAATTCCTTCTACCAACAATGGGCTATCAATGCCAATCAAAGAAACTCCAAAATTCATGTCGTGTTGATAGAAGAGATCAACATATACATCAATTACTGCCGGGCTATCTTTAGCAATAGTTATGGGTTGTTCTAAGTGAACTAATTGTTTGATACTACCATAATCGTAGGTCCACATATCCCCCACACCTAATATGACATCGCTCAATCTGACTCGCAAAGGAGCTAAATTAAATTTGCGAACAATTTTATTCTTTAAATTGCCGAGGGCATAAAATTCTAAGGCACTTAATTTTACTGGATCAGGACTATCGGTGGACAGGGTAAACTGGGCAATTCTTTGATCATATTTTTGCGACACACTTGCTGGTTGGTCACTCCCCAATTCAGCCGTAATCGTATATTCCGATATATTATCAGCTCTTAATTTATTGATTGGCAACTGCCACCACATGGCAAACCCAATAATAGCAATCAGGGCCATGGCCAATCCGGAATAAGCCCAGCTAAAATTATTTTTTTTCTTCGTCATGAATCTATCATACCAATTCTACAAAATCCGACCAATACTCTGCAAAAACTTTTCTACTTCTGCCTGTTTTGTGGGATCCATTGCTACGATCTCCCGCGCTATGCGAACCACATCATCTAATTTCCCCTCGGATCGATAAATAGTAAGAAGATTTGAGAGTTCAGTCAAATCATTGGGTACAATATCTACCAATTTTTCTTGATAAGAGGCAGCAAGTTGCCACTCTCGCACCTGTACCAAATAGTTCACCACCAGGCGTATCACATCCGGATCGGAAGTGACGATGCGATTAATTGCCATTGATTGTCGCAGGTCATCGGTGATAGCAACTTGGTCAGAATCACCAAGTTTGATTCGAACGACGGCCCGCCAAAACCACACTTCCTGCGGGACTGATTTAAATTGAGCGGCCCGATCAAGCACCTGCTTGGCTTCGCTATATTCTCCTATCCCAATTAAGGATTGGGCCTCTCGCACATAGAGATACTCATGATTGGGGAATTCCTTGATCAATTCGTCAAAAGATTTTTGAACATTGACTTCGTACCGAGGGTCCACATATGACCCTACGGCATAAAGGATGGGGTATTCTATAAATAACCCCACACGATCTGGCTCGTTTTTCTGGATATTGTTTAACACTCGAATGCCATCCGCGATTATTGCATTAGCTGGGGTTAGTTGCTTGGCATCAATAAGCAATAAAGCATATTGGCGAGCAAAGGGAGGGTAAGTAGTTAGATAAGACCATCGATAAGGATTAATGGGTTCTTGGGCTTTGGCATAGAACTGATTGGCGCCCCGGTAGTCATTGCGCTTCACGGCGGTCTGGGCGGATTTGACATCCTGACCGATCCTCCAAGCCGGCACTAGATATTTGATATCAAAGAAAGTCAGCCCAACCAATACCAGGCAAACAGTTAACGGATAAATTAGGGGAAGTTTTATTGACACCGGCAATTCAGGTGAAACAAAAAAGATAATCCCTGCGATGATAACGGTAATGTAAACAGATGTGGTTATTACATCGAAGGCAAACATAATAGCGATGAGATAAGCCACCGCGGTGCTCAAGAGCGACCAGATTAATACTGCCAAAGCTAAATTACCCTGCTGTTTGGCCAAACGAAAGCGGCGCCAAAGCAACCACAGCAAACAACCCATCACTATCACCATAATTATTAAGCCAATCCAGCCGTTTATGAGTAGTTGATCCAAAATCAAATTGTGCGCCCGGTCGGCGGTAGTTTCGCCCAAACTAATATCACCGAGGCCGGATTGATAAAAATGAGTTAATCCATACCGAGCATTTTCATTGCCATAACCTAACCACGGCTTGGCCATAATCGCCCGCCAGGCTGTCTCCCAAATACTCAACCGAGCCCTAAAAGTATCCCCTAACACAAACAAGCGTTGCCACTGCTGGGGCCAGAGGTATAACAGACTGCCCACTACCACTACTATGGTTGCCAAACCACCGATCAGCCAAGGCCAGCGCACGCGTACATTCGTCCGGCCATGGAGGAACCACCAGCCGATCCCCCACACCACAACGCCGACAGCCAACCCCACTAAGGGGCCACGGGAAACGGTCATCAATAAACCGATCAACTGGAGTAACAAACTAGCTACATACGCCCAGCGCAATTTGCCCTTGGTGGTATAGATAAAATAGAGGGTGAAAAATATCGTCAGTAGTAGTAGTTGCCCAAAAAATATGGGGTTGCCCATTAACCCAGAAGCTCGACCCGTATCGGCAATAGTAAGCATGAGCGGCAGTTTGAGTGGCTGTAATAAAGCGTACAAACTAGATATTGCCCCCACCCAGGTCATAATGGAGAATATTTTCAGCCAGCCAGCTTCCCGCCGCACCAATACCAACAGATTTATCCCCAAAATAATTAAGCCTGTGAGAAAGAATAGACCCTCTGCCCGAGTAACCGTTCCCCACCAACTCCGGGCTGGGTTGACACCGGCCATAGAGGCTAAAATAGCTACCAACCACCAGATACCTATCAGCCAAATAATGGGTTGCTTCCACCAGTCTACGCCAAGGCTCCCGCCTTCGCTCTGCGAGCTATGGCGGACAAGTCGGCTGGCTGCGCCACCGCCAAAAGTGAACAAACTGCCTAAAAGCAAAATGGCCAAAAAAAACATAAACATAGCGTAGCGGCCAAATCCGAACGGTTCGTAAATACCAACGTAAACCAAAAGCGGCACAAGCAAAATCAACCAAACCGCAATATCGGTCAGAATATTACTATCAGCAATGCGCCACCACTTCGCTTTTTTCTCCATAATCAAATAACTATTTTGAGATAAATGGTTCCAAAATTGAGTTAGATTTTGTTTGAGGTTGAGGATTGCGCACGGCGTCTAAGATAGCTCGATATTGTTGTAATTTCTGTTGATCGTTCGTCTGAGCATAATAGGTACATAAGTCTTCCAATATACTTTGTGACTTAGGTATTGATTTCAGGCCCTGTAACAAAATTGGCTCGGCTTTGGTTAATTGAGTCAGATCTTTATCTCTTTCAGACCACGAATAATACAAGTTGAAAATATTCCGATAAGCTTGTTCAAACTTTGGATTTATAGCTAACGTTTTAAGGTAAGCTTCTTCGGCTGAACCATACAAATTATGATCCCGGTAGATATTGCCCAGCCCATTCCAAGAAAACCAATCTTTAGGGTGTTTCGCCACTACAGTCTTGTATTGGGCTTCGGCTTTGTCTATCTCTCCATTTGTATAATATTCAACCGCTTTGTATGCTTCAGCTGAAATTTTATAACCGCTAACCTCGACTTTTTGGCTATCGTTATACCACCAGATACCGCCAACAAGTAATACAATAACCCCGATTACTCCCCACCAATATCTCCGCAAAAAATCCATAAATAAATCTGTAAACATGTGTTTTACCTTATTTCTACTGATATAGCTACCCCATTATTATAATATATTTTTTGTATAAGATGAATGTTCAACGGCTCAACGGTATTGAGCCGTTGGGGTATGTATTTATACACTCCTCCCCCTCGCCCCTCCTCCGAGAGGAGTGGAATTTGGTTGGTTGCCCCTCCCCTGCAAAGGGGAGGTAGGGTGGGGATTGTTGTTTTAGATACCCAAAAGAGCCCCGAAGGGCTCTTTTGGTACAGTCTTGATGATTAAACTATCCGATCATCATGCATTACAGATTAACTCCTTAGAGAGTAAAGCCGTAACCTGACAACGGGAAGTTATTGACCAAGAAACCGTTCGTCCAGTCACCCGAACTACTTGACGTCGAAGTGGAGTCAGGGAAGGTAGAAAGGTGAATTAGAGTAGAACGATCTGACCAGATGAACTTGTATGCAGTAGCGGTATGCTCACCGGTCGTCTGCAAACCAACATCAATCTGAGGAGATGCACCTACATCAGTATCACCCAAGTAGTAGTGATCCGCAGTTTGTCTGGCGGTATCAGTAACCAGCGATGTGGAGATGGCATCAGTTGTAGTGAAGCCAGTACCACAGAGTGCCCGCAGGGTGTAAGTAACAGTTTGGCCAGCAGAAATTAACTGTTCGCCAGTAATACCGGTATTGCCAAATATTACCTCAACTGTACTAGAGATATTGTTCTCGATATAGTTGGTTGCCTCGAGATCTACTGCCGCAGTAGCAGTGGTGTCATCAAGAATCATCGCGCTCCCACTGATATCCACACCATCCCGGAGGAAGGTAAAGGTTGATAAATCAGCAGTAGTTGCTGTAGTAGTGCTTGCATCCGTGATGAAAACAGTGAAATTCAATCTCTTGATCGCGATATCACCAGCCGCATCAGCAGTTACTTTGAACTTATACAGGTCAATCACACTGCCTGGTTGGATAGTTCCAGTACCAGTAGGATTGGCAGCTGCAATAGTCGGCACACTGTTGTGCAAGTACATCGATTCGGCAGCTTCTTGGCTTCCGACATTGCTACCTGTTAGGGCAGCACCGGAACCTTCGCCAACAGCGGCAAATTCACCGGCAGCGGATGTGTCGAAGATCAACGATATTGTATCGCCGAAGACGCCATTACCACCAGTACCGATTCTGCCAGCAGTGCCAGAAACTGTCATGGTTGCCCGACCATTCTTCGGTACATACATATCAATGTTGTCGAAGATAATGGCTGCACTACTAACTGAAACTTCTTTGGTCTTAGTGCCCGATGATTTGGTTGGGTAGCTAAGTTTGAGCATATTCATTGAATCCCAGCCAGCTGTGAGGTCCATGCTAACCTTGGTCACAGTATAGGCTTCATCAGATGCCACCAAGTCGAAGGCGCCTAATGTCGTGTAGTTAGAACTACCTGCAATCATCAGAGCTGCTGTTGGACTGCTGGCTGCTACAGAAGCAGTCAGACTACCATTAGCCGCAATAGTCAATGTGGCATCGGTAGACAAACCGGCAGCAGTTTCAACAACATCAGTACCAGTATCTTTACCAGATACTGAAGCGCAAGTGCCATTGGCGGTCTCAAAAATATGAGTACCACCGGCAGTAGCGCCAGATGCTACATCAGCAACTAAAACAACTTTTATGCTAGTTCCTTTGGCTATATCCAAGGGAGTTGTTAGAGTAAAGGCTTGCGTATCCGTAGCATCACCAGCATCGCTGGTGGGATTTTCAGTGTCAGAGATTTTAGTCTCATAGACATCTCCCCGAGAAGAATTGGTGCCGGCAGTTAAGTCGGCCCACAATTCCCAGTTGACAAAGTCATCACTTTCACCAGATGTAGCATCCATAGTATCTGTGACAGTAAAGGATGACATAGTCAGATCTTCTCCAGAAGCAACTGCATTAAAGGAATAGGTACCCACGATCATATCTTGGGTATTGACTACTACATTGCCTGTAGCAGGCACACCTAATGTCTCAACGACTAAGGCCCCTGACTTAACGGTCAAGGTGTTACTGGTAGCGCCAGAGATGGTTGGAGTAATAGTGTTATTGGTAATAATCCCTTTAACAGTAACATTCCCCGCCGCATCTATGGAACAGATTACGGTGTCTAAGGCCTCAAACCCAGTGGTGCCAGAAGCAGCTGCCAACCGAGCTTTTACGCCAAGGT